>DATNCH010000055.1:0-30084 GCA_035571655.1 Pyrinomonadaceae bacterium
GCGCATGTCGTTGCTTGCAGATCGCCGCAAGCGACAACCTTATGGATTGTCTGGCGGCGCGGATGGCGCGCTCGGAGTCAACGTCGTCATTCGCGATAAACGAACACAGAAAATCGCGGCGAAGGGATCGCATGAATTGAAAGCCGGCGATCGAATTCGCATCGAGACGCCGGGTGGCGGCGGCTGGGGTAGACAGGATTGTGAATCCTGTCCAAATGAGGTCTATGTCGTCAGGCGCCGATAGATGCCGGGGAGACGTTCAGGTAGAGACAGTACATCATCGATAATCGTATATCCGACCTCCCCGTACAGATCCCGCAGCTCAGCCTCCGACTCTCGATCGATCGTGATACAAAACGGCGTGATGCCTTCGTTCTTCGCCTGTCGCAACGCTTCGCGAGTGTCCTCGCGTGCGTAGCGAGCGTCGCCGTAATCATGATCGTAAGGCCGCCCGTCGGAAAGCACGATCAGCAACCGCGTGCGCGCATCCTGTTTCGCAAGTTTCGCCGTCGCGTGCCGGATCGCAGCTCCGAGCCGCGTGTTGTTCTGATAGTTAATACCGCCGATCCGTCGCTTCACTTCATCGCCGTACTTCTCATCAAAATCCTTCACGACATAAAACTTCACGTTCCGCCGCCCCTCTGACGTAAACCCGTTGATCGAGTACACATCCCCAACAGCCTCGAGCGCTTCACTCATCAACACCAAACCTTCTTTTTCGATCTCGATAATCCGCCGCCCGGGACGCGTGTACGGCTGCAACGGATGTCGCCCGATCGTCCGCGCCGTCGACGACGACTGGTCCAACAGAAACGACACCGCCACATCGCGGCGCCGTCGCAGACGCTTCGTGTAAATCCGTTCCGACTGCTGTCCATCTGCGCGCCGATCAATCACATAGTCGATCACGGCGTTTAGATCGAACTCTTCACCATCGAGTTCATTCGCGACGCGCGTGAGGTTCTCAGGCTTCATCAACTGAAACTGATGGCGTATCGACGAAATCACTCCCTTGTGCCGCTCCCTGGTTTGATCGACAAAGCTGCTGTCGCCGTGCTTCACCTTCTTCTCGACCACGCGGCACCAGCCGACGCGATGATCGGTTAACTCACGATCCCATTCGTCGTAGTTGTAGGCGACTTCGCCTTCCAAAAGGACCTGCTCAGGAGTCTCCGCTTCAGACCACGCCTCGGCGCCAGTCAACTCATCCGGGTCGCCCTCGGGCGACGGATCATTCCACGCGTTGAACAACTCGCGCGCGTCGCGACGTTGCGGCATCGTTTGACCCTGCCGCTGCTTCAATCTGTCGGTCGCTGATTCGTCGTCGGATTCGGTTTGATCTTCCGGAGCTTCAACCTGCTGCACGGAGTCGTCCACAGGAATCGCCGATTGAAACAGATCGTAAACGCGCGTCGTCGCCATCAGAGTGTCGGCGACAGTCGTCTGCTCGCGTAGAAGATACTCGCTGACGATCGTCTCCAACTCAGAAACGATCTGACCGTACGCAAGACGAGCATCGTCAAGCGCGCCGCCCAACATCGTCACCTGAAAAAGTATTTCAAACGGTACGAGCGCCGCGGGCAACTCCATAACGCGTGGACGGCTGCGACTGAGATGCTGCCGGATCAAATCCAGATCGCGATTCAGTCCACGATAAGTGTGCCGCAACCTGCGATCGATACGACCATTTTCCAGCGTCCCAAAAACGCGTCGCGCGAGCTGCGACAGCGGAAACAGTTTCAGAACATCCCGATAACCTATCTCTAATTGATCTTCTTGTGTGCTTTCTTGTGCCTCTTTGTGGCCTAAATGAAGCATCTCATCCGCGATCGCAAAAGCATCGAGCGCGTCCGTATTCTCTTTCGAAAACCTCGCGGCGATCGCCTCATGCGCCGCGCCCAACAGTCCGCCACGCTCGTACGTGCCAAACTCGATCTGCCCCGCCGCGTGCGCCGCGAGCACTTTGTACAGCCTGAAATCGAGATCCTCATCACCAAATTCATTTACCAGTGACGGTAAGTGAATCGTGTGTCCATCATCGATCCGCGCCTCATCAGGGACTGCCGCCAGCGGAGCGATCTCGACTTCGCGTCCCGTCAATGCTTCGACGTAAAGCCGGAGCAGATGTTGGACCGTGTCGAGCGCCAAACCCGCGCTGCCGCTGAGCAGCGCCTCGTGACTTCCACGCGTTTCGAGCGAGAAGTAGCTGCGGCGAGCGCGCGTGTCGCCCCGCCCCGACGTCAGACCACGACGCGCCCACGCTTCAAACTGCTCGATCGAAACACTGCGCAACGCGCGTGAACTCGATCGAAAACACGCCAATGCCGCCTCACCATCAACTGCGGCAATCTCTTTCGTGAGTGCGAGCACACGAAGCGACAACTCGATCGCAGCAGCACGATTCGTATCCGCGTTGAGTAGTCGAATAAAACCCGGACTACTCCGAACGAACGCCACGAGGCTCGCATTCCCGTGTGTAGCGACAACCCACAACAGCTCGATCCACTCGTCGAATATCTCGGGTGCGCGCCGGAGAATCTCGCCGCCCGCGACGAGGATATGCAGCGCTGCTCCGCCTCCTCGCTCCAGAAAATCATTAGCTCGCTGGAGGAGTCGCGTTGCGTCAGCCGCTGAGAGCTCCGCGAGCGCTTCGGGAATCATGGCCCATGCGTCGGAAGCGATGCCTCCGGCGCGCGCGGCAAAAGCTCCAGCGAGCGCCAGTGCCGCCGACGTTAAGTTCTCGTCGCCAAAGCCACCGAGTTCGCGCGAGACCTTGCCGCTGGCGTTGAGAAATTCGGCGCTGTGTTTTGCAGAGCGCCGCGCAATCTCCGTCGCGACGTCAATTACTGCACGAAGCACGTCGACTGACTCGATTTCACCCGCGAGCGCCGGCACTGAATGGAACGTTTCTCGACCGACAGTCGTCGACAGGACCATCTGCCGCGTACACAAAACGAAGATCGCTGGACGAAGTTCTGCTGGAACAGCGCGGAGCGGTTCAACTCCTTCACCAAAAAACTGAACCGCAGACTCGTAATCCGCCATCGCAAGCCGGCGGCCCATCTCTCCCCACGAGCGCAATTCAGCCGGCTGCAAAACGTGCGCCGCCGCAGGCGCAGCACGTAAAAACTCGATCCCCGCACGCAGGGATACTCCTGCGATTGCCGCACTCGTCTCGAGCACGGCCGCAGCCTGGTCCAACGGCAGACCCGCGATGCTGCGCGTGAGTTCCAGAAACGACTGGCGTTCAGCGGATTGATGTTGATCTTCCGACATCCTAAGAGATTTTCCTCGCAAAGGCGCAAAGACGCAAAGACGCAGTTTGAAAACTTTGCGCCTTGGCGCCTTTGCGAGGAAAGATCTATATAACCGTCGTTACGATCTCGCGAATGCTGCGTTGGAGTTCGCGATCGTCGGTAATAGGCGAGCACATCGCGACGTCGGCGGCATCGATCGGGGGAATGCCGAGTGCGATGAGTTGTGCAGCGTAGATGAGCAGTCGAGTCGAAACACCTTCTTCCAAACCATGCCCGCGAAGGTTGCGAACCTTTTGTCCGATCAGGACTAGATCCCGCGCCGTGCCTTCGTCGACACCGCCTTCGCGCGCGACAATCTCCGCCTCCATCTCCGGTGGCGGATAGTCGAACTCGATCGCGACAAACCTCTGCCGCGTCGACTGTTTCAAATCCTTCAGTATCGATTGGTAGCCTGGGTTGTACGAGACGACGAGCATGAAGTCGGAAGGCGCTTCGAGGATCGTGCCGCGCTTTTCAATCGGCAGGCGACGGCGATGATCGGTCAACGGGTGAATGATCACAACCGTATCTTTGCGAGCTTCGACAACTTCGTCGAGATAGCAGATCGCGCCGTTGCGGACGGCGGAAGTCAACGGTCCGTCGTGCCAGATAGTCTCTTCGCCTTCGAGGAGGAAACGCCCGACGAGATCCGTCGACGACAAATCTTCGTGGCACGCCACGGTGATCAGCGGCCGCTCGAGACGCCAGGCCATGTGTTCGACGAAACGAGTTTTGCCGCAGCCGGTCGGTCCTTTGAGAATCACCGGTAGCTTGGCCGAATGAGCTGCCTCGAAGAGCTCAACTTCCCGCCCGACAGGCAGATAGTAGGGTTCAGTCGCGACTCTGTAATCCTGGATTGCGCTTTCAAGCATGGCAGATTTTCTCGCGCAAAGACGCAAAGGCGCAAAGGAAAAACAGCTCAACTCGGCGCCTTTGCGCCTTTGCGAGAAAAAACCTATTCTAACGGCATCTTAACATTCGCTATGAAGATCGCGGTAGCAATGAGTGGCGGCGTGGATTCGTCCGCGGCCGCGGCAATTCTAAAAGAGCAGGGGCACGAACTCGTCGGCTTTACGATGCAACTCTGGGATCAGCGGCGAGGCATCAACGTCGACGAAAACGGCGACCCGCTGCCGTCTCGTTGCTGTTCGCTCGACGACGTTTACGACGCGCGACGTGTTGCTGAAGAACTCGGTTTTCCGTTTTACGTACTGAACCTCGAACGCGATTTCGAGCGCGACGTGGTCCAACCATTCGTCACGAGTTATCTCAGCGGCGAGACTCCTATTCCGTGCGTGTCGTGTAACAGTCGTTTGAAGTTTGCTTCACTGGACCGGCTCGCAGTGAGCCTCGGATGCGAGAAAGTTGCGACGGGCCACTACGCGCGCGTCGAGTTTGACACGAGCACAAATCGTTACAAGCTATTGCGCGGAAAAAATTACGACAAGGACCAGTCGTATTTTCTTTGGGAACTGACGCAGGCGCAGTTGTCGCGCGCGTTGTTTCCGCTCGGCGAGATGTCGAAGCCGGAAGCGCGCGATGCGGCGCGGCAGCATGGGTTGGTCGGAGTTTCGGAGAAAAAGGAATCACAGGAGATCTGCTTCGTGCCCGATGGCGACTACGCCGGCTTCATCGATCGCTATCTCGAAGCTGAGAATGCAAGCGAACGTTTACCGGGCTCCGGCGAGATAGTCGACACGGCAGGCCGCGTGATCGGACAGCACGAAGGCATTCATCGCTACACGATCGGACAGCGTCGCGGTCTCGGGATTGCGGACGAAAAGCCGCTGTATGTGATTTCGCTTGACGCAGTTACGAATCGTGTGACTGCGGGTTCGTCTGAAGAACTGTTGCGCAGCGAGTTTACGGCGGCCGGCGTCAATTGGATCGCATTCGACGCACGCGAAGAACCCGTGCGCGCTGATGTTCGCGTTCGTTATCGCCACACCGCAGCACCGGCCACAATTACTCCTCTAAAAGACGGCCGTGCGCATATAATCTTCGATGAGCCACAGCGGGCGATCACCCCGGGTCAGGCAACCGTGTTTTACCGTGGTGATGAAGTCGTCGGCGGCGGCTGGATCGTCAAGTAATCTGTGCAATCTGTGTACAAAACCTTTTTCTCGCGCAACACGTACTCACAAATCAAAAAGCTGAGGATTTAATCATGTCAGGAACACGAAAAACAGTATTAATTATATTCGGAATTTTAGGAGCCTTGATTCTCGTTGCGTTCCTTGGAATCGCAGTGCTCTGGGCGGCGTTGCGCAAAGGTGAACCAACCATTCGCGACAACAGCGTGCTGACACTTCGCGTCGCCGGCTCGCTCCCAGACTACACTCCGGACGACCCTTTCAAGAAATATTTTGGTGGACCAGATCAGTCTCTCACCGGCCTCGTAATGCAGTTCAAGAAGGCCAAAGTCGACAAGCGGATCAAGGGCATCCTGCTCGACGTCAACATGTCGGGAGTCGGTTGGGGCAAAGCAGAAGAGATTCGCGACGCGATCACCGATTTTCGTACTTCAGGCAAACCCGTCTACGCCTACATCGAATTTGGTTTGAACAAGGAGTACTACATCGCAACCGCATGCGACAAGATCATCGTTCCGCCGCCGGGTGAGTTATTCATCAACGGACTCGCCGCCGACGTGATGTTCTTCCGCGGCTCGCTCGACAAGCTGGGCATCTATCCTGACATTTTCCAGATCGGTGAATACAAGACCGCTGGAAACATGTTTACGCAAAAGAAGATGACCGACCCGCATAAGAAATACATCGACGAGTTGCTCGACGATCTTTACGGCCGCTACGTAAACGCGATCGCGCAGGCGCGAAAAAAGACGCCGGATGAAGTAAAAGCATTGATTGATAACGCTCCCTACAACGCAGAGAAGGCGAAGGAAGCTGGGTTGATCGACGAAGCGATGTACAGAGATGACGTCGAGAAGCAATTCAAAAAACTCTTCGGTTACAAAGACACGGATCCGTTTGTGGCAGTGCGTGGATCGGAATACAGAGACGTTTCTCCGGAATCACTCGGACTGAACAAAGGGGAACGGATCGCCGTCATCTATGCGTCGGGCGAGATCGGTTCGGGAAGTTCTGAGAACAGCCCGTCAGGCGATCAATCGATCGGTTCAGACACACTCGCAAAGGCGTTGAACGACGCCGCTGCGGATAAGACGATCAAGGCAGTTGTGTTGCGCGTCGATAGTCCGGGAGGTTCAGGTCTCGCATCGGACATCATCTGGAGGGCCGTCGAAACGACGAATCAAAAGAAGCCGGTAGTGGTTTCGATGAGCGACGTTGCGGCTTCGGGTGGTTACTACATCTCGGCGAGTGCGGCGAAGATTATCGCGCAGCCTTCGACGATCACGGGGTCGATCGGTGTGCTTGCAGGCAAGCCCGTGATGCGTGGCTTCTACGATTGGCTTGGCATCTCGAATGAATACGTGTTGCGCGGCAAGAACGCGGGAATGTTTCGCGAGACCGAAAAGTTTTCGGATGAAGAACGAGCGAAGTTTGAAGACTGGATCAAGACGACTTACTACCGCGACTTCGTACCGAAAGTAGCGAAAGGCCGAAACAGGGACGAGCAGTATATCGACTCGATTGCGCGAGGGCGCGTGTGGACCGGACAGCAGGCGAAGGATCGGGGTTTGGTCGACGAATTTGGTGGGCTCGACAAGGCGATCGAGGTAGCGAAGCAGTTGGCGAAGATTCCTGCCGACAAAGGCGTCGAGCGCGTGATCCTGCCGTATCCGACGACGTTCCTGCAGGAGTTGTTGAGTGGTGGTGGCGAGAATTCAAACACTGAAGCGCAGCAGCAACGCGCAGTCTACGCGGCGTTGCCGGAGGACGCTCGTCGCGCGTTGCGTTACATGGCGTTGATGGAGCGGATGAAGAACGGCGAGACGATGCTCTTAATGCCCTTTGATTTGCGAGTTAAATAGACATTAGACAGGATTCACAGGATGTTTCAGGATTTACAAGTTGAATCCTGTTAATCCTGTGAAATCCTGCCAATCCTGTCCATGTCCATGTACGGTTGCAGCGCCTCGGGGATCATCACCGATCCATCTTCCTGTTGATAGTTCTCCAGTATCGCTATCCACGTACGTCCAATAGCGAGGCCGGATCCGTTCAGCGTATGCACAAACTCCGGTTTCGCACCGCCCGCGCGACGGAAGCGGATCTGAGCACGACGCGCCTGGAACGCCTCGTAGTTCGAACACGAAGAGATCTCTCGAAACGTATTCTGCGACGGTAGCCACACCTCGATGTCGTAAGTCTTCGCTGAACCAAACCCCAGATCCGCGGTCGAAAGCGTTACCACACGATAGTGCAGACCGAGTTTTTGCAGAATCGTCTCCGCATCTCGCGTCAGTGATTCAAGTTCCTCGTAAGAGTTTTCCGGCAGTGAATATTTCACCAGCTCAACCTTTTCAAACTGGTGTTGCCTGATCACACCACGCGTGTCACGGCCGTGGCTACCCGCCTCAGAACGAAAACACGGCGTGTAAGCAGCCCAACGCATCGGAAGTTGCGACGCATCGAGGATCTCCTCGCGATGGTAGTTGGTTACCGGCACTTCCGCCGTCGGGATCAAATAGAGTTGCCGCTCGTCTTCCAGCTTAAAAAGATCGGCTTCAAACTTTGGCAACTGCGCTGTGCCAAACAGTGCATTGCGATTGACGATGAACGGCGGGAGCGTTTCGCGATAACCGTGCTCGCGTGTTTGAACGTCGAGCATGAAGTTGATCAGCGCACGTTCGAGACGTGCACCAGCGCCGTTGAGGATCGCGAACCGCGCCGATGCGATCTTCGTCGCACGTTCGAGATCGAGAATGCCGAGCGCGGTGCCGAGGTCGACGTGGTCCTTTGGTTCGAATGTGAGTCCAGGCGGCGTCCCCCAGCGACGAACCTCTACGTTCGCAGACTCATCATCACCAATGGGAACGCTCGCGTGAGGAACGTTCGGAAGCGTCGTGAGCAGATCGTGCATACGCGTCTCGGCCTGCGCGCGCAACTGATCGAGATCTGCAATCCTGTCTTTCAATCCAGCGACTTCGGCGCGACGCGCTTCTGCTTCGTCCTTCTTGCCTTCCTTCATCAACGCGCCAATTTCTCGACTCGACGCGTTGCGCTGTGCATTCAGTTGATCCGATTCCGCGATGACGCGGCGCCGCTCTTCATCGGCGCGTTTAAAATCATCAAGGGCTGTGGTATCCGCGCGCCGCGCCTGAAGCGCCTCACGCACTTTATCGATATTCTCTCTAACAAAATTGAGATCAAGCATCTGTTAATTTGTGTCTTACTTTTGTGCCTCTTTGTGGCCGATTTCGAAACGACACTTCGGAGTCCCTGAACGATCGCAGTGTTCCTTGACAGGCACTTTAACAATTTCGGCGACGAGTGTCTCTGCGAGGTGACAGACTTCCGGATGGACAGACACAGCGGCAGCCAATGGACAACCATGACCGCGAATCACAATCTTGTCGTCGTCGTGCTCGATTTCGGTCGCGCCTCCGAGCGTTTCCAGCACTCTCACGGCAGTGTGTATGCGCTTCTCCAGGTCGGCCCCTTCTCCTTCCGGCGCGCCACTCGCGATCGCACGTCCCACTTCGCGAAGGACCTCTTCGATTTCCGCCGGCTCCAAACGATTCTTCAAGACGGCGATTAATTGATTAAGTAGCGCATCGTAAGCCTTAGGAAACAAGGCATCCGCTTCAGGCGTCAGCGCATAGGTAAAGTGTGGTTTCCGAGGTCCGCGCCGGAGACCACTCTGCCGAACCAGCCCGTCGCGTTCGAGAGTCAGAAGGTGTGCTCGGATGGCGTTATCCGTGAGGTCAAGCTTTCCCGCCAGGTCCTCGACCGTGCAGGGAGACGCCCGGAGCATCGTAACGATCTGCCCGCGCGTGCTTTCAAAAAACCTTCTGTCTACATTCATCGACTTACCTCACAAAACACTGAATTCTAGCCGTTTTCAAGAGAAAACACAATAAACATAAAAACATCTTGACTTATTATGGAAATTGAGTATTTTAAGAATGCTCAGCCACTCAGGGCAGCAATCTTATTCAGGAGAACGAAGATGGCACATGTAATAAGTACTTCAGATCGAATAACTTCCGTCAACACTGAAAGCATAACCACTGCGAAACCGAGCTACCAGGCTTTCCAGATTCTGCGCACCGCCTTTACGGTGGCGCCGATCGTCGCTGGACTCGATAAGTTTTTTCACCTCCTCGTGAACTGGGATCAGTACCTCCCGGCCTTCGTCAACAAAATGACTGGCGGACACGGCCACGAGCTGATGCTCGCGGTCGGCGTGATCGAAATCGTCGCCGGGCTCGGAGTCGCATTTAAGCCGCGCATCTTCGCTTATGTCGTTTCAGCGTGGCTGCTCCTGATCGTCGCCAACCTCCTCATGATTCCCGGTTATTTCGACGTTGCACTACGCGACTTCGGCCTCTCACTCGGCGCACTTGCGCTGGCGCGGCTGAGTCAGGAATACGACCGATAGAACGTGTCGAGGGAGGACGTCATGACAAACGCAGCAGAGCGCAGACTCGTGAAGATTGTCTTTGTACTTTTGGCAGTCGCCGCAATGGTGGTCTTTCTTCATCGAAGCGGCGACGCGCAGAATCGCGGCAAGGGAGGCAATCCCCAAACAGAGGACACCACGAACGCGAATGCCCAGCAGATGCTCAAGGAAGGGAAGGAGACCTTCCGCTTCGACACCTTCGGCGACGAAGCATTCTGGAGCGATGCGCTACAGCTCCATCGCGCAATTGCCGGTGCGAACCTCGGCGGTGTCGGACCCGGCGTCAGCCCGAAGACGGCGCTTGCCGTCGGGTTGAAAGTCGACTCGGAAGCGCTGCCGCAATCGCTTGTCGATCAGTTGAAGCAGGGCCTTGTTAATCTCGATGATCCCGCCACCACACTCGCGCTACTCAAACTAAAAGCCGTAGTTGGCGTCAAAGGAAATTTCAGAGACGACGGGAGTCTCCAATCTGTCGGTATCACTTGTGCTCTTTGCCACTCGACGGTCGACAACTCATTCGCGCCCGGCATCGGCAAGCGTCTGGATGGTTGGGCCAATCGAGATCTCAACGTCGGCGTGATCGCATCGTTGAGTCCAAACCTGAAGCCGGTCGCGGACCTGCTCGGCGTTGACGAGGCGACTGTGCGAACGGTCTTACAGAGTTGGGGACCGGGAAAGTTCGATGCTGAGTTGTTCCTCGACGGCAAGGCTTTCCGGCCAGACGGTAAATCGGCGGCGACGTTACTTCCGCCAGCGTTCGGACTCGCAGGTGTCAACCTTCACACGTGGACGGGCTGGGGTTCGGTAACGCACTGGAACGCGTTCGTTGCGAATCTCGAGATGCACGGACAAGGGACGTTCTACGATCCGCGTCTGAACGACCCTGTGAAATTTCCAATCGCCGCGCGTGCAGGCTTCGGCAACGTGCGCAGCGATCCGGATTTGATCACGGCAAAACTTCCGGCTCTTCAGTTCTATCAACTCGCCCTGGCCGCACCCACGCCGCCGGCCGGAACGTTCGATAAAGCCGCAGCCGCGCGCGGTAAGTCTGTGTTCAAAGACGTGGCGAAGTGCGCGACCTGCCATGTGCCACCGATCTACACCGAGCCGGGCTGGAACATGCACACACCAGCGGAGATCGGCATCGACGATTTCCAGGCGAAGCGTTCGCCCGACGAGCGTTACAGAACTGCGCCGCTCAAGGGACTCTGGACGCACCAGAAGGGCGGCTTCTATCACGATGGACGTTTCGCGACGTTGCGTGACGTCGTCGAGCACTACAACAGTTTCTTCGGCACGAACTTGACCGAGCGTCAGAAAACTGACCTTGTCGAGTATCTGAAGTCGCTGTAGCGCAACTGTTTTCACCGTTCTGTCAGCCGGATGACATCGCAGGCATCCAGCTGACAGAACGGTCGGTCCTCTCTCCACATAATTGCTGCGCCGTCGCGTGGCCTTTGCGAACCGGGAGAAATGAAATGGCACTGAGGCTGGTTCAGTTCAATAACAAGATCGCTTCGAAGACAGTCGAGCGCGTTGCCGCAGCGCGGCTTCCGACGGAGACGGGCGAATTCCGCATCATCGGTTTCCGATCGCTTGTCTCGACGGAAGAGTTTGTCGTGCTCGTCAAAGGTGAATTGCGCGCCGACGAGCCGAACCTTGTGCGAATCCATTCGCAATGCATGACAGGCGACGTGTTCGGATCGATCAAGTGCGACTGCGGACGGCAACTCGATGCGGCTATGAAACTCATCGAGCAGGAAGGACACGGCGTCATCGTCTACCAGCAGCAAGAGGGTCGCGGCATCGGCATCATCAACAAGATTCGCGCCTACGCCTTACAGGACGAAGGCGCCGATACCATCGAGGCCAACGAGCGGCTTGGCTTCGAAGCAGACATGCGGTGTTACGAGCAATGCGCCGAAATCCTGCTTGAACTCGGCCTTCGCTCGGTGCGCGTGATGTCTGACAATCCGGCGAAGATTCGCGCGCTCCGGCAAGCCGGCCTCAATGTCGTCGAGCGCGTGCGGCTCAAAGTTGAGCCGCACGATTTCTTCGCCGGTTATCTCAAGACCAAGAAGGAGAAGATGGGCCACCTGTGCAGCGTGGCCTGACAAAGAAGATGGGCTGTAAAGATGTTCACCTGGCGAATACCTCCGACCTCCAGGACGGGGAGATGAAAGAGTTCTCGGTCGATGAGACGCGGATCTTACTGGCGCGCGTCCGCGACCAGTTTCATGCAGTCAGTCCGACGTGTCCTCACTACGGCGCACCGCTCGTCGAGGGCGCGCTCTGCGGTACGCGGCTCGTGTGCCCGTGGCATCACGCCGTCTTCAATGTCGTCAGTGGAGATCTGGAAGAGCCGCCTGCGCTCGACGGGCTCGTTTCTTACGACACACGCGTCGAGGGTGAACACGTGATAGTCACCGTACTCGACGAAACACCGGATCGACGCACCGCCTCCATGTCAGTGCACGACGCGCTTTCCGATTCACGCCAGTTCGTAATCATCGGCGCGGGCGCGGCCGGTTACGCAGCAGCGCAGACGCTGCGTGAAGAAGGTTTTCGAGGGAACGTCGTGATGATCACACGCGAAGATCGCGCGCCCTACGATCGGCCCAACCTCAGTAAAGATTATTTGCACGGCCATGCGGAACCGGAGTGGATGCCGCTTCGCCCCGCAGAGTTCTTTAGCGAACACGATATCCAGCTTCTACTCAACAGAGAGGTCACGCGTGTTGACGCGCCCACGAAGACGATAACTTTCGAGGGCGGAGAGACGATGGAATACGACGCACTGCTCGTCGCGACGGGTGGCGCGGCTTTGCGTCTCAACATACCCGGTTCAGATCTGAAGAACGTGTATGTGCTGCGCAGTTTTGCGGACGCCGATTCAATGATCGAGACAGCCAGGCGCTCGCGCCGCGCTGTCGTCATTGGCTCGAGCTTCATCGGGATGGAAGCGGCGTACAGCCTGCGCGAGCGCGGACTCGAGGTAACAGTCGTTGCGCCATCGAAGGAGCCTTTCGAGACTACGCTGGGTGCGGAAGTTGGTGCGCTGTTCCGGCGTCTCCACGAGAGCCACGGAGTTCACTTCAAGCTCGGCTCGATGGTCTACCGCTTCGAGGGCAGTCACAACATCGAGGCGGTTGTGCTCGACAACGGCGAGGTGATCAAGACGGACATGGTTGTCGTCGGCGCGGGTGTCAGACCCGTGACACATTTCCTGGAAGGTGTCGAGTTGGACCACGCCGGCGGCGTCGTTGTCGACGCACACCTGCGTGCAACTGATGGTCTTTATGCCGCGGGCGACATCGCGAGTTTCCCCGATCCACATACCGGCGAGCGCGTGCGCATCGAGCACTGGCGCACTGCGTTGCAGCAGGGACGAGCAGCGGCACGCAACATGGTCGGACATGAGACAGCGTTCGACGGCGTCCCGTTCTTCTGGACGCGACAGTTCGACGCTGGACTCCTCTACGTCGGTCATGCTGCATCCTGGGACGAGATTATTTACCACGGTGAGATCTCGTCCCACGACTTTCTGGCTTTCTACGTGAAAAACGATCGCGTGCTTGCAGTCGCCGGCATGAACCGCGACCGCGAGATGGCTGCGATCGAAGAGTTGATGCGACTCGATCGCCTGCCAACACCCACGCAGCTCAAATACAACGATCTTGGAAAACTTTTATTTAGGAGGATTTATGAATCGTCACACGAAGCGATTTTTGCTGATTGCCTAGTGAATGATGTTGCTTCAACATCACCCTGAGTCGACCCGTTTGCTGTCTGCGCTCCACGTGTGTAAGATGCACTTTTTCCCAGGCTTCACATTGAAAATCTCACCTCCCAAGCCACGTACCCGACTCTGGCGCCTGATGAAAACCCTGATGAAGACTCGCATACGAGTAGTGTCTTTAAAACAGACCAGGAGTGAAGATCATGAACGTGGGAGCGTCTTCTATCGCGTCACCATTCGCAGATCGCGGATCGGTGTCTGGTGCGGATCAACGACAGTTTGCAGACATTGACCGGAAGTCCCACACGGGACGTGTACAAATTTTTTCCGGCCTCAACCATGAACAGTTAAGCCATATCGCTTTGCGCGCGCGTGGGGTGCGCAAGGCGCGCGGCGAATTCATCTACATGCCGGGCGACCGCCCGGAGTTCGTCTACATCCTGCGGCAAGGGCGGGTGAAACTCACCGTACTCTCCGAAACGGGGAAGGAGATTGCGATCGACATCATCCAGCCAGGCGAAATCTTTGGTGAGTTCGCACTCGTCGACGAAGCGCCGCGCAGCAACATGGCGCAAGCGCTGGATGACATGTTGATGTGGGTTTTCTCCACGCGAGAATTTACTCATCTTCTCATGGCTCAACCGAAACTCGCGCTGAGTTACATTCGATTGGTCGGCGATCGCCGGCGACGAATGGAAAAGAAACTCTCTGACATCACGTCGAAGGCCGTCTCGGCGCGCGTGTGCGAGCTGTTGCATGAACTCTCGACGAGCGTTGTCGAATCCGAAACCGCGGCCAGCGATTATCTCGTTCCACTTACACACCACGACGTAGCGAGTCTCATCGGAGCTGCGCGCCAAACAACAACCACCGTGCTCAACGACCTCGAGCGTCGCGGCATCATCGAGCTGGGTCGTGGTTGGATTCGGGTGAAGTGTCTCAAACAGCTTCAGACGTACGCAGGCGTGTTGCTCGTGATCGGCGCGCAGACTTTTTTCACCCTTTTGTCAGCGGGCTGACAATCCTGTCGCCCTGCTGACATACGCGCAGCCACTCTTCCTTCAATATCGCGTTCATTCCGACGACATCACCCAAGGAGAACCGATCATGAATAGGAACACCTTAAAGTGGACGCTCTGGCTCACCGTCTTCGCACTGGCGCTGACGACGGCGGCTGGTCTTAATTTTGGTACGAGTGTTAACGCGAGTGGAGGCAGCAGCCTCGGCACCTCGCCCTTCGATTTCAGCGATGCCGCCTACCGCGCGCACGGCATCGTGCCTGAGAACATTGTGCTGCGTGTCGGCACTTCAGCCCGCGCCGGCGATTTTGTCATTGACAACAGCAATACCGATCCGAACCGCGCGAACGTGCGCACAATTGAAACGACCCCCGGCACGACCGGCTCGAGCGGTTTGACTTACGCGAACATCTTCGGCGTGCTCAACTCCACCAGCTTCGAGCGCAATGCAGCGGGCCAACTAACCACACGCGGTCAAACCGCATTTGATACCGCTGAGAGTTTTCGAGTTTTCATTTTTCCGAAAGCGTCAAACGGTTCGATCCTCGATCCGTTTCTTCCGAACAAACGGCAAGACAATGTGTTCGACACACGCGACGGCTACTTCTCCAATGATCCGCTCGGTATGTGGGTCGCAGTGTGGGTCGTCTACACGCCCAGGGCTTTCACATCCGCGGGACGCAAAGAACTCGATCCGATCGCTGCGACCAACGGACGTGACCTCGACGGTACGGCTATCCTGACCAGTCCATCGCAGATCGACAACCTCGCGGCAAAGGGACTCATTGAACTGCGCACACGTCCCGTTGACGACCCGGTTTTCCGCTGGGTTATTTGCCCGCTCCCCGAGGATCCGCGCAACGGCTTCATCCGGCCTGACGCTTTCATCCGCGACGTCAAACGAAACGACGGCACGCCCGTCTTCCCCGCACTCGGCAACAACTTCCGCTGCCTGCAACAGACGGGCGACTGGTGCAACAACTAACGCCTCTTTGTGGCTGCGACATGGATGTGTTATTTAGACATCCATGTCTGATCACAAACAATTTTCCGGCCGCGTGGCCATCGTCACCGGTGGCACACGCGGCATCGGGCGGGCGATCGTGCTCGAGCTCGCGCGACGCGGCGCCGACCTCGCTTTCAATTACGCGAAGAGTGCGGAAGCTGCTGAGAGTTTAAAGTCGGAACTCGAAGCGTTGGGAGTGCGTGCGCTGTCTGTGCAATGCGATGTGGCGAACACAGAAGCCGCCGCGGAGATGGTCAAACAAGTCAAGGACGCGTTTGGCCGCATCGACTTTCTCATCAACAACGCCGGCGTCACGCGCGACAATCTCATCCTGCGCATGAAAGAAGACGACTGGGATGAAGTGCTGAACACGAATCTCAAAGGCGCATGGAATTTCGCGAAAGCCGCGCTGCGCACGATGTTGCGTCAGGAGAGCGGCGGTTCGATCATCAACATCTCTTCGATCAGCGGCGAAGTCGGTATGCCTGGTCAGTCAAACTATTCGGCGTCGAAGGCGGGAATGGTTGGGCTCACAAAGGCACTCGCGAAAGAAGTCGCGAGCCGGAAGGTGACTGTGAACGCACTGGCGCTCGGCATGGTGGCGACGGACATGGCAGGGAAGTTGGATGAAGAGTATCAGGCAAAGATACGCGAACAGATTCCTCTGGGCCGCTTTGCTGAACCCGACGAGGTCGCGCGGATCGCGGCGTTTCTTTTATCCGACGACGCTCGCTACATCACTGGACAGGTTATTCAGGTGGATGGCGGGTTGGCGATGTAAGCCACGATCACGCGGATACAATCTGGAGGCTCATTTTATACTCTTGACATCGACGGGTTTGGCGAACAGGTTATCCGGGAACTTTTGGTTGTACTGCACTGACTGGTAGTTGATCCGGTGGAATTGTTTGCCGTCGATGTAGCGATCGATGATCCAGGGTGTAGTGACGCCCTCTACCGTGATGAATGTCATTAGGCGATCTTCCTCGGTGGTTTCAACCTCGTCGCCAGTGTCAGGATTTTTCCGCGTGTGTTTGTAAATGATCTTCGACGGCAGTCCATCCTTCGCCGCAAACTCATATTCGATCCAGAAACCGTCCGGATAAGTCACGCGGATGGTCTCGTTTCGTTTGGCCAGACCTGCTTCTCTTCGGCCTACGTAAGTAATCTTACCGCCTTCTTTTTTCCACCACCCACGCAGCAGATATTCGACACTGATTTTCAACTGCTGCTTGAAGCTGTCGACCTGCTCGGGAGTTTGATCCGAGATCTTCTTCACCGCGCCGTCGAAAAACCAACCAGTGTTGCCGTCGTTTGTTTGGATGGTGCGAATACCGGCGCCCACGAACTCCGTACGTTCGCGATTCGGATATTCAATGTAATCGATAAAGCGCGCGGGAATCTGCGATAGGTTCTCGCGATAGGTGGTGTAGAAACCTTTGCCGGTTACCGTCTGGATGCTCAGGTATTTCTGACCGCCGAGCGCCTCAACGGCGCGATCGATGATCTGTTGAGATTTTTCATCAACCGAAGACGACGGTGTTTGTGAAAAGAGCAGAGATATTACTAGAAGGAGGATCATTTAACAGGATTACAGGATTTTTTGCAGGATTTACAGGATCATCTTGTTGAAAATCCTGCAAATCCTGTCTTTAGTTGAACTCGGGCTTGGAGCCGCCGTTAGGCTTCACCACCACTTCAGCGTTTTCAACGTCGACCTTGAAACTCGACGCCGTCTTCCACAAGCCGGTGATCGGCAGCTTCACTTTCTCATCGATATGTCGCTTCAGGAAGCGCGCGCCGTAAGCCGGGTTGTAACCCTTTTCTGTAAGCAGGTTAACTGCCGCTTCGGTGACGTCGACTATCTTTCCTTGTCGCTCCATCTGCCTGCGGAGTTTCTCGAGGTAGAGTCTCGCGATCTGCCGCACTTCGTCCATCGTCAGCGGAGAGAAGACGACGATCTCGTCGATGCGGTTACGAAACTCCGGCGAGAAGCGTTGCTCCGAAGCCTTCATCACTTCATTCTTGACTGCACGGAAGTCCGCCGCAGTCTTGGTACCGAATCCCAAAGGCTTTTCATACTTCTTGAAGTTCTCAGAACCAAGGTTGGAAGTCATGATGATGATCGCGTCTGACAAGTAAACCTTCTTGCCGCGTCCATCCGTCAACCAGCCTTCGTCGAAAGCCTGAAGGAAGAGGTTCATCAAGTAAGGCGACGCCTTCTCGACCTCGTCCAGCAGAAGCACCGTGTAGGGATTCTCGCGCAGTTGCTCAGTCAGGATTCCGCCTCGTTCCGAGCCAACTATTCCGCGCGGCATACCGATAAGCTTCTCGATGCTGACTGTGCCATCGCTGTATTCCGACATGTCGATGCGAACCATCTTCTCTTCGTCACCAAACATGAACTCGGCAACAGCCTTGGCCAGCTCAGTCTTACCAACACCTGTTGGACCAAGAAACAGCAGCACGCCATCGGGTTTGTAATGCGACTCTTTCAGTGGACCTTTATTCAGTCGCAAGCGTTGCGCGACGGCCTTGATCGCTTCCTTCTGACCAATGACGCGACGGCCCAACATCGCTTCCGTCATCGCGAAACGATCGCTCGTGTCGCGGAAGATCATGTCGCGCGGAATACGAGACTCCTGCGAGATCACCTCGATGACGTGCTCCGGTTTCACGATCATGCCGTTCGGTTCGTTGATCTCAACCTTCACTGCCGCGGTATCGAGCCAGCCGATGGCCTTGTCAGGCAGATGCAGATTGCGGATGTACTTCGGAGCCATCTCCAAAGCCGTGTTGATCGCATCGTCGGAAATCTTTACGGAGTAGTTTCGCTCCAGGCGCGGTCGCAGACCGAGCAGGATCTCCCGGGTTTCGTTAATCGATGGTTCGACTACTTTCACCATGCGGAAACGTCGCGCGAGCGCTTCGTCGTCGGCGATGTATTCCTTGTACTCGGAAAGGGTCGTCGCACCGATGATGCGCATCTCGCCGCGTGCGAGTGCCGACTTAAACATGTTCGCTGCGTCGGACGACGTGCCGAGCGCGGCGCCTGCACCGATGATGGTGTGCGCTTCGTCGATGAACAGAATCAAATTATCGCGTTCTTTAACTTCGTCGATGATGCCCTTGATTCGTTCCTCGAACATGCCTCGCAGCATTGTTCCTGCCACGATGCCGCCCATCTGTAACTGAACGATGTGCGATGCACGCAAACGCGCCGGGACTTTTTCCGGTTCCAACTCGATCAGCCGTGCGAGTCCCTCGATGACGGCAGTTTTCCCCACTCCGGGTTCACCAACCAGCATAGGTGAATTTGCCCGCTCTCTGTGGCAAAGGATCTCAATAATTTGTTGGATTTCTTGTTCGCGTCCGATGGTGGGCGGGATCTTGTCCTGGCGAGCCAGCCGGTTCAGCGAAACTCCGAAATGCTTCAGGTAAGGCGGAAGCTCAAATTTCTTTCTGTTTTGTTCTTCTTCCTGTTCGCGTTTTTGCACCTGTGCTCGCACGTTTTCCTGGACCGCCTCCGGGTTTGCCCCCATTGTTCTTAAGACGTCGACGAACAGTCCGTCGTGACTGCTCAGTGCTTCAAAAATGTCTGTAGCTTCAATCGTTTTGCGACCCTGGGTTCGCGCGCGCTCCATTGCGCGTTTGAAGAGGTCTGTAGTGTCGGGCCCGATTCGAAATCCCTTGCCGACGTGCTGCTGGCGGCTGCTGGTAAGGCGTTTTTCAATCGCCATCTTGACCACGATCGGGTCAAGCGATAACTCCCGCATGGCAGAGTTGAACATGTCAGGCTCCTCGACAGTCAAAGCCTGCAGAATATGTTCGACCGAGACGAAATTTTGGTCTCGCCGGCGCGATTCGTTCAGCGCATGCTCCAGAATGCGCTGGCCGCTGTCGCCAAATTTGTCTTTGTATGAACCTAAATCAACCATATCTTTTTACGACCGTCACACACCCAAACGATCATTTGATGTGACAGTTCACTCAACTTTCAAACAGCTCGCCTCGGGTCCAAGCTGCGGCACTTGGATGATTCTCAGCATAAGCGCCGTTGCGTTTCAATGCAATAACTTTCCGCCGGGCGATTTCCTGCAAATTTGCTGCCGTAAAGAAACCCAAGGTCAAAATGATTTACCACAACTATGTCGTGGTATTTGTGCCCTAGTGGTTGTCCAAAATCAGAATCACTGTTGGACGAGGTCAGTACCGAAACGCGGTAGCGTCGGGTTGCCGTGGTGACCAATATCCAAGATTCGTAGTGCGCACAGACCCGACGCTACCGTGTTTCGGTACTGACTCGTCCAAGTACGGTCGCAGCAATGCTAGTAATCGTAATCATCTCCTCCGGGCATCGGCGGTCCAGCCTTCTTCTTCTCAGGTACGTCAGTTATTGCGGCGTCCGTCGTCAGTAATAGTCCTGAGATCGACGCTGCGTTCTGCAATGCAGTGCGCACAACTTTCGTTGGATCGATGATTCCCGCAGCGGCGAGATCTTCAAACTTACCACTGACCGCGTTGAAACCTTTGTTGCCCTTGAATTGTTCGACTTCACGCATCACCACACCGCCATCCATCCCCGCATTCTCCGCAATGCGACGCAGCGGTTCCTGCAACGCGCGGCGAACGATTTGAATGCCCGTGCGGACATCCG
Source organism: Pyrinomonadaceae bacterium (assembly GCA_035571655.1). Lineage (GTDB taxonomy): Bacteria > Acidobacteriota > Blastocatellia > Pyrinomonadales > Pyrinomonadaceae > PSRF01. The sequence goes on from DATNCH010000055.1 coordinate 20,267, forward strand.
GGTCGTCGTGATCGTGGTTTTCGAGAACTCTTCCCGCGCGTACGAGCGCTACTCCCCCTCCGACAACGATTCCCTCCTGCGCGGCCGCCTTCGTCGCATTCAATGCGTCTTCCACCCGCGTCTTGATTTCCTTCATCGCCGTTTCCGTCGGCGCACCCACTCTAACGACTGCGACACCGCCGGCGAGCTTTGCGAGTCGCTCCTGGAGTTTCTCGCGGTCGTAATCAGAGGTCGACTCTTCGATCTGCCGGCGGATGGTCGCGACACGTCCCTGGATCGCTTTGCTGTCGCCGCCGCCTTCGACGATGGTCGTGTGTTCCTTATCGACGATGACGCGTTTCGCGGTTCCAAGATCCTCGAGTGTTACGTTCTCGAGTTTGATGCCGAGATCCTCGGTTATAACTTTTCCGCCAGTAAGCACCGCGAGATCTTCGAGAATCGCTTTGCGGCGATCGCCGAACGCAGGTGCTTTCACTGCGCAAACTTTGATCGTTCCGCGTAGCCGATTCACGACGAGCGTCGCGAGCGCGTCGCCTTCGATGTCTTCGGCGATGAGCAGCAACGCGCGTCCAAGACCGGCTGTTTGTTCCAAAAGCGGCAGCAGATCGCGCATCGCGGAAATCTTCTTCTCGTAAAGCAAAATATATGGCTCGTCGAGAATCGCTTCCATGCGATCGGAATTCGTAATGAAATAAGGTGACGAGTAACCGCGGTCGAACTGCATTCCCTCGACGATGTCGAGCTCGGTTTGCAGTGTCTTCGATTCTTCAACCGTTACGACGCCGTCCTTGCCGACCTTGTCCATCGCTTCCGAGATCAGCTCGCCGATGTGACGATCGTTGTTGGCCGAAACAGTGGCCACGTTGGTCAGCTCTTCCTTGCCTTTGATCTTTTTCGACATGCGCTCCAGTTCGGCAACGACTTGTTCCGTGGCCCACTGAATCCCGCGCTGTAGCGACATCGGATTCGCGCCTGCCGTGACGTTCTTAACACCTTCACGAAAGATTGCCTGCGCGAGAACTGTTGCGGTGGTTGTGCCGTCACCCGCCTTGTCGTTTGTCTTGACGGCCACTTCGCGGACCATCTGCGCGCCCATGTTTTGATACTTGTTCTTGAGTTCGATCTCTTTCGCGACAGTGACACCATCTTTGGTGATCACCGGCGAGCCGAATCTCTTACCCAGAACAACGTTACGACCCCTTGGCCCTAACGTTACGCGCACTGCATTCGCGAGTGTATCAACACCTTGAAGCATCGCACTGCGCGCTTCTTCTCTAAACTTCAATTCTTTTGCCGGCACTTAGTTTCTCCTTCAGGCGGATTCTTTGTGTAATTTGCGCCCTGCACGCCCAACTTTGACGCGCGCGGGACGCAGCAGCCGATCTCCCATGCGAAAACCGCGACTATATTCTTCAATCACTCTTCCGTCCATGTCGTCCGTCGTCTCTTCCGTGTCGACGGCTTCATGTAACTCCGGATTAAACTCCTCACCAACAGCCACGATCGGTTCGACACCCGCACTGCTCAACGCCGTTTGAAAGCTACTCGCGATGCGCCGAATACCTTCAACCATCGCTTCGCGCGACGCGTTTCCGGAAACAGCTTCGATCGCACGGTCCAAGTCGTCCAGCGCCGGAAGCAATGCTGCTATAAACCTGGACTTGTCGGCAGCGGCACGCTCGTCCGCCGCGCGATTCAAACGCTGCCGGGTTTCGTCAGTCTCACGCTGTAGTTGCTGTCGCAATTGCTCGAAGCGCGCCTGAACGTCCTGCACCTGTTTTTCAGCAGCCTTCGTACGCGACTCGAGTTCTTCGACGTATTTCGGTTTCAGGTTCGGCTGCTCGGCCTGTTCGTTGACGTGTTCAGCACCCTCGTTATCGAGATAGATGCGACGACGATCCGTCACGCGCACTCCGCTATCCACATCCCTGTCCATCAACTCGTCCTCGTTCCTCATAAATCCTGCCAAATCCTGTGAGGCTAACCTCACATCTCACGAAACCTTAATATCAATCTTTTTCGACTTTTGCTCACCGCGCTTCGGCAGACGGATCTGCAACACACCATCTTTGTACTCTGCCCCGATCTCACTCTGCTCGACCGATGCGGGTACGCTGAACGTTCTCAGAAACTTACCGCGTGGTCTCTCAGAACGATGCTGCCTTGACTCCTGAATGGCGCGCGTGCCCCTGATGAGCAAACGACTATCGTCGTCGACGTCGATTTCAAGCGCGTCACGATTAATGCCGGGCAAGTCAATCGCGATCAAATAGCTGGAATCAGTTTCGTAGATGTCCGCTGCCGGCGTCCAATCAGCGCGCTCAAAGTCGCCTCCAGCGCTGGCTTCAGCGTGTGCGCGTCGTTGCGTCGCATCTTCGAAAAGTCTGTTCATCCGATCCTGAAGGACCATCAGATCCTGCAAAGGGTTCCACTGTTGTGACATCATCGATTCTCCAAATTACCTTACGCAGTTGCAAACGCCGTGTCCGTCTTAAACTCCATCGTGTCGCCGCTCGCCGAAAGTCTTACGGTTTGACCCGGCAGGATTTCACCTTGCAGGAGTTTGACCGCGAGCGGATTCTGAATCAGCGACTGTATCGCTCGCTTCAGCGGACGCGCGCCATAACTCGGATCGTAGCCTTCACGCATCAGCAATTCTTTCGCCGAAGGATCGAGCACGAGCGTTACGTTTCGCTCGTTCAACATCGCAGTCAAGCGCTCCAGTTGCACGTCGATGATCTTGCCAATCTGCTCGCGTGAGAGCTGGTGGAAGATCACGATGTCGTCGACACGGTTAAGAAACTCCGGTTTGAAGTTCAATCGCAACTCTTGCAGCACGGCTTCGCGCACCTGCTTCTCATCGCCTTCAGCAGCCTGAATCTCACGCGATCCGAGATTCGACGTCATGATCAGAACGGTATTTTTGAAATCGACCGTCCGACCTTTCGAATCGGTCAACCGCCCGTCGTCGAGAATCTGAAGCAGCACGTTGAAAACATCCGGGTGCGCCTTTTCAATCTCATCGAAGAGAATCACTGAATACGGTCTGCGACGAACTGCTTCGGTGAGTTGCCCACCCTCGTCATAGCCGACGTATCCCGGAGGCGCTCCGATCATGCGTGCGACAGCGTGCTTCTCCATGTACTCAGACATGTCGAGCCGGACCATCGCTCGCTCGTCGTCAAACAAAAACTCCGCAAGCGCGCGGGCGGTTTCAGTCTTACCCACACCCGTTGGTCCAAGAAAGATAAAAGAACCGACGGGACGATTCGGATCCTGTAACCCTGCACGCGCACGCCGAACAGCATTCGCGACAGCAGCCAGGGCCTCTTCCTGACCGATAACACGCTGGCCCAGTCGGCCCTCCATCGTCACGAGTTTCTGCATCTCGCCTTCGAGCATCTTCGAAACGGGGATGCCCGTCCACTTCGCGACAATTACGGCGACGTCCTCTTCGTCAACCTCTTCTTTCAGCATCACGCCATCCTGCTGAAAAGCGGCCAGCTTGTCCTGCTGGCTCTTGAGCTTGCCTTCGAGTTCCGGAATCTTCCCGTACTGAATCTCAGACGCGCGTGCCAGATCGCCGGCGTTCCGCGCTTGATCCAGTTGTAGCTTTAGTTGCTCGAGTTCGGCCTTGCCGGTTCGTATGTGCTCGATGGCCTCTTTCTCGGATTGCCACTTCGCCTTCATACCCGAAGAAGTTTCCTTCAGGTCGGCAATTCGTTGTTCGATCTCTTTCAAACGGAGCTTCGACTTTTCGTCCTCTTCTTTTTGGAGGGCCTGACGCTCGATTTCGAGCTGGATAATCTCACGCTCCAACTGATCGATCTCCTGTGGCAGAGAGTCGATCTCGATGCGCAGTCGTGATGCTGCTTCGTCGATCAGATCGATCGCTTTGTCCGGCAGGAAGCGATCGGTGATGTAGCGGTTTGAAAGTGTTGCAGCGGCGACGATCGCCGAGTCTTTGATGCGGACGCCGTGATGGACCTCGTAACGCTCCTTCAATCCACGCAGGATCGCGATCGTGTCTTCGACCGTCGGTTCACCAACGTAAACTTGTTGGAAACGACGTTCGAGCGCCGCGTCTTTCTCGATGTATTTCTTGTACTCGTTGAGCGTGGTGGCGCCGACGCACCTCAGCTCTCCGCGAGCGAGTGCGGGCTTCAACATGTTCGAAGCGTCGATCGCGCCTTCGGCAGCGCCCGCGCCCACGAGCGTATGCAGCTCGTCGATAAAGAGGATGATTTGGCCCTGCGCGTTCTCGATCTCCTTCAAGACAGCTTTGAGACGATCTTCAAACTCGCCGCGATACTTCGCACCGGCGAGCATCGATCCAAGATCGAGACCCACGAGACGTTTGTTGCGCAGCGTTTCAGGAACATCTCCCGAAACAATCCGCTGCGCCAGACCTTCAACAATCGCGGTCTTACCCACGCCCGGTTCGCCGATCAGCACGGGGTTGTTCTTGGTTCTTCGCGAAAGAACCTGAATCGTGCGACGAATCTCGTCGTCTCGTCCGATTACGGGATCGAGTTTTCCTTTGCGCGCCTGCTCCGTCAGATCGCGCGCGTATTTCGAAAGCGCCTGGTAGTTCTGTTCGGCATTCTGATCGGTGATTCGCGCACCGCCGCGCATCTGTTCGATAACCTTGAACAGATCGTCTCGCGTGACGCCGTGCTGTCGAAGAATTTTACCCGCGTCGCCGTCTTTCTCTTCGACGATGGCAAGCAGCAGATGCTCGGTCGAAATGAATTCGTCCTGCATCTGATCGGCTTGTTTTTGTGACGCCGTAAACACCTGGCTCAGGCGGTTGCTGAAATATTGTTGACCGCCCTGGACGCGTGGAAAACGTGCGACCGCTGCTTGCGTGTCGTTCAGAATAACGGCGACATTGGCCCCGAGCTTTCCGAGAACTGGTCTAACGATGCCTTCAGGCTGCTCCAGCATCGCGACCAGCAGATGCTCGGGCTCGACCTGTTGATGGTTATTCTTTTCGGCAAGCTCGATAGCCGATTGAATTGCTTCCTGACCCCTCAGGGTGAACTTATCTAAACGCATCGCAGTAAAACCTATTCAGTATAAAAAGAGACGAACGGGCTCGAAATTCGTATCCCAAACTACGACGAGCCCGCTCGCTATTGCCGATCCTTACAAAGCCTTAGCGCCCGCCAGAGGCTTCCTTCGCTTTTCCGGTGTCGGCTGTTGTTTCGATTGTCTTGTTCGCTGGTCCAGTACCAGTTCCGCTGACCTGGATCCGGCGAGCCTTGGTCTCCTCGCGTTTTGGCAACGTCACGCGCAACACGCCGTTGTTGTACTCCGCATTTGCTCCCTCGGCGGAAACCGTCTGCGGCAGAGTGAAAGAACGTGTGAAGGCGCCATACGAGCGTTCGACTCGATGGTAATTGTCAGTCTCATCCGTCTTTTCAAACTTTCGCTCACCGCGGAGGGTAAGGACATTGTTCTCGATCGAGAGATCGAAATCTTCCTGTTTCATTCCAGGAAGTTCGGCCTCGAGGACGATTTGATCCTTGTTCTCGTAGATGTCGACGCTGGGCGCCCAGGCGCCTCGGCCGATGCCCTCGTCGTCAAAGGCACGGGTCATATTGGTCGAGAACAAGCGATTGACTTCTTCCTGCAGCGTTCGCAGATCGCGGAACGGGTCATATCGAACGATAGCCATAATCTGTCTCCTCCTATATTCCTTGTTTTGCGTTCTCAGCCCCCGATTTTGTCCTGGCTGAGCGTGGCGTCATAATAAAGGTTGAGTGCGAGGTTGTCAACTCCTTGGGGAAATGGGGCTGAAGCCATATCTTTATATTAATAGGAGCGAGTTGGGGTGAGGTCAGTACCGCGTTACGGTCCTGACCTTACCCAAGCCGAAAACCTGGCAATTAGTGGTGGATTCCGAAGAAGCGTTTGATCGCAGAGAGGATTCCGGCCGAGGAGTCGGCGCTGGTGGTCTCCGAATCGGCGCGTGAGGCGAGACCCTGGCGGCGTTCCGCCATGATAAAACTCAACGATTCGACCAGATCCGGGTTCGTGTCAAACACCCTCTTCATCGCGGAGTGACCGATTTCCAGCACTTCAGTCTCCTCGAGCGCCAGCACATTGGCCGTCCTCGGCTCGCCCGTGAACAGCGCCATTTCGCCAAAAAAGTCGCCTTCGCTGAGCGTCGCCACGGTCCTGGCCCGGCCATTGTCACTGACCTGGACGCGTACCCGTCCTTTATGTACTACAAACATCGACGAGCCCGGCTCACCCGCACGAATCACCGTCTCACTGGGCGCAAACACGTGACTGACAGCCGCCTGCGCCAGCATCGTGATTTCATCCGCTGAGAGGGGCGCAAAGATGTCGACTGCTGAAAGCCTCTCCGCGATAGCTCCGCCGTCGCCATCACGCATCGCCGCACCTTTTTGACGTTCGACGAAAAGCGTGCGCGTCGGAAACGCGAAGTTCAGGCCGGCGCGCCGAAACGCGTACCAGATCCTTTGCCGGACCAATGCGTCGGTGTCGTTGTACTTGGCGTAATCATCCAACCAGTACTTCACTTCGTAGTCGACGCCGTTATCGCCAAGATTTCTAATTCTAACTATGGGCGTGACTCTCTCAGAGACGTTATCGGCCTCGCGAACAGCCTCGCGCACAACGTGGATCGTTTTGGCGGGTGAATCGGTGTAGAGGGTATTAAAAAAGACGGTCCGCGCGTTCAGGTTGTCGCGCGGGCAGACTTCAATCGGCTCTCGGGCGGCGTTGCTGTTAGCTATGAGAACGACGTGATTGGTGAACGTCCGAACCTTGATAGCTCGCCAACTGATCTCTTCGACGACTCCCGTGTGTCTTTGAGCGCCGACCGTTATCACGTCGCCTACCTGGAACGGTCGGTCCGCCTGGAGCGAGATTCCGGCGAAGAAGTTACCGAGGGTGTCCTGTAACGCGAGTCCCAGAATGACGCCGAAGATCGCGGAAGTCGTAAAGAGTGCGCCCAAGTTGACTTCCGGGAACAGGAACGTGAACGCGATCAAAAAGAGGATCGTAAACGCGACGATCGTGAAGATGTTTCGGATGAGCGTCGGCGCGTCGATCCGTTTGAGACGAAACGCGAGCGCGAAGAAGATGGCGTTGAGGGCGCGGACAAAAAGATATCCGACTATTCCGACCAGGAGCAGCTTGATGACGTTGACGATCGTGTCGGCTGAAGGCGAAGGGGTTGCGCCCATTCGCAGCGCGAGAAGGTGTTTGACTTCAGGGCTGAATGACCAAAACAGGTACGTCGCCAGCAAGGCCACTGCCGACGCAAACAGGAACAGCAGGATCTTGTTTGTGAACCGGGGACGAGCCACGCGCACTTTTTACCACCAAATCAGGGCGATTGACGAGGAAAAACTCTGCGTTCTCCGCGTATCTCTGCGTCCTTCGGCGTTAAATCGCCTGTTAACGCAGAGAACGCGGAGGTACGCAGAGAACGCAGAGAAGAATTGTCAGAACCGCACGAGGCTCGGGAAGAGTGTAATCAGTATATAGAGCAGCGAAATGGCGGTGACTACGATCACGGTGGCCCATGCGAGGAGGTTATAGAGCGGTCCGTTGACGTGCCTGCCCATTATTTCCCGATCATTCACGAGACGCAGCACCGCGAAGAGAATCACAGGCAGCAGCAGCCCGTTAATTACCTGCGTGACAAGCAACACCCGGAACAGCGGAAGATTCGGCACGATCGCGATCGCCGCGCCGACTGCCACGAGAAACGTAAACGTGCCCAGAAAGATCGGCGCTTCGCGAAAACTCCGAGAAACACCTTTCTCAAATCCCAGTGCCTCACTGATGGAATACGCGGTCGCCAGCGGCAGGACTCCCGCTGCAAGCATCGAAGCTCCAAAGAGTCCGAACCCGAAAAGTATTTCCGCGTAGCGTCCGGCGAGAGGGCGTAAAGCGCGAGCCGCGTCGGCGGCCGTATTTATTTCGATGCCTGATTGGTGTAGCGTTGCCGCTGTCGACACGACGATGAAAAACACGATCAGAATCGCGAAGATCGTGCCCACCCACACGTCGATTTTTGTTTTTCCATAATCTTCCGGTGTCACTCCTTTTTCGACGACCGACGATTGCACGTACACCTGCATGTACGGCGAGATCGTCGTACCGATCACCGCAACGATCGTAAACAGGAATGCATGCTCGAAGTTGAATTCGGGCTTGACGAGGCCGAGCGCAACGGCGCTCCAATCCGGTTTCGCGAGAAATGCCGAAACGATATAACCAAGAAAGACGAGCGACATGATCAGAAAGGCCCTTTCCACGCGCTTGTAGGAACCTTTGACAATTAGCCACCACACCAGCGCGGCAGCAAGCGGCACGGAGATGTAGTGCGAGACACCGAAGAGCTCCGTCGCCGCCGCGATGCCGACGAACTCGGAAACAGTCACGCCCGCGTTCGCAATTAACAACGCGAGCATTACGAGCGCGGTCCAACGTACACCAAAGCGTTCGCGAATCAGATCGGCGAGACCTTTGCCGGTGACCGCGCCCATACGCGCGCACATCTCCTGAACAATGCCGAGGCTGATTGCAATTGGAATGAGGATCCAGAGAAGTGAGTAACCGAATTGTGCGCCGACGGAGGCGAAGGTCGCGATGCCACCGGCGTCATTACCGGCGTTGGCGGTGATCATTCCCGGACCGAGAATCGCCACGAACAGAAGCAGACGCCTGCGCCGCGCGACCGTTCGGCGCAAACGCAGGCTGACAGCTCGAACTGCTGCTCGTGTTTCTGCCACTTGGAGGTTCTCCGTCCTTCATGAGCAATCACAAAGAAAGTCAGGCCACAAAAAGGCACAAAAGGCACAAATGATAAAACGAAAAGTAAAAAGCGCACGTATGGGAACTGATTTTTATTTTGTGCATTTTGTGCCTTTTTGTGGCTAACCGAACAGTCGCGGCAAACGTTGCCGCCAATCTTTCGGCAACAGAATTTCCATCGCGTCGTCTACAGTTATGATGCCGAGTATATCTCCATCCTCGTCCATAACAGGAAGCGCCAGCAGGTTGTATTCAGCAATCCTCTGCGCGACGTCTCTCGCCGGCTCCTCCGGATGCGCGCGCTGGAACTCAGTGCGCATCATGTCTTCGAGCGGCATCGACGGATCTGCGAGTATCAAACTTCTGAGCGCGATCACGCCTAACAACTTCCATGAGTTCTCTTCCTCGACAACGTAGAGGTAGTAGATCATGTTTGGCGTTTGCGCCATCTCGCGTAATCTCGCGAGTGCTTCGCCGACGGTGAGTGCGCGTGGCAGCGTGACGAACTCGGTCGTCATCAATCCGCCGGCCGTGTCGTCTTCATAAGGCAGCAGCTCTGCGACATCCGCCTGCTCGTCGTGCTCCATCAGTCCGAGCAACTCTTCCGCCTTCTCCTCCGGGAGATCGCCGAGCACGTCGGCGGCTTCGTCAGGCGACATCCATTCGAGAATATCTGCGGCGCGTTCCTCGTCCATGTCGCTGAGTATTCGCGCTTGTGTTTCGGCGGGCATCTCCTCGAGTGTTTCCGCTGCCGTTTCGTCGTCGAGAGATTCGACGACTTCCGATCCGTGGTGATACGACAGCGCTTCGGCGAGACGCGCGATCTCCACGGGATGCAAACGTGCGAGCTTGTCGCTTGACGACTTCAACTGGACCGTCGCGGCGTCTGTCGCGAGATAACCCACGTCGGCCCAATCGAGTACTTCGACCGGCGTGCGCGTACCGGCAAATCCGGCGGGTGCGAGTCGTCGCCAAAGTCCCTGGAGGCTGACGTCGGCGCCGGTCACGCGCCAGTCGCC
>DATNCH010000056.1:0-15261 GCA_035571655.1 Pyrinomonadaceae bacterium
AATCGAGTTATGTCTTCGTTGACGAGTTCTCCAATTCGCGTGCCGTCTTCCTGCGCCTTCACGATCGCATTAATCCTCTTCTGCAAGACGTTCGCTTGCGTAATAACCTCCGGATCCGTTCCCATTACCTTTTGAATCAACTCGGTCTGCGAATAGATAAGGTCTTCGCCACGCTGTCCGGCGCCCGCAAGCAGAACGATAAAGGCAACATCGGTTGAGCGAGCGGCCGCTATTGGTGCGATCATTCCTCCTTCGCTGTGTCCGATCAGACCGATCTTCCGGGGATTTATGTCCTTGCGAGTCTTCAGGAATTGAACTCCGGCAAGAACATCACCGGCGTAACTCTCGCTGGTCGCCGTCGGGCTGCCCGGTTCTGATCCGCCTACACCTCTGTCGTCCACTCGCAGAACTGCGATGCCGTTTCTGGTAAGGTGATCGGCCAGCACCAGGAATGGCCGATGGCCGGCGATCGTCTCGTTACGATCCTGCGCTCCGCTTCCGGTTATCAGGATCACAGCAGGATGGCTGCCACCGCCGCGCGGCAACGTCAGCGTGCCCGCGAGTTTTATATTGTCCTTCTCATTTCGATAGCTGACTTCTTCTTCATCATATGGGTAAGGTTTCTTTGGATCTTGCGGGCGACTGATCGTCGGGAGATCGGCGACGCGCTTTAGCACGAGTGGCAGCGACGCCGGTCCCTGGTACAAGACTCCGTTCATCTCGTCGCCTTGATCGTTGAGTTTGCCTTCGTACTTGAATCCATACTTCTTCGCTTCAAACTTGACCTGGCGATCCTCGATGGTGACAGTATCGACGTCCAGGTCGGTGGCGCCCTGATCGACGCTGTCAAACTTCGCCTGATAGCCAGTCGCAGTTTTTGAGACTTTGAATACGAGTCGCAGCTTGATACCGCCGACGTCAATCGCTCCGCTCCAGTTGCCCTCGATACTGCTGGTCGCAACTTGCGCGAGCACGAACGTCGCTAACAGAAGGATTAATAGTGTTGACAGAAATTGTTGTTTCATAGGTCCGCCTTGCCTTAAAGTTTGAAATTACCGTTGGACACGGGCAGTACCGTAACGCGGTACTGACAGTACTGACAAGCAGTACACAAAAGCACAAATTGGCACTCGCTGTAATCCTCGCCACGCTACTCGCGTGCTACATCCCTGCCCGGCGCGCAACGAAAGTCGATCCACTCGTCGCATTGCGGTACGAGTAACCGGATCACAAAAGGCACAAAAAACTCAAAGAGTGTATGATGCGCGGAAAATGGAATTTCCGGAACGCTTCAACATGGCCGACTACTTCCTCTACCACAACCTGGAGGAAGGACGCGCAGACAAGGTCTGCCTGTATTTCAAAGATCAGAAGTGGACGTACGGCGAAACGGCGCGGATGTCGAATCGCGCGGGCAATGCGCTGCGCGAGCTCGGTGCGAACATCGAAGACCGCGTGCTAATCGTTCTGCCTGACTGTCCCGAGTTTGTCTGGACGTGGTTCGGCGCGGCACGTATCGGCGCGGTGATCACGATGGTTAACCCGCTGCTGCCGGTCGACGATTACAAGTACTACCTCGACTACACACGCGCACGCGTCGCCGTCGTTCATCAATCGCTCGTCGAAACTTTCGCGAAAGCTGCCGAGGGTGCACGTTACCTCCGAGCTGTGCTTGTCGTCGGCGACAATGCACACAACGCCGCGTCGCGGATCGCATGGAAGTCGTTCCAGGATCTCACCGCATCCGCGCCAGACGAATGCATTGCTGCCGACACGCATCGAGACGACCTCGCGATCTGGCTTTTCACTTCCGGATCGACGGGCCATCCGAAAGGTGCAGTTCACTTCCAACACGATCTGCCTTACAACACCGAAGTCTTCGCGAAACGTACGATGGGCGTTTCCGAAAACGATCTTACAGTTTCAGTGCCGAAGCTTTTCTTCGGCTACGCCACGGGAACGAATCTGCTGTTTCCATTCGCCGTCGGCGGTGCGACGGCACTGTTTGAAGAACGATCGACGGCGGAGAAGGTATTTGAAATGATCGAACGGTATCGTCCGACGATCCTCACCACGGTTCCCACGATGATCAATTCAATGCTGAGTGTTGAAGGCGCGACTGAGAAAGATCTCTCGAGCTTGCGATTCTGCTACTCGGCGGGCGAGGCGTTGCCAGTCGAACTTTACAATCGCTGGAAAGAGACGTTTGGCGCGGAGATCTGCGATGGCATCGGATCCGCCGAGATGTTTCATATCTACATCACAAACCGGCCGGGCGACGTAAAACCCGGAAGTCTCGGCCGCCTCGTCGAAGGTTACGAAGCGAAGATCACCGATGACGCAGGTAACGAAGTGCCGCCGGGCACGATGGGGACACTCGCCGTCAAAGGGGATTCAGCCGCGCTCTGTTACTGGCACGCGCATGAGAAGTCGAAAGCGACGTTTGCCGGTGATTGGTTCACGTGTGGAGATCAGGTTCACGTCGACGCGGATGGCTACTTCTGGTACCACGGTCGCAGTGACGACATGCTGAAAGTATCGGGCGTTTATGTTGCGCCGGCTGAGATTGAAAATTGTCTGCTGCAACATGAGGCTGTTTTGGAGTGCGCGGTGGTGGGCCACGATCCGGGTGACGGCTTGATCAAGCCGAAGGCCTTCATCGTGCTGCGTGAGTCGCGTGCGGCTGACGATGAGTTGACGAGTACGTTGAAGGAATTTGTGAAGGGTCGACTGGCGTTGTACAAGTATCCACGATGGATCGAGTACGTTCATTCTTTACCGAAGAACGATCGTGGCAAGATCGATCGAAAGAGCCTGAAGCAACGATAATCTTTCAAGCCACAGGCTTTGCCTCAAAAGTCGAGAGTCATTGTTGGAGGAGGTCAGTACCGTAACGCGGTAGCGTCGGGTCGACTTAGAGCCTCTCAATTGTGCTAAGAATTTCGTACGTTCGAGACCGACCCGACGCTACCGCGTTACGGTACTGACCTCCTCCAAGTCTGAATACTGACTTTTGAGGCAAAGCCCAAGACACATATGAAGCACAGAAACCGGATTTAGGCAGGGCCGGCGCCGACTGCTTTGCGAATCTGGTTCATGAGAGGGCGCGAAATTGCCCGCGCCTTTTCCGCTCCCTGGAGTAAGAGTTCCGTGACGTGCGGCTTGTTGCTCATCAGTTCGTCGTACCTCACGCGCGCTTCGGAAAACGTCTCTTCCAATAACTCAAACAACTGCTGCTTCATCTCGGCATAACTCTTTCCGCCGCGTTCATACTCGCCCCTGACTGTGCTTATCGCTTCAGGCGATGCGAAGTGACGATAGATCGCGAAGATGTTGTCGTTTTCAGGATCCTTCGGGTCGGAAGGCTGTTTGGAGTCAGTGACGATACGCATCACGCGTTTGCGCAGCTCGTTCGGCGGCAAAAAGATCGGTATCGTGTTGCCGTAGTTCTTGCTCATCTTACGTCCGTCCAAACCAGGGACGGTCATCACGTCTTCGCGAATCAGCGGCTCGGGCAAGTTCAGCAGCTTCTTGCCATAGTCTTTGTTGACCGCGAGAGCAATGTCGCGCGCGATTTCCACGTGTTGTTTCTGGTCCAGACCGACCGGCACAACATCGCTGCCAAACATCAAAATGTCGGCCGCCATCAACACCGGGTAATTGAACACGCCAGCGTTAACACCATCGTCGGGCGTCCGGCCGGCCTCGACGTTTTTGTCGACTAAATTTTTGTAAGCGTGCGCGCGGTTCAGCAGCCCTTTCGCCGTCGAGCATGAGAGAATCCAGTTCAGCTCAAACAGCTCAGGAATGTCTGACTGGCGAAAGAAGATCACTTCATCGGGATTCAAGCCGAGGGCCAACCACGTACACGCGACTTCATACGACATCCGCTGCACTTCCGGGCCGCTCTTCACAGTCGTCAACGCGTGGTAATCGGCGATGAAATAGTAGGCCTTATACTCGCGCGCCAATTCGATTGCGGGTTTGATCGCGCCGAGGTAATTGCCGATGTGTGGCGTCCCGGTTGGTTTTATTCCGGTCAACGAAACTTTCTTCATCGAAACTCCCGTGTTCACCATACTATATCAGATGCCATTCTTGGATACGGTCAGTACCCCAACGCGGTAGCGTCGGTCGATCAGCGTATACGACCTTTCTTGGTTGTGACATGGCCGTCGACCCGACGCTACCGCTTTACGGTACTGACCTCCTCCAACTGCGACGCCTGCCAATTTCCATTTTCTCTTTCGCGTTTTTCGTTTACTATTGTGGTCCCACACCCCTAAATCGTCTTTAACCGCAAACGCAGAGAGGAGAATTGTGATGCTTAGACCAATGGTTCTGCTGAGTCTTCTAATATTTGCTGCACTCTTCGGTGGGCTCTCTGCAACGCCTGCGCCCGTTGCCACTGCAGCTTTCACCAATCTTTCCGTTTACGGCGCGTGGCATTGTGGAAACGATTTTTGTACATGGTCCAGCGTGCGCAACATGACCGACTTCGACGCGCGGAATCGATGGTTGATCAACCGCGGGAACGGGACGCCGTCGGTGAATCTCGTGGTCCTGAGCTTCGTCCACCCGCTGAACCTGCTCAACAAAACAACCGATGCTTCCACATCACAAGGCATTCCGATCGGAATGAACCAGGCAGTGGTTGACTACTTCAAAACGCGCGGCATCCGCGTGCAGTTGTCGATCGGAGGAATTACTTACACCGATGCGTGGAACCAGGCTCTCGCGACTAACGCGACCCAGCTCGGGTTGAACGCAGCCGAAGCCGCCCAACGACTCGGTGTCGGTATCGAGATCGACTACGAAGAAAACACGAACCCAAACGTAACCGCATTACAGGCGTTCATCAACGCATATCGTTCGGTCCATCCTTACGACGCGTCAGGAACAAATCACGCGGCGCGTTTGACGATCGACCTCGCGGCAGGCGACCGCTGGCTGATCGCTCTGACGCGAAAGGCAACGGCCGACTGGCTGACCACGTCGACGCCGGTGTTGGATTACGCGAATGCGATGGTCCCCAACAAACAACCTACGAATGCAGCCGGTGCGCAGCAGGATTGGCAGGAGCACGTCGACGGCAAACCGCAGTTTGCTCCTCCGATTTTGCCGCTCGCGCCGGCGAAGTTTACAGGTGCGCTGTACATCGTCACGGGCACGAGGGCCGCGCCTGAATGCACCAGCTTCAGCAGCTCGCTGATCAGCTCGACTGGCGCGTATGTGCAAACAGTCTTACCGAACGGCGCTGGGACCACGAGTGGAATGCTGGGCTACATGTTCTGGGCCGCGGAATGTCCATCGACGCGACGGGTTTGTACCGTGCCGCCGAATTCGTGTGAGGGTGGCGTAGGCGTCGGCGCAACTACGTACAACATCCCGATACCCATGCCGCCGCTGCGCCAGAGTTGATACCAGAGTTGATCCCAGAGTTGATTATTGCCACAAAAAGGCACAAATTACTCTTGTGCCTTTTGTGCCTGAGCTTCGCACCTCAGCCAGCAGGGAAGAGTTATGTTGAACACTCCTGCAATTTTGTTTTTGGTTGTGGTCCTGGCGATCTTGTTGTTTGCCCTCGTGACTAAGCGCCGGCGGTTCGAAGACACCGGCAAAACGAATGAAGCTCTGCTCCGCCTGTTCATCAAACACACCCCCGCCGCCATAGCAATGTTCGACACTGAAATGCGCTATCTGCAAATCAGCGATCGCTTTCTCACCGAATATCATCTCGAAGGACAAAACCTCATCGGCAAATCGCATTACGACGTATTCCCCGACCTCCCGGAGCGTTGGAAGGAAGTGCATCGCCGCATTCTCGCGGGCGCCGTCGAGCGATGTGACGAGGATCCTTATATCGCGCCCGACGGCAGTAATGGATGGTTGCAATGGGAAAGTCTTCCGTGGCGAAAAGGCAATGGCGATATTGGCGGGCTCATTCTCTTCACGCAGGTGATCACCGCGCGCAAGCGAGCCGAAGAAGCATTGCGTAGTTCAGAGGAACGCTTTGTCAAAATTTTTAATCTCAGTCCGTTTCGCATGGGTATCCTGCGCATTCGCGACGGCGTCGTGCTTGAAGTGAATGACTCGTGGGTCAAAGACACCGGTTTCCCACGCGAAGAGATAATCAATCGACCAATCTTTGCGTTGTCTCCGCAAATGGGCGACGGCCTAAGCGAAAAAATTCGCGAGGTACTCGCAATGCGCAAATCCGTGTCAGATCTCGAGGTTCGTTTCACTACGAAAGACGGGCAGGAAACATTCGCCAACACGTCCGCGGTATTAATCGATCTCGATAACGAACCGTGTTATCTCTGGGCTGCGAACGACATCACGTTGCGCAAACGCGCAGAGGAATCACTGCGAGCGCTGTCCGCACGCCTGCGCTCCGCACGCGAAGAAGAAGGCACGCGCATCGCACGCGAGATACACGACGAGCTCGGCGGTGCGTTGACGGGATTGAAGTGGGACCTCGAAAAAATCGATCGAACACTGAATAGCGGCAGCAATGGTTCGCGAATTCCCGAAGTTCACAAACGCATCGGGACGATGACCATGCTGATCGAAACGACGATCAACACCGTACGACGAATCGCTTCGGAACTCCGGCCAGGTATGCTCGACGATCTCGGTCTCGTGGCTGCGATTGAATGGCAGATGCAGCAGTTTGAAGCGCGCACGGGAATCCACTGTCACTGGACCACGAACGCGAGCGAAATCGAAGTCGAATTGAGCCAGGAAAAGGCGACGGCGGTCTTTCGCATCCTGCAGGAGATTCTGACAAACGTCTTACGCCATGCGCGGGCAAATAATCTGTACATCAAGCTGAGCGACACGAAAGAGTACTTCGAGATGGAAGTCAGAGACGACGGGCAAGGGATCACTGAAAGTCAAAGGATCAATTCGCGCTCGCTGGGTCTCCTCGGAATGAAAGAGCGCGCGCTGCTCGTCGGCGGTGAAGTAAGTATCAGCGGAGAAGAAGGAGTTGGGACCACTGTCGTCGTACGTGTCCCGCTCGGCGCCTAGCGATGCTCAGGATTCTCACAGTCGATGATCATGAAGTCGTTCGTCGTGGACTGAGAGAGATGTTCACTGAGGCGAGTGCGACTTTCGGCGAGGCACGCTCGGGTGCTGAGGCACTGACGCTCGTACGCGAGCAACAGTGGGACGTCGTCATCCTCGACATTTCTCTCGGCGGTCGCAACGGTCTCGAGGTGCTTTCAGACATCAAACAGCTCAAGCCAACGTTGCCGGTTTTGATTTTGAGCATGCACGCGGAGGAGCAGTATGCGGTACGAGCTTTCAAAGCGGGCGCATCCGGTTACGTCAATAAAGCGAGTCCGGGAGAGGAGTTGCGCCGGGCAATCTTGAAGATCGTCAAAGGTGGGCAGTACGTTGGACCATCGTTCGCGGAAAAAATCGTGCTTCAACTCTCGCGTCCGGAACAACTGCCACACGAGAGCCTCTCGGATCGCGAACTCGAAGTGCTGTTATCGATCGCGTCGGGCAAGACGGTCGGCGAGATCGCGCAGCAGTTATCACTCAGCGATAAAACCATCAGCACCTATCGCCGTCGCATCCTCGACAAAATGGATATGAAGACCAACGCCGAACTAACTCACTACGCCATCCGCAACGGACTGGTTGATTAGCCACAAAAAGGCACAAAAGGCACACAAGAAAAAACCTTAAAGAGAGGGAGATAAGTCCCCGAGTCTCCGAGTCCCCGAGTCTCCGAGTCCCCGAGTCTCCGAGTCTCCGAGTCCCCGAGTCTCCGAGTCCCCGAGTCTCCGAGTCCCCGAGTCTCCGTGTCTCCGTGTCCCCGTGTCCCCGTGTCTCCGTGTCTCCGTGTCGTATCTCTTTAAAAATTATTTGTGTGCATTTTGTGCCTTTTTGTGGCCCTTTTTGCCCATGTTTTTTCCAGGCGTTGTAGGGGAAACAAGTACAAAGGAATCAGTCACCGCCTGATACCTCATCAGGATCATCCCTTGTATATTCATGAGTTCTGAGGATCGGGAGCCGGGTGGGGTGGATCCCGATCAACGGTAGCGCATGTGGGAGGCAGGCCCGTCGTTGGGACTGCGTGCGCGAAGAGCGCGGTCGTTCATTTTGACAACGGATGAACTCCCGCGCTCTTTCAGATCAACCATTCAATAATTCGTGAGAATCTCTTCCGGCTTGAATCCCATCTTTCCCAAACGCTCTCGAGTTTGATCGATCATCTCCGCAGATCCACAGATCAACGCGATCGGTGATGCGAGGCTCGGCAGCACGTTGTCCAACAACGACTGCACGTACCCTGTTGGACCAGACCAGTCGTGTCCATCGGGTCGCGAGATCACCTGGCGCAACTCGACACCTGCATCTCTCCAGGCTTCCGTCTCGTCCTGGTAGCAAAAATCTTCCGGTGTGCGCGCGCCGTAGAGCACCACGAGCTGTCCGAACTCGTCTTTCCGTTTCAACACATGGCGCAACGCCGACCGTAACGGCGCGACGCCTGTCCCCATCGCGACAAAAACCAGATCGCGACCTTTCATTTCGTCGAGCCGGAACCCGTGACCGACAACGTCGAGTAACTCGATCTCGTCGCCTGGTTTCATCTCGTAGATCACACTGCTGCATCCCGCTTTTTGCTTTACAAGCACTTCGAGATCCGCGTCGTCAGGCGCGCTTGCAAACGCGAAGTAGGCTGGAGGTTCCGAATCGACTCGCAGGATTCCGACTTGCCCCGGAGTGAAATCCAGCGCGTGCGCCGCGTCTCGCGGGCGAAGATCGAACGAACGGATGATCGGCGCCTGGTCGCGAACACCAGTGATTACGAGACGTTCCGGCTTCTGAATTCCCATCGCATGCGAGTGTAGCAAATCGCTCTTCGATTCTCAGGATGAGTGATACAATCTGCCGGACCGCCTCATTAAAGTAAGACGATCATGATTCGCAATCTTGTCATTGGTGTCTTGTGTCTTCTGTTCATCGCGGTGTCCGTTCAGGCCCAGTCCGGACGCCGGCAGGTGAAACCTCCTCCTGCCGCGGCACCCGTTCCGACGCCGACTCCCGAACCGTCGCCCGAAGCGAAGCAGAAAGAGGAAGCGGAGCTCGTGTTTCTGGTGGCGAGTGAGCGGAATTCCATGTACACAAATATTCCGTTGTACTACTACGAAGTGGCGCGGCGAGCCTGTGGCGACCGTCTCCGCACAAGGTCTACGGCGGATGTCGACGTAGCTGAACGCGATATGACGCGTGGCGAGGCAATCGAGAAAGCGAAGTCGGCGAAGAAGACTTACGTTGTGCTGCTCAGTCTGACGTTCGACAACATGAGCAACAACCACGAGGACGTTCAGCTCGACTTTTTGCTGCTGGAGCCGATGACGGCGAAGGTCGTACTTACCGGACGCGCTTATCTGAACTCGAATCGGAAAAGCCCTGTGATTATTAATCCCGGTCGCGTGTCAGGACTGTATCGAGAGCAATTGCTGCGAGACGCGGGTCAAGAAGTGGCGGACCGGATCCTGAGAAAGATGAAAATAAGCCACTGATTTTCGCAGATGAACGCGGATCAGATCCGCGTTTATCCGCGTTCATCTGCGGCATAAATCTTCTCAATCACATCCCTATATTTCTCATCGATAACTCTTCGCTTTACTTTCAGCGTGGGCGTTAGTTCGCCGCCTTCAATCGTGAACTCGTTTTCGAGCAGCGCGATCTTCTTGATGCGCTCGTACTTCGCAAGATTCGGAGTCAGGGCCGCGATCTGTCGCTCCAATAGATCGATGATCCGCGGGTGGCGGCACAGTTCGCTGCGACTCTTGACCTCAATCCCTTTCAACTTGCAGTACGACTCGAGCTGTTCCCACACCGGCACGATCAGCGCCGCCGGAAACTTGCGCTCCGCTCCGATCAACACAACCTGATTCACAAACCGCGATCCCTTGATCGCCTGTTCGATCGGTTGCGGCGAAATGTATTTGCCCCCCGAAGTCTTGAACAACTCTTTCTTCCGATCGGTTATGCGCAGAAAACCGTCCGCGTCGAGCGTGCCGATGTCGCCAGTCTTGAACCATCCGTCACTCGTGAAGACTGCCTGCGTCGCTTCGGGTTTGTTGTAATACCCGCGCATCACGTTTGGACCACGCACTTCGATCTCGCCGTCTTCAGCAATGCGTATGTCGACGTTCGGAATCGCCGTACCGACCGTCCCCACGCGATTGCTTTCAATTCGACTCGTCGTGATGACAGGCGACGTCTCTGTCAGTCCGTAACCCTGGACGATCGGAATGCCTGCGCCGATGTAGATGTACGAGAGATCCTCCGGCAGAGCGGCGCCGCCTGACACGAGGATACGCATTCGTCCGCCAAACGCGGCTTTCCATTTCGAAAACACGAGCTTCGATGCGATCCAGTGTTTTAGCTTGAGCAACGCTGGAACCGGCTTGTGAGCGATCGAATACTCCGCGTATTCACGCGCGACCGAAACCGACCACGCCAGCAGAGCGGCGCTCAGCTTGCCCGCTTCCGCAGCACGCTCGCGAATCCGCGCGTAGATCTTTTCGAAGATGCGCGGCACACCCACCAGCACCGTCGGACGCACTTCGCGCAAGTTTGGACCAATCGTCTGCAGCGACTCCGCAAAGTAAACAGCCATGCCCTGGTGCAGATACATGTACATCGCCTGTCGCTCAAAGACGTGAGACAACGGCAGCACCGACAACGCGAGGTCGTGTTCGCCAAAATTAAGATGACCTGACGAATCGATCAGATTCGAAACCAGATTTGCATGAGTGAGCATCACGCCTTTCGGCTCGCCCGTGGTGCCTGAAGTGTAGATGATGGTTGCGAGATCGTCCGGTTTGATTTGCGCTGACAAACGTGCGATGCGGCCGGGTTCGCGCCGTTCTAGCTCACGCCCGTTCTCTTCGAGTTGCGCAAGCGTTAATCCGTCCGCGGGCGTAACTCCGTCGGGATCAAAGAAGATGACGTGCTTGACTTCAGGACACTCGCCTAACGCCTCTTTGAGTTCGTCAAACTTCTGACGATTCTCGACGAAAAGAACGCCGGCGCCGGAATCGTTGAGGATGTAGCGCACCTGCGGAGGCGTCAGCGTGGGATAAATCGGAACGTCGATCGTGCCGGCGAAGATCGAGCCCGCATCGGTCAACGTCCATTCAACTCTACTCTCCGAAAGCAGTGCGACGCGATCGCCGGGCTTCACGCCGATTGCATGGAGTCCAGCCGCGATGTTTGTGGCGCGCTCGAGCATCTCGTCGGACGACATCGGAGTCCAGCGGCCGCCGCTCTTGTAATTCAACGTGTCAGGTCGTTTGTGTTTGCGAGTGACTTCGGTGAAGACGTCGACGAGTGTCAACGGTTCGCCAGGCGCAGCAGCCCTGTGAACGGGAGCGTTCGCTTGTATGTCGACGTACTCAACGGTGCGATTCACGACGCCTTCACTCCGTTCAGAAAAATGTCGAGCACCTGATCCGCCATCGGCGCGAGCTTGTAACGACGTTTCGAAAGGATCCAGTTCGTGGCCATTTCGTCGAGCGCGCCGAAAAGGATCTTCGCCACGACTTTGGCGTTCAGATCAGCGCGAAAGACGCCTGCGCGTTGTCCTTCTTCAAAGGTTGAGCGAATCAGTTCGAGGTATTCTGCAAAACCCGCGGCTGAAAACTCTTCCATGAATTTTGTCGAGCCGCGCAGCTCCACCTGAAACACGACTGCAAGATCTCTGTCAGCGCCGAGTCGCTCGAGATGCAGAAATGCAATTTGTCGCAATCTCTTTCGTGGATCGGCGACTTCTTTGATCTGTTTTCTCGCTGCGTCGAGCGCGTCTTCAACGCTGCGATCGAAAATCGAGTGGAGTATGTCTTCTTTGCTTTTGAAGTAGAGGTAGACAGTGCCGTCCGCGACGCCCGCCTCGCGCGCGATATCGGCAACTTTGGAATTGAAGTAACCGTTATGAGCAAACACACTTATAGCGGCGCGCAGGATTGCTTCGCGTTTATCGCCGACGGCGGCGCGAACATTGTTTAGCGAACGTGCAGAACGCATCTCAACCAGCACTGAATGATGCCTCACTCAGTGTATATTTCGCAACAACTCTCTGCGGCCCTCTGCGTATCTCTGCGTTCTCTGCGTTAAAGAAGTTTCTAAACGCAGAGTGCA
This sequence comes from Pyrinomonadaceae bacterium, assembly GCA_035571655.1. Classification (GTDB taxonomy): domain Bacteria; phylum Acidobacteriota; class Blastocatellia; order Pyrinomonadales; family Pyrinomonadaceae; genus PSRF01. Next base: position 12,169 of record DATNCH010000056.1, read on the forward strand.
CAGAGATACGCAGAGGGCCGCAGAGAAAAAGTTTCGTTGACACGCGTATTAAGGTCTAACTAAGATGGCCTCCAATTTGAGCATCCCTGAGCCAATCTGAACGAAATCAAACCCTATGACATAGGAGAACTTTATGCGGACCCCCGTTCTTGCCAGTTTCCCCCGGATCCAGTTTTTTACATTCAGCATTGTTCTTCTGCTGCTAATCGCCCCTTCGGTTTTTGCGCAAACTCAGATCACTACCGGAACGATTCAAGGCACCGTCATCGACGCCAATGGCGCCGTTGTTCCCGGCGCTAACGTCGAAATCAAAAACCTCGATACCAATGCTTTGAGAAACGTGACAACGGACGAAGAAGGGCGATTTGTAGCGCTCGCACTTCAGCCAGCTAACTATTCCGTCACTGTTTCCAAGCAGGGCTTCGCTACCACGATACTTGAAAGAACTGCACTGACAGTCGGGCAGGCGCTAACCATTCCCTTCTCTTTGAAAATTTCTTCCGTCGCAGAAACTGTCACGGTTACGACGACGCCAACGGTTGACACTGTAAAGACCGAGGCCAGCACAACGCTCAACGAGACTGTTGTCAGCACCACGCCAATTCTCGGTCGAAAGTTTGAAGATCTACTGACACTCACTCCAAACGTAAGCATCACGCAGGGTCCGGACGGCGATGAGATCAACTTCGCGGGCCAGCGTGGAATCTTCAACAACGTGAGTCTCGATGGAGGCGACTACAACAATGGCTTCTTCGGCGAGCAACTTGGCGGACAACGCGCCGCGATCGACATCACGCTGGAGGCAGTGAAAGAGTTTCAGGTCGTCGCAACCGGCGCGAGCGCTGAGTTTGGACGCACCGCCGGCGGTGTGATCAACGTGATCACAAAGTCAGGCACCAACGATATTCACGGCAGCGCATTCTATTTCCAACGTCTCGAAGCGCTGGCCGCAAACACTTCGGACGGCAAACCGCTCGAAGGTTTCCATCGCGAACAGTACGGCGCCACGATCGGTGGTCCATTCAAGCAGGACAAGGCGTTTTACTTCCTCGCGTTCGAGGGCATCAGAGAAAATCTCGAGCGCGCCAATCTGAGCGAACCGATCGGGACCCCCTGTGGGATTACTACGCCGACGATCGGCGCAAATGAAAATGCGATCAGCAACAATGTCGACTGCCAGAGACTTGCCTTGATCAATTTCATCAGCACAACTCGCCAGCAGGAAGAAGGACTGCCGGTCGTTCACAAGATTAACAATCAGGCGTTCTTCTCCAGAGTCGACTTCGACCTAAACAATGCAAACCACCTTTCGGTGTCGTATAACTTCGACCACTCGAAGAATGAAAACCAGACGTTCGACGTTCCTTTTTACGGAAATTCCGCTAACGGCACTGAAGGTCCATCGAAGATCAACGTGATACGAGCGAATATGTTCACGACGTTTTCGCCGACAACACTGAACGAGGCGCACTTCTCTTACAGTCGTGAACTCAGGCCTCGAGCGGCAGTCGCATCAAATGTTCCGGCAGACACCGCTATAGGGATTGGCGCTACTAACGATGCTTTCAGGTTTGGTTTTCCGTTCTTCCTCGAACCAAACGTCGATGAACTGCTTTGGCGAACGCACGTCAAAGACAACTTCTCGATTGTTAAGGGCGACCACAACTTCAAATTCGGTGGCGAGTGGCTGCACACCCTCAACGATCAGGTGTTCCGTGGTTTCTTTACAGGTCGTTATATCTTCAGCAGCACCACCGGGTTTCTGCGTTATGCATCAACGGCCGCTGCCAACGGCTTTGGACCGAGTGCCGCCCAGTGTTTCACGGCTGGCGGCACTTTTACCGGGTGGATCACACCAGCCGCGCCGTTTAATCAAGCATGCCCCGCCGGAAGCAGTATAGGTGGCGTACCACCACTGCTCCTTTATTTGCAGAACGGGATACCAACGGGGATTTCAGGTGCTCCACCGCCAGGTGCATCCAATATAAAAAACGAAGACCTCGGTTTGTTCGCTCAGGACAAGTGGCAGATCAGACCAAACTTCACTCTGAGCTATGGCTTGCGCTGGGAGGCCCAGATCTTCCCTGAGCCGGTGGTACCACCCAGTCAAACCGTCTACGCTTCGCTGCTGTCGAATCCACTGTTTCCTTCGGACGGCACGTTGCATAGTGCTAAGAAAGAATTTCAGCCACGCCTCGGGTTTTCCTGGGATATATCCAACCAGGGCAAGTCAGTGCTGCGAGCGCACGCGGGTATGTTCTACGGCCGGCAGAACATGTTGTCGCAGGTTGGTTCGATCACTGACAACGGCGTGCAGCAGTTCGGTATCGCATGCGGATCTGCCTTTGGCTGTAGTAACGGTCAGGCGTTGCCGGTGTGGCCCAATATCGTAAATGTTCCGCCGCTCGGTGGTCTTCCGTCGTTCGCGTCGATCCGCGTGTTTAGCAAAGACTATGCAAACCCCAGGATCTACACGGCCAACGTGCAATTCGAGCAACAGCTTGCTGAAGACTTGTCGATGTATTTCGACTTCACCCACTCGAAGGGTGTTCACTTAACACGCTTCATCAATCTCAATCGAGTGGGACTGTTTCCGGGATTCGGCGATGTGTTTGTAACCAGCGCCGTCGGTAGATCAGTGTTCGACGGGTTTACGGTAGGTATGAGAAAGCGGTTCAGCAAACGATATCAGTTTGAGTGGAACTACGTGGTTTCGAGGGATAAGGATGACGATTCAAACGAACGCGATCCATTTACCGATCGGTCTTTTGATCCGTTGAACCTCAGTCTTGACTATGCGTACTCGGATCGCGACATCCGTCACAAGTTCAACTTCTTTACATTTGTTCAAATGGGTTGGGGACTTGAAGGAAACTTCCGCGTGCAGGCACGAAGTGCTCAACCGATCACGCCGGGAGCTCGCACGGCGACGAATCGCAACACCGCGCGCAAAGACAACGAGTATTTCTCGTTTGACTGGCGCATTCAAAGGCCGTTCAAGCTCGGCGAACGTTTCGCGATCATTCCGGTCGTCGAGATGTTCAATACCTTCAACAACACCAACAACATCAACCCACTCGTCGGGCCGGGACT
>DATNCH010000057.1:0-6747 GCA_035571655.1 Pyrinomonadaceae bacterium
CGATATCTAATTTTTCCGCGGAGGAAAGGAGCACTCTGAACGATCCATCTTTCGTCCGGAACTTGGTTTCATAGTTGACCAAAGAACCGTGCTTATCAAGCTGTCGAATGAACTCGGTGCGGGCCGCCGGTGTTTCCCAAATGCGGAGTTCCAAAGACGTATGGCCTACGACTTCTTCACGCGTGTAGCCGCTCATCGCGAGGAAGCTTTCGTTGACGTCGATGTAGAGACCCGTCGCGAGTGTCGTCAGCGACATCGGTTGCGGATTTGATCTGAACGCCTTGGCAAACCGCTCTTCGCTCGCACGCAACCGATCGACAGCCTGCTTTGCCGTCGTGATGTCGCGCAGTATGACCGTATAAAAGTTCTGCCCACGGAGCTCGAGCCGAGAAATCGACGCCTCAATAGGAAACTCTTCTCCAGAGGTCCGGAGACCGAAGAGCTCTCCCGGTGAACCCATCAGGCGGGGTGGTCCGTGTTCCTCGCCAAACCCACGAATGTATTGGCCGTGCGCCGCTCGAAACCTCTCCGGAATGAAGCGATCGATTGGTCGACCCTTCGCTTCCGCAGCGGAGCAAAGAAACAGTTTCTCGGCGGCGGCATTAAAGACGACTACATTTTGGTTTTCGTCGATGGTGATGATTGCGTCCAACGCCGAGTCGATTATGGCGGCCAACTGTGCTTCATTCCTGCCCAGCGCTTCGAGAATCGTGCGGTTATTTTCGATGGTTTGCAGACGTGCGTCTTCGGCTAACTGCTGCTCCGTCATGTCGATCGTCACGCCACGGCTGCCGATCAACTTTCCACGCTCGTCGAGGATGGCCGCGAGTTGCGCCTTTACCCAAACGGTGCCGCCGTCCTTTGCCCTCCAGCGGAAACTGATGATGCCCTGTTCCGTCCCTGAGAGAATCGCTTTTGTCTCACGCACCACCCTTTCACGATCTTCTTCATGTACATGCTGGATACAGAAGTCAGGAATTGATAACCACTCCTCAGAGGTGTACCCCAGCATCTTCTCAGCTTGCTCGCTTACGAAAGTTGTCGTGTGGTGATTTGAAATCGGATCTATGCGGGTTTCCCAGACGATGCCGGGAACGTTCGTGATCAGATCATGCAGGCGCCTCTGTTCGGTTTCGGCAAGATGTTTCAGGCGTTCGCACTCTAGCTCGACTTGTCGTTTCTTTGCCTTGGTGATGAATAAACTAAGAATAAGGAATGCCGAAACAAAGAAGGCGGTTAAGACGAAGATTGTTTGCCATTGGCCTATCGCCAACAGCACCCGTGGGGAGATAAGGGGTACCATCGTTACACTCTTGACGTTTGCTGATTACACTCCTCTCCACGTCCTTAGAGTGTCTTTCCAGAACACCTTATCGGGGAGAGGGTTCCTTGAGCTCCGAACTGACCTAACGTTCGGGATCGTACATAACAGTTTTGCGCTTTTTGTGACGTTCGGCTTTGCCTCAAGAACCAGCGGTAGCGCCGGGTCGTACGTGAGCCTCTCAATTGCCAAGAATTTCGTACGTTCGCGACTGACCCGACGCTACCGCGTTACGGTACTGACCTCCTCCAAGTCTGAATCCTGACTTTTGAGGCAAGGCCACAGTCAGTACAGCGAGCAGTAGCGACCTGGTCGGTGATCAGCATGCGATATTTCTATTGATTTTTGACTCTCATCGCTGACCAGGTCGCTACCGCTCCATGTACTGACTGTGTCCAAGTGCGCGTCTAACATTTAGACGGCGCAGCCTTTAAAAGGCGCGGGCCGCGGCTCGCGGATGTCAAGCTTATGCCTGACACCTCCCCATATCGAGTCCGCGGCTGCCGCGCGCCGGGGAAGCCACCTCCGCTACGGAATCGCCCCATTTGTTCCGTTAGCGCCGGCGACCGCCGCCCCGAAAACCACCACCACCACCTCTCGCACCGCCGCCTCCGCCGCGATAGCCTCCAACGCTGCCACTACTGCGACTCCGGCTATACGAACCATAGTCTCGGCTGCGCTGCGAGCCACTGCTGCGTGCTGCTCGATCCCGTTCGAGCGTGCCGACCGTACTGCGATCCATCTGCGTTGGTCTGGACGACGAACCTATTCGCTCACCGCTCGCTCGCTCGGTCTGCCGCGCGCGGTCATTCAACATACTGTCTCGCGCTGATGAATTTCTTTGTTCCGCTCTCGCCGGTGAATTCCAACTGCCGTTGTCCCACTTCTGCCAGTTGCCGCTCTGATCGCGCCGGTAAACATTGCCGTCTCTACCCGCATAAACGTTGTCGCCCCTGGTCCCAATAAACCCGCCGCCGTCTGGGCCGCGACGAGAGATCATTCCTCCCTGATCTCCACGCGTGACACGCGTCGTGTTGCCGGCGCTGTTGGTAAATCGTTTTGTGTTTACCCAGTCGTCACCACGCTGCACGTGTGTCGAGCCCCAACTGCCGTAGACGTTCGAGCCCTGACGCGTGGCCGCATACGTTCCCGTGCGCGGGTTGTAAGCTTGCGCGGCTCCGCGCGCGCCGTATGGTCCATACGCAAACGCTCCGCGCGCGTAGGTTCCTGTGCTCGGGTTGTAGCGAGCACCGAAACCTGCACCGCCGTATGGTCCATAAATCCTTCCCGCGGTTCCGTACACGCCTGTGTACGGGTTGTACCAGGCGCCGTATCCATAAGTGCGCCAGTAGGGGTAATAGATCGGGTAATAACCGCCGTACCAGTAATACGGTGGGTAATACCAACCCGTGCCCCAAACAGTGCAGCCCCAACCGATCATCAGACCGGTGTAACCTGCATATGCTGCATAGGTGACCCAGTCGTCATTGTCGTCCTCATCCTGTTGAACTGTTACATACGTTACGCTGTGTGACGGAGAACTGGCGGGGATCTGGTAGACCTCCGGCGGTACGGACGTGGCCAGGGCCCATGGACCTTTCGGAGTGTTGGCCATGAACCATACGCCCTGGTAACACATGTAGTAACTGTCGCCAACCTTGATGATCTCCTTGTCAGTGTTGACCGCACGCTGCAATTGCGTTCCCTGGATCGCCTGGTAATCCGGTTCACCCTGGTAAGCGACCTCCGGTGCCTGAATCTCTTTCTTATTCACGCGTGCAAACTGCGGGATTTGTGCGAGCAGCACTGCTTCTGCCGCCTGCGGTGTTCCCGGCACAGACGCCAGCACACGCGAGCGTGGATGCTCGAGAGAGATCAGCTTGAAGTCTTCGGGCAAACTCGGCGTGGCGAAGGTCCAATGTCCGCCCAAGCCCGGTGCTTTAAACCACCTCCCAGCCACGAGGTAGAACACAGGACCATCTTTACCGAGACGGAACACATCACTTTCGGTGTTGCTGATCCAGAGTAGTCCCGTATTCGGAACCGCCACGTATTCCGGTTCACCGTTAATGACGATCAGCTCCGTTGGATCTGTCTCGACGTAAACCTTTGGCAGTTTTTTAATAGCTACTCCGGGCAAGTTAGCGCGAACGTCTTTCCAGTTGTCGTCTTCCGGCAACTTATTGAAACTGTCCGGCAGCTTGCCTGCGTTGGACCAATACCCTTTCAGGTCCGTCGCCTTCAGCCACCCGGTGTCGTACCGCAGGTAGTACAAACCCGTGGGTTGGTGCTGGAAGATGTCCCAGTTCGTGTTCACTGCAAACTTCAGTTCATTGTCTTTAATCGGACTCCAGATCGGATCGCCATCGAAACTGATCAGGATCGACGGCGTCTGCGTGAGGATGATCCTGGGCGGATCACTCCGCAACCCGTCGACGTTCTTGGGATTGATGGTGCTCTTGTCGACGTAGGCGAGCACGCGATCGAGCGTGATGATTCGGTCTTCCTCGGGTATGTTTTTCTCGAGTTCGCTGACGATCTCCTGGGTCTGTTCTTTCGAGAGAGTTTGAAAGCTTGTCTCGATGATCTTGATCCTGGAAAACTTCACCAGTCGCTGTTCGACAGAGACTTCGGTGTTAGTCTCGAACTTGATCGTTCCCAGGGCGGGCTTCTGCTCCCCTTTCGCGACGCGGGAAATGGCGGCATAGGCCACGAGTTGTTTCTGGTTATCCCAGCTTGCGATCTGTGGCTGATAGATCACCATCTGCGCTTCGCTGGGCAGGCTGTATCCACGCGGCCAGCCCCTGTCGGCGGCTACCTGCGGCGACTGCACGCGACTGTGGCCTGTTTGCTGGCCCAGGCCCTGGACACCTAGTGAGAAAATGACGAGCAAGACGGCGATGGTAGTTAACTTCATGATGAGGAATTGTATTGGTGAGAAAGTGGGCGGTTAACTGTCATTTTTAACAGGCAAGACCAAAGAGTTCCGGTTCTCTGTGGGCTTCTTTTTTGCCTCTTCGTGGCCGGCCTTACCTGATCACGTCGATTACGCGCTCGAGGATTAATTTGTACGGATCGGAAGAGATACTGACCGAGCCATAAAACGGTTTGTCGTTAATGACGATCATGAAGAGCACCATCGCGAGAAAACCACCCATTAAGGCCACGAGTATCGCGTGCAGCTTGATATCCGGGATGTTGAAAAAGTAAGCGATGCCGATACTGATCGCTGCTCCCACCCAGATCACGGCCCACATCACCCCCGATAGTCCGCCACCGACGGCATCGATACGCAGGCGGCGAGTTTCGAGCAGTCTGTTGTAGGCGCTGAGTGTTTCGCCGTGTAATGCCACTTGGGACTCGTTTGCAGGTTGAAACGAATACAACTTGTACTGAAAGTCGTCGAGGATCATAGACCCAGTATTTATCGCCTGGCCCTGCCCTCTTCTCTGGGCAGGCCAGGCCTCTTCGATAATGAAGACCGTGTACTCGCGTAGTTTCCCTCGAAGCTCTTCTCGTAAAGGCGCGGGGTAACCACTGACATCGCGGTAGAGCGCTGAGATAGACGCCGCTTCCTTCGAGACGAGGTCGCGGGCGCTTGAGTTTGTATTCCACACGCCGACGGCGATCAGACCAACCGTGATTCCATAGAACACCCCGATCGCCTGCACGGTGCCGCTGACGGCATCGTTAGCGCCATCGTGATAGTGAAGTCGCGGGATTAAATTCCGCCTTACGAAAACGAGACCGATCAATGACAACGACTCAATGAACGCCACCATTATCAGCGCTGCTATTGGTGGTGAAATTTCATAGAGCCATGTAGGCATCGATCACCTTCACTCTTCAGAATCGAAATACTCCGCCAATAAACGGACCATGCGCCCTGATCAGGATAAAATTGTCGTTCTTCTCCACTCTATATCGCACGGCTTTATAACCACCGGTAACGCCAAACTGCCGCGTCACATGAAACTTCAATCCTCCCTCGACGTGAAACAAGCGCTCGCCCTGGAAAGCTATGGCGCCGAGGTTGTGGAAGATGCTCACTTGTGAGGTGGGATCGTAATCAAGATCGTAACCAAGCGTAGCCGCGAACTTTGTGATCTTGCCGCTATCTGATCTAGTTCCGTTGTTAGTTGTGCCAGTCAGGTCGAGCTTGGTGCTGACGACTCCCATGTCAGCCATTGGTCCAATTCTGATCTTTTCATTACCCCAGCGATACGCGTACATCACGCGAAAGTCACGCAGCCTGAGATCTCCGGTCGTATTAAGGTTTGCTACGTAGGTTTGGCCGAGAAACGTGAAGCTTCGAGAAAGCGCGGTAGTACGGTTCCACTTGGTCTGCCCGAACTCGCCCAGGAGTTTGTGTTTGCCATCTTCTGTCCTATGCGTGTATCGCACGAGGAAGCCAAATTCCGTTTTGAAATCGAAGTCGCGCGAAAAATCAATGACCGTACCGGTACTTCCGGTTGAAGAGAAGCTCGCTTCACCGGACGGTATCGAAAAGGCGCCGCGAACTTCTATCTCGTTTCTCGGCTGAGTGGTTTGTGCGTTGACAGTCATGAACGCACCTAACAGGAGCGCGCTCCAGATCGACATTCTTAGCTGCATAATGCAGACACTTTATGGTCGAGTATCGCGCGGAGAAACTGTCATTTTTAACAGGATTGAAGGGATGATTGGACCAACTACTTTCGGGAGGGGTGAGGAAACTGTTTGAACATCTTCTTTACTGCATTTTTGATCGGCTTTTCGACTGTCTTCGCATCTCTAGCGCGGTCGCCGGTTGGACCACGGTCGAGTGTCTGTGTTGCCTGTCCACGCCAGACACTGCTTTTTGTTTTCGTGTCTAACATATCGACGACGAGCGTGCCCTTTGTGACGAGCCAGCTCTGCGATCCGACTGCGACTCCGGTCGCAATGGAGTTCAGCGAAGGCGACCAACTCGGGTTGGAGACGTGAATGTCGCTATCCTGAGAACCGAAGATCACGACCGTTAATTCGGGATCGGCGTCGACTTTTCTTAATCCCTTGGCTGTGAGTTGCTCGTCAACCGCAGAGCGGACCATTTCGACGACGAGCGGATTCGTGCTCGGCACGTCTCTGGACCAGGCGTAGGTCTTGTACTTGGTGACGTCAACCCCCGGATCCGCTCCCACGCTCACCTTCTGCGCACACACCGAGAGCGCACTCAGCAACACGATCAAGCTCGCAACGATCAACTTTTCCGGCACGTTCATAAATCACGCTCTTTCGTTTTCGCTTGTAAGTCGAAGCTCATCGTCGACCCGACTCATCCAAGTACCTGTCTTGTGTCCGAGGCTGACCCGACGCTACCGCGTGACGGTACTGACCCGGCCCAAGGCAGATACTTGGATGAGGTCAGTACCGTAACGCGGTAGCGTCGGGTCGGCCTCGGACAC
>DATNCH010000058.1:0-5651 GCA_035571655.1 Pyrinomonadaceae bacterium
ATGGGTAACAGTGTGCGCGGTGGAAAAGTCTACGGGCGCTGGCCCGGACTCAAGAACGATCAGCTTTACGAAGAACGCGATCTCGCTTTGACGACTGACTTCCGTGACGTGTTCGGCGAGATCGCCACGCGTCACCTCGGAACGAAAAATTCTAACTCCCTATTCCCGGGCTACTCGCTGAGCTCATCAAAATTCAAAAACTTCTTGTGATTCTTTTTTGTGCCTTTTTGTGGCCCTACCAGCGTAGGCTGCCAAAGCGATTGATCAGGTACAGCATGAGTCCGGCAATGACAGACACAGTCACCGCCAGCGTGAACGCCTCATTATCACGTCCCGCCTGCACTGCATCGTAGATCGCAACCGAGGCGGTCTGCGTTTTTCCGGGAATGTTTCCGGCGATCATGATCGTCACTCCAAAGTCGCCGAGCGCACGTGCAAACGCGAGCGCGGTTGCAGCCAACACACCTTTCGCCGCCAGCGGCAACGTCACGCGAAAGAAGATCCGTCGATTGTTCAATCCCAACGTGCGCGCCGCAGCTTCCAGATCCGTGTTCACTGATTCAAACGCCGCTCGCAGACTCTTCGTCACCAGCGGCAACGCGTGAATAGATGCCGCGATGATCGCAGCCGTCACCGTGAAGGTCAGACGTATGCCAAAGTTTCGGTAAAGAAAACCTCCTAAGAGTGAACGCGTCCCAAGCAAAACGAGTAAGTAGTAACCAAGGACGGTGGGAGGCAGGACCAGCGGCAGCGTCACGAGTGCATCGACAAGATTTCTTCCGGGAAAGCGCTTTCGCGCGAGCAGCCATGCGAGCCCGGAACCTGCTATGAGTGCGATCAGCGTTGCTGCGGTAGCGACAGCAAACGAGAGTCTAATGGGAAACGAGTTGATCACGGGTGTCTCGCAGCATGATACAAGAAAACAGTGTTCCGACTAGTATCCCGCAAAGGTCCCATTGAAGGTCCGTGGCTGTGTCGTAAGGTCCCCAGATTCGCCGCCCGCCAAAATAGACCTCATCCCACAACTCGATGATCTCGTAAGCCGCAGACAAGCTGAACACGATCGTCGCTGCGAAGAATGCAGTCAGCTTCAACGGCAAGCGGTATCCATACTGATTAAGCATTCGACTGACGAGCCAAACAATGATCGGACTGACGAGCACCTGCACGGTCATGTGTGCGAACTCGTCGTATTGCAGTGGTCCAAACTGATGGCCGTACATTCGAAAATAGTTTCCGAGTGCGTCAACCTGCAAAGCCAAAAACACAAGCCCCAACAGCACAACGGGGATCTGAGTCTTGAGTCGCGCGCGGACATAAAAATAGAACAGCGCGAGAAACACGACTACAAACAGCGTGTTGAATGCGAGCGACAGATAACACATCTTCGTGAGGAAGGCTGCACCGGCAATCAGCGCCACCAGGACCAGTGGTAGTTCGAGTTTCGTGGCGTTATTTTGCTCGCCAAGGCGCAAAGGCGCAAAGAGGAGTTCAAATTTCTCGTTTGCGTCTTTGCGCCTTTGCGTGGAAACTGCTTTACAATCCACTTTGTTCATATGAGTGTTCTAAAGCCTAAAATCGTGCGGTTCGAATCGTTGCCTTCCACAAACACCGAGTTGGCGCGAATGGCTTCCGAAGGCGCGGCGGAAGGCCTCGCGATAGTTGCGGACGAGCAAACGGCGGGCCGAGGTCGGTTGCAGCGCGCGTGGTCGTCGCCGAAAGGCGCCGGGCTCTATTTCAGCATTCTTTTGCGGCCGCAAATCCCGCCATCTCACTGGCCTCTCGTCACTTTTATGGCGGCGTTGGCGGTGGGAGACGCTTTGCACGAAGCCGCCGGAGTTAACACCGACATCAAGTGGCCCAACGATCTTCTTTCAGGTGAACGAAAAATCTGCGGCATACTTGCCGAAGCAATCGAGACACCGATGGGTCGAGCAGTCGTGTTGGGTATCGGAATCAATCTCACGCCACAGGCGTTTCCGAAAGAACTGAAAACCGTGGCGACCTCCGTCTCGCAAGCGACTGGCCGGCAGCCCGAGCGCGAGACGATACTTGCGGCTCTGTTACGCGCGCTGTCGCGCTGGTATTCGTTACTGCACGATTCTGGCGGACCGGAGAAGATCATCGCCGCCTGGTCCAGCAGATCGACATACGCGAAGGGCAGGTTGGTCCAGGTCAGCAATGGCGACGAAGTTTGGCAGGGGACAACCTGCGGAGTTGAAGATGACGGCGCCTTACGTCTCAACACAGCTAACGGTGAAATGAAATTGGTTAGAGCGGGTGACGTTTACAGTCTCAGGTAGTTATGCGAGTTGTTATAAGCACTTTCGGATCGTTCGGCGATATTCATCCGTACATGGCAATCGCGATGGAGTTGCAGCGCCGCGGCCACGCACCCGTGATCGCGACGATGGAGATCTATCGTGAAAAGATGGAAGGGGCAGGGTTGGAGTTTGCGCCGGTCCGCCCAAACATACCGCAACCCAAAGAACAAGATCCGGAACTAATCGAAAAAATCATGGAGCCGAAGACCGGGCCGCGGTTCCTGATGGAAGGTGTCGTGTTTCCGGCAGTGCGCGATAGCTACGCGGACCTGCTCAAAGTAGTCGAGGGAGCCGATCTGCTCCTCACGCATTCGGCGGCGCCTGCTGGTCCATTGGTCGGTCGAAAGACAGGCATGCCATGGATCTCGACCGTGCTGGCTCCGTTTTCTTTCATTTCGGCATACGACCCGCCCGTTCCGCCGTTTTGGCAGTGGACCAGAAGGCTGAGTGTGCTTGGTCCTGAAGTAATGGGGTTCTTACTCAACCTGTCGAAGAGTCTTTACAAAGCAAAGGCTGTCACGGGTTTTCGCGACGAACTCGGACTGCCTGACGTCGGGAACCCGATGTTTGAAGGTCAGCACTCACCGGCTCGAGTGCTGGCTTTGTTCTCGGAAGTCTTTGCACAAAGACAACCTGACTGGCCGCAGCAAACGGAGATCACGGGGTTTTGTTTTTACGATGGTCATCACGAAGCAGTGGTTCCGGCTGAACTGATTCGTTTTTTGGATAGCGGCGCACCGCCGATCGTTTTTACGTTGGGCTCGTCGGCGGTTTGGGTCGCGCGTGATTTCTTCCGCGAGAGCATCGAGGCTGCGAGAAGCATCGGGCGGCGGGCGGTGTTGGTGATTGGCGACGAGCGCAATCTGCCGCGCTCGCTTCCGCAGGGAGTGATCGCGGTAGACTACGTGCCGTATCAATCGTTGTTGCCGAGGGCGTGTGCGGTGGTCCATCACGGCGGTGTCGGCACGACCTCACAGGCGTTGCTCGCGGGTGTACCAACCCTGATCGTTCCTTTCGCGTTCGATCAGTCTGACAATGCCGAACATGCTTTCCGGGTCGGCACAAGCCGGACTCTCTATCGCAAAAACTATAAGGCGGCCAAGGTTGCAAACGAGCTCGAAGAACTCTTGAGGCACCCGGTTTATTCTCATCGCGCGCTTGAAGTCAGCCAGAAACTGAAACGTGAGAATGGTGCGGCTCGCGCGGCAGACCTGATGGAAGAAATGATGTCAGGGCGAAAAGATGGTTCGGAGAAAGTTGCGCATGCTTCTGGTAATTGACGCCGGCAACTCGAATCTTAAGTTCGGAGTGTTCCGGGGAGTCGACCTCGTTGCTCAATGGCGGCTCATTACCGATCACACCGCAGAGTATGCAGCGGAGCTGCGACATCTGCTTGAGGCTGCCGGGATTGATGCGAAAGAGATCGAGGGAGTTGCGATTGCTTCAGTAGTGCCCGCTTTGAACGATGCACTCAAACGCGTGGTCCAGGAGTGTTTTGGAGTGACTCCGTTGTTTGTCGATCACACCAGCGATACCGGGTTGAAGATTCTTTACGACTCACCCGCGCAGCTCGGCGCAGACAGGATCGTCGATGCGGTTGCAGCGGTCGCGAAGTATGGAGCGCCGTGTATCGTCGTCGACTTTGGGACGGCGACGACGTTCAATGCCGTCAACGCTGCGAATGAGTATCTTGGTGGCGTGATCGCGCCGGGCGTCATGATCTCGGCGGAGGCTTTGTTCTCGCGCACTGCGAAACTACCGCGCGTGGAGCTCAAACGGCCGGAGAAAGTGATCGCAACGTCGACATTCGCGGCAATACAGTCGGGGCTTTATTACGGTTACGCAGGACTGGTGGACGGTGTGTTGGAAAAGATGATCGCGGAGATGGGCTCGAAGCCGCGCGTGATTGCGACGGGTGGTATGGCGCGGTCTATCGCGGGCGCATCGAGGTTTATTGAAAGCGTTGATGCAACACTCACGTTGGACGGTCTGCGATTGATATACGGGAGAGGTTTTTGACAGGATTCTAATCCTGTCAAAGAGATCGTGAACTACTTCAACTATTTCACGGAAATCGAAGACGCGTTCGTCCGGCGCCGTGGCAAGCATCTCTTTCTCAGCCCGATGGACTGGGCGCTGATGGAAACCTGGAAAGAGCAGGGAATTCCGTTGCACATCGTGCTGCGTGGTGTCGAGAAATCCTTCGACTCTTTCGAAGCGCGTCCGCGAAAGCGAACGGTGAAGTCGCTGCTGTATTGTCAGGAAGAGGTTGAAGCTCAGTATGCCGAATGGGTCGAAGCGCGCGTTGGGTCTTCGTCGAGCTCAGACGGTCGCGAAGTCGACTCCGACAAAACGCCATTCTCTTTCGCGGCCATCAGCGAACACTTGAAACGCAACCGAGAGACGCTCTCAGAGCTCGCGAACTCGAGAAGGCAAGACGATCTTTCCGAAGCCCTCGCACGCGCCGCTGCTTTGCTCGGTGAAATCGAAGCGGACTTTGCGAGCGACGCGGCGCTCGACACTCGCAAGCTCGAAGATTCTTTGACGGGCCTCGAAAGAATGTTGAACGACTCGATGCTCACGGTCGTTAATTCAACTGCACTCGCAGAGTTGAAAAACGCGGTCAAAGATCAGCTCAAACCATACCGCAGTCACATGGAAAGTGCTGTTTACAACCAGACTTTCAACAACCTGCTGCTGAAGCGTTTGCGCGAGCAGTTTGCCGTGCCGCGACTCAGCTTGTTCTACGTTTGACGTGCAGATCATGGGGGTTGAAGAACTCGAGGTTGAGGTGGAGCGAATTCTTCCCGGTGGTATGGGGTTGGCCCATGCCGGCGGGAAGACTGTTTTCGTCTCACTTGCCGCGCCCGGCGATCGTGTTCGAGTGCGGATCGATCGAAAGCAGGGCGAGCTATTGTTTGCGTCGATTGTAGAGATACTCACGCCTTCGCCTGTCAGAACCGAGCCGCCATGTCCCTATTTTGGCCGCTGCGGTGGCTGCGACTTTCAGCAACTCACATACGAAGCTCAGCTCGAAGCGAAGGCCGGCATCATTCGCGACTGTCTGCACCGCATTGCGCGTCTCGAAGACGTTCCTGAGATCGTCGTTACGGCGTCTCCGAACAACTGGCGTTATCGAATGCGTGCGACGTGGCAAATCGACCGGGAACTTCGCGCGATTGGATACTACGAGCGCGGGTCGCGGCGCGTTTGCGACGTCGTGGACTGTGCGGTGCTACAACCCGAGTTGCAGGAGACACTCGAACGCGTTAGAGCGACGGAGTGGCAGCAGTTTCCACGTGATTTGAAACATCTCGATGCGGTTGC
>DATNCH010000059.1:0-4441 GCA_035571655.1 Pyrinomonadaceae bacterium
GCATCAGGCGACGTATCACAAAGCACTCGGCATCACTCATTCATTCCCGGTTCAAACCAGTGGTATCACAAGTTACGAAGGCGATCTGAAGAGCGGCTTCAAAGCACAGGAAATCTACGAGCTGTACGTGCGCCTGAGTTCGACCAACAACGAACCGGACGAGGCAGGCAGCGATGGACCACACGAAGGCGTCGTGCATTCGTTAGTGCTCGGAATGAATCGCGATCGGCGACCCATTGCTGCGCCGGTAATTCAGCTCGATCGGCTGTTGGCGGATTTCGCAGGCGGGCGTTGGGTGTTTGCAAACTTCACCGGCACCTTGGATGTTCAAGCACTCCGGTTACTGGCCGAGACGGCGTCGCTGGGCGGGACTCATTTTGAGGTGAGGCCCAATTTCGCGTGTTACCGTCAGGATGAAACTCCCTCATTCTCAGTCGGAGTGAGGCGTCCAAAAGGTGATTTATATAAGCGGAATGTTGGCGACTACAATATTGAGGTGCGCAACGAGGCTGGTGCGCTCGTTCACAAGCTGCCCTCCAACGCTGGTGAAGCGCACTGGCCCGATACTTTGAGACTTGCACCCGGGTTCTACACGGTCTCCGCATCAACCACTCTCAACGGGCATGAGCTGGCTCACTCTAATGGCTTCTGGATCTATGACCAGGCATTAAACTCGCGCGGCAAGCCCCTTGCTGTCGATAAACATTTCTTCTATCGCGACGGCAAAGTCTTCCCTGTCACCGGCACGACTTACATGGCTTCGGACGTGCACCGGCGCTTCCTCTTCGACCCAAACCCATTCGTGTGGGACAAAGACTTTCGTGAAATGAAAGCAGCCGGAGTCAACATGGTGCGCACAGGAATCTGGACCGGTTGGAAGAAGTACATGTCTGCCGACGGCAAGATGAATGAAACTGTGCTCCGCGCGTTCGATGCGTTTCTGCTCACCGCACACAAGTACGACATTCCAGTCATCTTCACGTTCTTCGCTTTTCTGCCGGAAACGTGGGGCGGTGAAAATGCTTATCTCGATCCGCGGTCGATCAAAGCGCAGCAGCAGTTTATCTCTGCATTCACGCAACGTTGTGCGCACATCGACGACGTGATCTGGGACCTCATCAACGAGCCTTCATTCGGATCGTACAAGTACATCTGGAGCTGCCGGCCCAACTACGACGCTCACGAACGAGCCGCGTGGAAACAGTGGCTCAGAGATCGTTATCCCGCTCCGACCGACGAGGAACACGTAAGCCGTCTGCAACAGCTCTGGCGCACGACCAGCGACGACTTGCTCGATCTTCCAAAGATTCAGGATTTCGAAAACGTAAACCTGATCGACGAACGCCGGCCTCTCAAGTCGCTCGACTATCGTCTCTTCGCGCAGGACATGTTCATTCGCTGGGTGCGTCAAATGACCGTCGCGATCAGAAGTAACGGGAACGCGAAGCAGCTGATCACCGTGGGCCAGGATGAAAACGGACTCGGCGACAGTCCCAACATGCAATTCTTCTCGCGCGAGATCGATTTCACGTCGCTGCACAACTGGTGGAACAACGACGATCTGCTTTGGGACAGTGTTTTAGGGAAGACGCCTTCGAAGATGAGCCTGATGGAAGAGACGGGCGTCATGTTCTACGAACGATCCGACGGCGGTGGGTCGTGGCGCAGCGAAGAGGAAGTGAGCCGGCTGCTCGAACGAAAGATGGCGCTCTCGTTTGCCGCGGACGGCGCCGGGTTTATCGAGTGGGTGTGGAACACGAATCCTTACATGAACTCGACGAACGAAGTCGGCATTGGCTTTCATCGCGTCGACGGAAGCGCGAAACCGGAGCTCGAGCCGTTTTTGAACATCGCGAAGTTTATGGCCCAACACGGACATCGATTGCAGGGACGTGTTTCAGAACCAGTGGCGATGGTTATTCCACATTCGCAAATGTTTACGCCGCGCAGCTTCGCGCAGGAGGCTACGCGCAAGTGTGTGCGCGCGATGTACTACCACTGCGGTGTGCCGATGCAGGCCGTGAGCGAGTACACGCTCGCCGAGTATGCGGGAAAGGCGAAGTTGATCGTCGTTCCGTCACCGCGTGTGCTGACGGAACGGTGTTGGGAGACGCTTCTATCGGAAATTCGAGGCGGCGGGACAGTAGCGATCTCCGGACCGATCGATGAAGACGATCACTGGCTTCCGGTCGAGCGCTCGAACTTGTTTGGCGCGAAAGCTCGGACTTTGCCGATCGCGGAAACCGAAGCGATAACGATTGGCGCGAGAGAGTATGTCGTGAGGTATGACGGTGAAAAGATGCAGCGGATTGAGAAAGCCGTGATCGCGAGATCGCCGGTACGCGTGATTGTGCAGCCATACGGGTTGGGACGCGTCGTGTGGAGTCCGCTGCCGCTCGAAGTTGGCGACTCGATGACAGCAATCGCCGCGTTCTACCGGCTGGCGCTTTCGTTGGCACGTGTTGCGCCTGTCTTCACCGCAACGCCGACGACACCCGCAGTTCTGATCCTTCCATTAGTGTTTCGCGACGTCGTGCTCTACACGTTCATCTCTGAAATCGATCGTGATGTTCGCTTGACGGTCACGCACCTGGAAACGAGGGAGAGATTCAATGTTGTCGTGCCCGCAACACGCACTAAGATGATGTTGGTTGATCGGAAGACTGTTTGACAGGATTTACAAGATTTTTCAGGATTCATCCTGTAAATCCTCTCTTACATCTTGTAAATCATGTCCCTAATGACCGACAGCTCCTCGATAGTCGGAGGTTGTGTGACCCGCAGATTCTCGGCGATCGCAACCTGCCAACCTGTATTCTCGCGTACCTGCTCAATCGTGCATCCGGGGTGAATCGACGTCAGCACCAACTCGCCCTCAACGAACTCGTAACACCCAAGATCCGTGACTACCATCGCGGGTCGCGCAGGCGACGTGATGAAATCCACACGCTCGGGAAAGCTGCGTTTGCGCTGTGGCGCGATAACAAACACTCGCTTCGCTAATAGCGCGATCTCGCACGCGCCGCCACTCCCCGGCAGCCGTACTTTCGGATGGGCGTAATCACCGATCACTGTCGTGTTCAGATTCCCGAACCGATCGATCTGCGCGCCCTGCAAAAAGCCCACGTCGACGAGCCCGCCCTGTAAGTAAAAATTAAACACGTCGAACATCGAACAAACGCTCAGCGAATCTGTGACTAGCGACGGGTCGCCAATCGAGATCGGCAACCGCGCCGGAGCAGCGCCAACCGCACCCGATTCGTAGATCAACACGAGATCCGGCGCGTGCAGGCGGCGTGCAAGGTTACAAGCGATATTCGGCAATCCGATTCCGACGAAAACAACTTCATCGTCACGCAACTGCCGCGCAGCCTGGCAGATCATCAACTCGCTCGCCGTGAATTCAGTAGCCATAGTTGACCGGATCACTGAGGCGCTCGCTCGCCTTGAGACGTGTTAACGCCGTGCCCATTCGCGCGACGTATTCGCTGCGATCTCGCACACCGTAGATCCATTCGTCCAAGTACGCGTTGAACTTCTCGACGTCCTGCGAAATCTCGCGCCAGCCGACATAGAAATCGTTGTCGCGATCGTAATAACCCTGTGCGTAAGACGGATGGCAGCCGAACGGTTCGTGAACAACAGCATCGACGATCAAACCGGGAATCAACGTTCGATTCGGATCGGAACGAATAGCACTCTCCGAAACGATCTCTTCCGCAACTACGATCGTACGTCGCGACGCGAATGCCGCTTCTTTCTGCACGCCCATGAGGCCCCAGACGTGCGCGTTTCCATTTTCGTCGGCGCGTTGCACGTGAATGATCGCGGTGTCGGGATTCAACGCGGGCACCGCCGCCAGTTCCTCTCCTGTGAAAGGACAGACGACCGTTTTAATCTGCGGATTGACTCGCGGCAGATCGCTCCCCTTGTAATCACGCAACGGGTAAAAAGGAAGCTTCGCGGCGCCTGCGGACAAACGCGCGACCATGCCGAAGTGCGAATACTCCTCGAGCTCGATCGAATTAGGCACGCCTTGTTCAACCGCTCTGCGCAACGCATGCAGTGGTCCAGCACCAGGATTTCCAGCCCAACTGAACACAAGCCGCCGCACACAACCCGCGCCGATCAACTGGTCGTAAATTAAATCCGGAGTGAGCCGGCAAAGAGTCAAATCGCGGCGTCGCTGGCGAATGATTTCGTGGCCGGCCGCAAAGCAGATGAGATGCGTAAAGCCTTCGATGACGATCGTGTCGCCGTCGTGAACAAAACGGTCGATCGCGTCTTTCATTGTCATCTGCTTCGACATGAGTTCGCGGCATTCTGTCACAGATCGTCGATCGGTGTTAACCTGTCCGCCATGCCCCTCCTGTTGCTGCTGAGCGTTCTGCTTTTCTCGTCAACTGATGTCGATTGGTCTAAGGCCCAGGCTGAAGCAGTG
>DATNCH010000060.1:0-24658 GCA_035571655.1 Pyrinomonadaceae bacterium
TGCTTTCGAACCAGATCAAGGTCAACTTGCGGATCGAGAGCGACAAGTCGCGACTCATTCAACTTGATGCGTGCTTCCAGAAAAGACAGATCGGGACACGAGACGATCACGCCGGCATTGATGAATTCCTCGCGGTCCACCTTTGGTACGACGCGAACTACGGCGTAGTCATACCTGAATTTATCGGGCACGAATCGCCTCCTCCACGAACGGTCGCGGCTCGTCGAGACGCCTCGTCAAGTATTCGACGTAAGCTTGTCTGTTTTCCGCAACTGTATTGAATGGTGAGTTTTCTTTCATCCAGTCATCAGGGAGAAGGTCGACGACTCCTTTTATTACTTCTTCCGTGATTAGCGCAGTCATTCTTTCGTCGGCCGATTTGAGATCCCCAGCGAGTGACAGCAGGATGTGTTGCTTGATCAAACGAAATGGATCCTTGCTGCGTTGGTCCATGTCGGTCCATGAATGATGAAAGTACAAGGCGGCGCCGTGATCGATCAACCAGAGCTTTCTGTGCCACATTAACATGTTTGCGTTTCGTGCAGTGCGATCGACGTTGGTGACGTAACCGTCGAACCAAACGATACTCGAGGCGAGGTCGGGATCGAGTTTGTCAGCAACCGGATCGAACATTACGGAGCCTGGAAGATAGTCGAGTCCGAGGTTCAGCCCACCGCTTGCGCGGATGAGGTCTTGTATTTCGGGATCAGGTTCCGTTTTCGCGATCTCGGGATCGAGGTTTACGAAAACCAGCTCCGGCACCAACAACCCCGCCGCCCTCGCCAGCTCGCCGGCAATTACTTCCGCGATGAGCGCCTTGGTACCTTGCCCCGCTCCGCGGAATTTGAGCACGTACATCCCATCATCATCCGCCTCGATGATGGCCGGCAGCGATCCGCCTTCACGGAGAGGAGTGACGTAACGTGCAGCGTTCACAGTTCTCATTGTGGTGATCTACGCTCAGCCCACTGGGCACAAAAAGGCACAAAAGGAACACAAATCATGATCTTCTCACTTCGCCGGGAGGCGATTGGTGATGAAATCGCCGACGCGGCTTGCGGCGGGTGGGTCAAGGTTCGAGAGGACCGCGATCACGTAGCCGGGAGCCGGACAGATTTGAAGGATGCCGTTCATCCCAGGTGCGCCGCCGCCGTGACCAAAACATCGCGTGCCGTTAATCATCGAATCCTGAAATCCGTAAGCATACTTACCCCGCCCCGCATCAACTTTCCCCGTCGTCAACATTTCTGTGTACTGCGCGTTGAGTAGCTTGTGTGTTTGCAGCGCGGTCGCGAATCGCAGCAGGTCTTCCACGGTCGAGTAGCCGCCGCCTGCCGAGGTTCCACGGTAAGGCAGAGTCTCAGTGTTGGGCTGCCAGGCACCTGCATCAGATCTCATATACCCAACGCTTCGCTCCGCCACCATCTGCTCCTCCGGTTCGGAAGCCGTGCCCGTCATGCCCGCTGGCTTGTAGATGTGATCACGAACGTAGTCGTAATAACTCTGACCACTGACTTTCTCTACCACCACACCGAGCAGAAGAAAACCGTAGTTGCTGTACTGCCATCGACTACCCGGCTCGAACTCCAATGCACGTTGACCATAAAGATTCACATAATCACGCAATGTCTTTAACTCAACACGATGCTGATCAAACTCAGGCCCAAAAATGTCGCCGGTTCCTCCAGTGTGGGTGAGCAATTGTTCGATTGTCACTTTTGAAGCAACGTCTTTGTTCGGATAGTCAGTCAAGTAATTACCGAAAGGCGCTTTCAGATCGACTTTGCCGCTCTGCACGAGTTGCAGCGTAGCAACCGCCGTAAACATCTTGTTCATCGATCCGATGCGAAAGCGCGTCTGCAACGTGTTTGGAGTCTTCTTTTCGCGGTCTGCGAGACCATACGACTGAGCGAAAACAGTCTTACCGTTTTTCGCCACCAATGCCGCACCCGAAAAACGTCCAGCAGCAACATCCTCGTCGAGCTTCTTCCGCAACGCATCGACCAATTCGCTATCGCTCAGGTGTGGAACAGCAAAGTCAGCAGGACGTGGGATCGCATTCAAGCTGAGCTTCGTAATCGCGTGTGGCTCCGCTGTGTCGACCTCAATCGTCATACGCGCAAACTGATCTGACAGTCTTTCCTGCACCAGCGTCACGACCTTTGTCGGCGTCGACTCCTCGACCTTCTTCAGTTCGAAGCCTCCCGTCATCTCTCGAAATCCGAGATCCGGATCCGCGCGCTGCAAGCGAGTGGGAAAGCTGTTGCGCAGGAACTCTTTGTATTTATCGGCTTGGCCAGCGTTGAAAGCTTCCAACCACGCCTTTGCCTGGTTGCCGGCGGGCGTATTGGGAAACTGCGTTTGCGCCTGGCAAGCTGCTGCGATGAATAAAAGTGTGACGACGAGAAGTGTTGCTCGAGTTGTGTGATTCATGATTGTACTTATTTAGCCACAGATTACGCGGATATTAAAACCGATCCGCGCAGAGCGCTCAGTCGCTCGAGGCCAGGATCCAGACAGTCGTAAATCGTCCCGAATTTCAGCACGCCATGTTTGGCGTCGAAGTGTATTCACTTACCGACGACAAGATCCTCTACGCACTCAACGCAGACAAGTTGTTCGTGCCGGGCTCGGTTACGAAGCTGCTCACGGAAGGCGCCGCGTTGTCGCTGCTCGGCGCCGATTATCGATTTCACACGCGCATGTATCGCACGGGTCCTCTTTCCAAAACGGGCGGGCCGCGGCGCAGTCTGACGGTGCGGGAGCCGCCGCGTATTTCACGCCTGACTTCATGGTCAGGTACCTGGCGTTCATGACGAAGCAAAAAGATTTCCGGCGGTTCTACGATTCGTTACCCATCATGGGTCGCGACGGAACGCTGGCAGACATGGGACGGAATTTACCTGCGTCAGGAAAATTACGCGCGAAGACGGGAACG
The DNA here is from genome assembly GCA_035571655.1 of Pyrinomonadaceae bacterium. Classification (GTDB taxonomy): domain Bacteria; phylum Acidobacteriota; class Blastocatellia; order Pyrinomonadales; family Pyrinomonadaceae; genus PSRF01. Next base: position 2,939 of record DATNCH010000060.1, read on the forward strand.
CACGTCGCAGGAGACCTGCTGAACGAACAATACATCGTGAACGGCAAAGGCCTGGTCGGATACCTGGAAACAAAAGACGGCAAGCAAATCATAGTTGCCATCTTCGTAAATCACTTACCAGTCGTCCCGGAGATGAGCGCCGTGCTGAAGGTCGGCGATGCGCTGGCTGAAATCGCTGCTGCTGCGTATGACGCGCGTTAGCCTCACGATTTGATCTTTATCAGTGCGCGATTACTTGGTACGCCTCGTAAGCTCACGGTGATCCAGACGTCGCCGACAACTCCGTCAGGCAACTTGACGACAACCTGTTTCGTGCCAGAGACTCCGGCCTGATCTCCGACGTGTTCTATCGTCAGGTTGAAGATAGCGCCTTGAGCATTTTCTGCTTGCACAGTCACGGCAGAGTTGTCTTCGCCAGGCAGCAGATCGAGTCCCGAAACAAAGAGTGAAATACGCGTCCGTTGATCCGCGCTAAAGTTAGACAGATTCACCAGTGGAAACGGATCTGCGAGAAGCGTGACAGAGTCGAGTGCGAGCGCGCGGTCGCTGTTCTCCCGTCTAAGCAGGATCGGTGCTCCAGGAGTAAATAACGTAAACACGAAGACGTCTTCCTTGAACCCGTTGACGTCGTTTGTAATCAGATCGGTCGCCTGGCTAAAAAACACCACCCGCCGTCCGTCACCACTCAAGACGGGTTGAAATGAGAATCCGTTCCCGGTTCGCGTACCGGCATTATTCAGACTTGCGAGGTAGGTTTCTTTCTTCTGCATGTCTCGCACAAACACGTCCGTCGTGAAACCATTTGTTTCGTCGGCGTTGCTGACGAGATCATTGGCGAGACTCTCGAACGCGACAAAACGCCCGTCCGCGGAGATGGCTGGTTTGAATGATCCACCTACGCTGCCACTTGTTCCTACGAGATTAACGGTTACAAGCGACTTTTGATTTTTTTCGATGTCATAAAGAAAAATATCGTCGCCGTTGCCGTTGGTATCATTCGTAACCAGGTTTGTCAGTTGGCTCATGAACGCGACGAACCGACCATCAGCACTGATGCTGTATTCCGCGCCGTGATCGAAAAAACCAAAGACTGGAGGAAAACCTCCGCCGGTCGCATTCCCCGTTGTATTCACGGTAAGCAGCTTTTTGGAGTCATTCTGTACGTCGTAGAGAAAAATGTCGGAGAGCTTGTTTGAATCGGGTAGTGTTGAGAGGTCTGTCGCTCGTGTGCCGAAAACGATGAACCTGCCGCCCTTGTCGATAATTCCGTTCGAGGATTCACCGTTACCGCCTGCATTTCCGGCCGCATTTGTGCTCACTCGTTTGGTGGTATTGGTTTGCAGGTCGCGCACGAACACATCGCGCGTATTCGTATCGTTTGCGACGAGATCACTGGCGTCGCTCGTGAAAACAACATAGCGGCCGTCGGCGCTGATGCTTCCTCCAAAAGACGTTCCATTTCCGGAGGCCGTCCCCGCCATATTAATCGAAACCAAACGCGTGACGTTGTTGACGACATCACGAACATAGATGTCCGACCCCAAGGCGTTGCCATCTGCCTGGGCCGTGAGATCCTGCGCGCCACTCGCGAAGGTGATAAAGCGGCCGTCGGGAGACATATCGATCAGAAATGAGCCGGCCAGTGCACCACTCGCAGTTCCTGCCGCATTGATGCTTACGAGCCTGGTCGTGCCGGATTCAAAATCGCGAAGAAACACGTCAGGTGAAGTATTGTTGTCGTTGTTGACAAGGTTGTTGGCAAAACTCGTGAAAGCAACAAACCGCCCGTTGTCGCTAATCAGTCCATTGTTTGATCCACCAGTTGAGTGCGTGCCGCTTAAATTGATGCTGGCGATTTTTGTTTGGCCCGTTTGCAAGTCCCGCACGAAAATGTCCGACGCGACAGGAGCATCCAGGGGCACCAGGTCACCTGCTTCGCTATAGAAAACCACATAGCGTCCATCAGGAGTGATTCGATACCGGCCTGAATCACCCGAACGAGAATTGCCGCTTCCCGTACCAGTACTGTTAACGCTCACGAGTGTTAGTTGCCCTGGCTGTCCGACAACAGCCGGGGGAACAAACAGAAGAAAAATTATTACCAGCAAACGGTGCCACGTTAAGGCCGACCGTTTAGGCTGCGTCAGATGCTGCACTGGTTACTGAACTCCCTTACTGTACGGCGTGAAAAGTATTCACGTACGTTGCTAAAGTCAAGATTGCGGCGGCTTTGGACAAAAAGTGGCAAATCTGATTTGTTTTCTCTGCGGCCTCTGCGTATCTCTGCGGCTCTCTGCGTTGAAAGGGCCATTAACGCCGAGAACGCAGAGATACGCAGAGGGCCGCAGAGGAAAGACTTCCATCTCGACTCGACTTTTTGTGCAAAGCCGATTGCGGCGGCTTTGCCTCAAAACTCAGGATTCAGGCTTGGAGGAGGTCAGTACCGTAACGCGGTAGCGTCGGGTCGGTCTCGAACATACGAAATTCTTAGCAAAATTGAGAGGCTCTACGTCGACCCGACGCTACCGCGTTACGGTACTGACCGTCTCCAACAATGATTCTCGATTTGAGGCAAAGCTGATTGCGGCCCTAGGATCTGCCTGGACCGGGTCAGTGAACTTTGGATGTTCGAAAGTGGGATCGTAAGTCCCGCAAGCGAAACTCTCCGTCGACCAGTTTCTCCATAAATACAAGCGATTTATCTTGTTCGCGGCTTGGCACGGACTTTGAAACTGCGGCCTGCAAGTAGTTCGAAACCAACCTCGGGATCTATCTGCCATGCATGACGTAATCTACTGCTTTCGTATGCTGCGCAAGCGGCCGTCGTTCACGCTCGTTGCCGTGCTCACGCTTGCTCTCGCGATCGGCGCAAGCACAGCTCTCTTCAGTATCGTCAACGTTGTGGTCCTCAATCCGTTTCCTTACAAAGATCCTGCGCGACTCTTTTTTGTCCGCCAGAGTCTGCCGAAGATCGGCGTGCAGGATCAGTTTCGAGCTTCAGGCCCAGAGGTTCTCGACGTCGCGAAGAGCGGCATCTTCGAACGTGTCGCTGCGTTCGAACCTGTCAGTCGCAACCTCGCCGGCAGCGACGAGCCCGAACGAATCGCGGCCGCCAAAGTGTCAACTGAGTTCTTCAACGTACTCGGCGTCGAACCTTTGCTCGGCCGCACGATCGCGCCCAGCGAGCAAGGTCTGAAGGGCGAGCGCGTGTTGGTGATTAGTCACGGGCTCTGGCAGCGACGTTTTGGTGGTGACAATGCAGTGTTGGGCCAGAAGGTTTCACTCGACGACGAGCCTTTCACGATCATCGGCGTGATGCCGGCGCAGTTTAGGTTTGACGAAGGACAGGCGTGGTTTCCGTTTCCGTTCGACTTCGCCGAGGGCCAACGCGGTGGCCGCGTGTTTCCAGTCGTGGCTCGCATGAGCTCCAACACTACGGTCGAACAGGTGAATGCAGCGCTTGCAAATCTGGCGCGACAAAACGAGCAGGATTTCATCGGCACAAACCAGGAATACGCCGGACGACAAATCTACGTGCAGCCGTTTGCCGATTTTTACTTTGGACCAGTTCGCAGAGCTCTCTTCATCTTGTTGGGCGCGGTCGCACTGGTGCTACTTATCGCATGCGCCAACATCGCAAACTTACTTCTCGCGAAGGCGATGGGCCGTGCGCATGAAATCGCGATCCGAAATGCGATGGGCGCAAGTCGCGCGCGAATCATCCGTCAGATGCTCGTCGAGAGTGGTGTGTTGGGTTTGCTGGGCGGTGGCCTTGGGCTTCTGATCGCTTCGTGGGGAACACGCGCGCTTGTGAATTTAATTCCCACCGGCACGATTCCACCGGGCCTGGAAATCACGATGAACTGGCGAGTACTGCTCTTCGCGTTAGGCGTATCGCTCGTGACTGCGTTTCTGTTTGGACTGTGGCCCGCGATTCAAGGCTCCAGAACACAGACGCGCGAGGCTCTCCAGGTTGCGAGTCAACGAACCACTGCCGGCGTTGCCGCTCGACGCGCGCAGGGCGTGCTTGTGGTTGCCGAAGTAGCGCTGTCGCTGATTCTTCTCGTGATGGCGGGTTTGATGATTCGGAGTTTCGCAAAGCTGACAAACATCGATCCGGGAATGACGACGGCGAACGTCATGTCGATGCGAATCAATCGATCGCCGGCGAAATCGAAAGACGGATCGCAGAATGCGATCTTCTTCCAAAGCGTGATCGATCGCGTGAAGACATTGCCGGGAGTTGAAGCGGTCAGTGTTGCTTCACACATGCCGTTTGTTTTCACGGAAGAGTGGCCTATAACTGTGGAGAGCGCCGCGAATACGGCAGTGCAAACGCAAGCCATCGACACGCGTACCGTGAGTGCCGACTACTTTTCAATGCTCCAAATCCCGTTGGTTGGCGGACAGGTGTTTTCTGTTGCGGATGGTCCACAGGCGCCCCCGGTCGTGATGGTCAATCAGGCGATGGCTAACCGCTATTGGTCCAATCAGGATCCGCTCGGAAAACGGATCAAGATCGGGAACGCCGACTCGAAGAGCCCCTGGTTTACTGTTAAGGGAGTTGTAAAAGACTCGGCTCAATCAGCGCTCGACGAGGGAATTCAACCAGAAATCTATTTCGCGCTCGGACAGATGGCGGGCCGCTATCGCCGCATGAATGTCGCCGTGCGCACGAGTGTTGACCCAAAGAGCACGTTGGCGGGGATTCAATCGGCGATTCGCGAGATCGACAAGGACCAGCCCGTGTATCAGGTGCAAACAATCGACGAATTGATTCGCGATTCTGTTGCTACGCGTCGCTTTGCGTTGACGATCCTGACGCTGTTTGCGGTGCTTGCGCTGGTGCTCGCAGTGTCTGGAATTTACGGTGTGATCTCTTATTCGGTTACGCAGCGAACTCAGGAGATCGGGATCAGGATGGCGTTGGGCGCGAGAGCGACAGACGTGCTGCGACTCGTGTTGCGCGAATTTATGCGGCTGACGTTAGTCGGTGTGGCGCTCGGGCTTGTAGGCGCGTACCTGTTGACGCGACTAATGACGAGTCTGTTGTTTGGTGTGACACCGACGGACGTCACGACGTTCGTGTTAGTTTCGATCACGCTGTCGCTCGTCGCGTTAGTCGCGTGCCTGATTCCCGCGAGACGCGCGGCGCGGGTCGATCCGCTGGTGGCGTTGCGGTGCGAGTGAAGCCACAAAAGGCACATACTTAGGTCGTGAAAAACCTCCAGGAAGATGTCGACGAGCTGTTCAAACTGCCTCTCAATGAGTTCACCGACGCGCGGAATGCACTCGCCAGGCGACTGAAGCAGAGCGGGCACGGTAACGACGCGAACGTCGTCAAGACGCTGGCGAAGCCTTCGGTCTCGGCATGGACCGTCAACCAACTCTATTGGCACCATCGAGATGCGTTCGAAGAGTTACTCGCGGCGGGCCAGCGCTTTCGCAAGGCGCAACGCGGTGGGAAGGTCGCGGACATGCGTGGCGCGCTCGACGCAAGGCGCGAGGCGCTCTCGCAGTTGGCGGATATCGCGAGTTCGTTGTTGAACAATCCAACGCCTGACATGATTCGTCGCGTCAGCACGACTCTCGAAGCGATGTCGGCCCTTGCGTCGTTGTCCGATGGTCCAACTCCGGGGCGTTTGAGTCAGGACGTGGATCCACCGGGTTTTGAATCACTCGCTTCATTCGTCCCTGCGGCGAGGCCGGCGACACCAGCTCGCGCCGCGCGGCAGGTTGAAGAGACACGTCAGGTAAGAATCGCGGCCGCGAAAGTTTCATTGCAGGCTGCGAGAAAGGCGCTCGCTGACGCACGCGCGAGAGTTCAGAGTCTGGAGTCGGCGCAGAAGAAAGCACACGCTGAAGCGAAAGACGCAGAGAAGCGCAGGCGCGAGGCGGAGGAACGGTTCAAGAAGGCAAGCGCCGCGGCGGACGCTGCGAACAAACGCTCGCAAAGTATGACGGCGGAGGCGCAAGACGCGACGCAGGCAGTGGAAGATGCGAAACGCGCGGTCGAGAACGCGTCGAAAGAACTCGAGTCACTGTTTAGCGAGCCAGTGAAGTAGCCACAAAAAGGCACAAAGAGGCACAACGAACGCTGACTTTGTGTGCCTTTTGTGCTTTTTTGTGGCTCGGGTTAGCTTTTAGACTTTAACGCAGCCAGTTCTTTCTCGAGTTTCTGAATTTCTTCTTCGACGCCTGATTTGAAGTCGGGGTTGGTCAACGTCGTCACCGATTTCTTCAAAGCCATCAGGCGAGCGACTAGTAAAGCCTGGTCCGCGGGCACGCTGATGTCAGGCGTGACGCCTGTGCCTTCCCAATTCGTTTTTGTAATCGGACTGATCGCGCGTCCAGTCGGCACAAACATTCCGAAATGCTCGCTGATGCGGAAACCACCACCCGGATGCGCGCCACCGCCGGTCGTCTCACCGATGATCGTCGCCCGTTTCAGGTTCTTCAGGTTGTAAGTGAACTCTTCCGCGCCCGAGAATGTCCGTTTGCTCGTAAGCACATACACATCCTTGTTCACATAACGTTTGCCGGGAACTTCTTTCCTGGTCCAAAACTCGTCGGTGCGGTTACCTTCTCGCCAGTAGAGATCGTTCAGGTGGACCGGCTCAGCGCCGAACAAGTACGAACAGACCAGCGCAACCATCGCCGGGTTGCCACCGCCATTGTTTCTCATATCGATGATCAGCGCGTCAGTGCCGTTGATAAAGTTCATTGCCGCGGCCACTGTGTCGGCGCCAAGCTCCTCGTCTGCGAAGTTGAAGAACTCGAGATAACCGATGTTGCCCGGCAGCCGTTCGACTTTACCGAAACCGTGATTCATCCACGTCAAGGCACGCCGTCTTTGTTCGCGTTCTTCCTCGGTCGGCTCACGACGCGGTCCACGCTCGGGAATCGGCTCATTCGAATAGCGTACGCGCAGATGCTTGTCTTTGCTGACGGCCTGGAGATCGTTCGTCAGCGTCGTCGCGAATTGCTTGGCGCTGGTGATCTGATCGTATTCCTTCTTCTCTGCGCGTTCGCGAATCGACTGTTCCATCTTCTTCGCGACTTCAGGAAACACATACGAGTCGTTGAGCCGTTTTAGAAGCGTATCGATCACCTGTGTGCGCGTGGCGGCGTCGATGGTGAGGTCGGGTTGTTCCGGCTGTGCGAAGCTGACGGTCGCACCCGCGAGCGCGAGTAGACAAATTATCACCACACGGACAATGACCCTGGATGCGGTTGTTTTAAGCATTGGTGGTTCTCCTTGGTTAAAAGCTTTTCAGTGTTTATTTGCGAGAGAGCAGGCCGCGCAGCATCAAGTCGGCTACGTCGGCGGCGCGCTGCTCAACTTCTTCACGCGCGCCCAATTCGGTCGTGCTCAAACTGTAGGGCAACAAACCATTCGTGGCTTCCAGTAGCGCGTGTGCGGTGGCGAGCTCGTCGTGAAAACTAAACTCGTCAGACTGGCGTCCGGCAGTGAGCACTTCCGCGAAAATCTGTGCCTCGGCTTCAAAATATTGTGCACGACGCATGAGCAAACGTGGGCGCAGGACGGCGAGCAGATCGTTGAGGCTCTGTGTGTAGTGCTGGATGCTGTCGAAGCGAAATAACACGCGGGTCAGAAGCATGAGCCGGAGGCGTTCCGCCGCCGTGGCATCGGAACCGGCAATTTCCTTCAGACGCTCCCGCAGCCGATCGACGATTCGATCTATATGAGAGAGCACGACTTCTTCTTTGCTGCTGAAGTGTAGATAGATAGTGCCTTTTCCGATGCCGGCTTCGGCGGCGATGTCTTCGACCGTCATTTTTCGGTAGCCAAATCGCGCTAACAGACGGTCGGTAGCGTCTAAAATCGCGTCTTTTACGGCTGACTTTGGTGCAATTGCGGCCACTTTTACCCGAACTGACTCCTGACCAGAATCGATTTTCAGTCATCTAAGACGCATACGAGAGGAAAAAGTTCCGAAGAATTTAGCCACCAAGAGGCACATGGAGGTCGATTTCACAAAACGCCGTTCGACTTATGTTAAAAGGAGTCGAATCTTGCGATCACGTCATTAGAGAAGGAAACGAAAGATGAGCAATGTACGAGTACTCGTGGGCACCCGGAAGGGCGCATTCATTCTGACCTCAGACGGTAAACGAGAAAAATGGGACGTTAGTGGCCCGCACTTCGCCGGCTGGGAGCTTTACCACCTAAAAGGCTCACCCGTCGATCCAAACCGGATTTACGCATCGCAAACCAGCGGCTGGTTTGGACAGGTCATTCAACGCTCGGATGACGGCGGCAAGACGTGGTTTCAACCCGGAACGCCCGCGGGCGCGCCAACCACCACGCCCGAAGGAATGCCGATGGGCGAGAGCAACAAGTTTGTTTACGACTCGTCTGCTGAGACCGGCAAACCGCTCACGACCCACCAGTTTTACGACGGCACTCCACACCCGTGGGAGTTCAAACGCGTATGGCATCTTGAACCTTCGCTCGACGATCCAGACACGGTCTACGCGGGCGTTGAAGATGCGGCTTTGTTTCGCTCGACTGACGGAGGTCAGACGTGGAAAGAACTGCCGGGTTTACGCGGCCACGGCACGGGCGCTCAGTGGCAGCCAGGCGCGGGCGGCTTGTGTCTGCACACGATTATCCTGGATCCTGCTAATCGCGAAAGAATCTATATCGCGATCTCCGCTGCTGGTGCGTTTCGCACTGACGACGGCGGCGCAACGTGGAAACCTATTAATAAAGGACTGCGCTCGCAATACATTCCCGATCCCAACGCCGAGGTGGGGCATTGCGTTCATCACGTAGCGAAGCATCCTTCGAAATCCGACGTGCTGTTCATGCAGAAACACTGGGACGTCATGCGCAGCGACGACGCGGGCGACTCGTGGCAGGAGATCAGCGGCAACCTCCCGACGGATTTCGGGTTTGTGATCGACGTTCATGCGCACGAGCCGGAGACTGTCTACGTCGTGCCGATCAAGAGCGACAGCGAACACTATCCGCCGGATGGGAAGCTGCGCGTCTATCGTAGTCGCACGGGCGGCAATGAATGGGAGCCGCTCACGAACGGTTTGCCTCAGAGCAACTGTTACGTGAACGTGTTGCGCGACGCGATGGCGGTCGATTCGCTTGATTCGTGTGGCATTTACTTCGGCACCACTGGCGGCCAGGTGTATGGATCCGCTGATGCGGGGAACACGTGGGCGCCGATCGTTCGAGATCTTCCGGCAGTGCTTTCAGTGGAGGTACAGACGTTCGAATGATTCAGGTTGTTTTGCCGGCACATTTGCGAGCGCTTGCGGGTCTTCAGGGAGATGTTCAACTCGAGATCGATGGCCCGGTAACACGACAGGCCATCCTCGATGCGCTCGAAGCACGCTTCCCGATGTTGCGCGGGACCATTCGACATCATGTCGGGGGAGAGCGCCGGCCGTTACTGAGATTCTTTGCGTGCGGTGAAGACGTGACGCACGAGCCAGCAGACGCTCCGCTTCCTGACGCAATCGCGTCAGGGGCGGAGCCGTTCTTCATTATCGGCGCAATCGCCGGTGGTTAATTCCTTCCGCGTAACCCTCGTCTGGTCCAACGGAATAAACGACACGCTCGAGCGGTATGTATAACGGCGGCGTAAGCCGCTGATTACACATGAGGGGAGAGCGTATGAGAATAAAAGTCGTAAGCGTTTTGAAGAAAGTCGGTCTACTTTGCGCAATTGTACTCGCCACAGTCGTCGCATCAGCTCAGGCACAAACTCTCGGGTCCAGGGTGTCGGCCCACATACCATTTGATTTCAGCATTGGTGATAAGAAACTTCCGTCGGGCAAATATTCCGTGGGTCGGGCCAGACAGAACTCTGATGATCTGGTGCTTTCGATAGAAGACGAAGGTGGCCGCTCACAGGCGCTTCGTACGTCGATGGCAGTCGTGAGTCTGAATACCACATCCCGAGCGAAGCTGGTTTTCCACCGTTATGGAGATCAGTATTTCCTGTACCAGGTGTGGGCGGCAGGCGCCACGAGCGGCAGACAGTTTCCCAAGTCGCGCAGTGAGCGCGAAGTCCTGCAAAACCTGGGAACCGTAGGAAAAACAGATCCGAAGGTGACCGTTGACACGGTGACCATCGCTGGTGATCTGCGCTAGAGCGAAAATCGTCTCATTCACACCGGGCTTCAGCCCGGTGGAAAGGTTGTAGAGATGACGGTAGATCAAGATGCGCAACGTGCCGCCGCGGGCGACATGGACGCATTTGAAAAGATCTACCGTCGCTACAATCAAAGGGTTTACTCACACTGTCTGCGTATGGTGAGAAACTCGACCGAAGCAGAAGATTTGACGCAGGAAGTTTTTATCCAACTATTTCGGAAGATCAATACCTTTCGTGGTGACTCCTCATTTACGACGTGGCTGCACAGGCTCACCGTTAATCAGGTTCTGATGCACCTGCGCAAGCCGATAGTAAAGTCGGAAAAAACCACTGAAGATGGCGCAACGCCGATCAGAATTCTTCGAGGAACCGAGAATCCCAGCCGGATGGCGCAGATCGATCGTATTGCGCTGGACCATGCAATCGCCCAGTTGCCGCCAGGTTATCGCGTGGTTTTTATCCTGCACGACATCGAAGGGTACGAACACGAAGAGATCGGCAAAATCCTGGGATGTGCAGTCGGAACATCAAAATCACAATTACATAAAGCCCGGCTTAGGCTTCGTCAATTCCTGACTGCTCGACAAACCACCCAGGCAGAACTCAATAAGACGCGGCGCGTACTGAGCCGGATCCTCTCTCCAGCCTGCGGATAAAAACGCGGGAATAACTCAGCGCGTTGCGCGGTATATAGAACCAGAAGCGAACCAGGGTCAAGGCGAAGGCCGGTGAACACGGGGGGTGGCGCCGGCCAGAAATGAGCGCACTGTTAGATTCGTTGCTGGACGAGCTGGGCGACGTTTACAGTGCGCTCATTCTAAACGGATAACTCCTTCGGCCTTAGTTCCAAACCTAATCACAGCACGAGGAGCACCTCTTGACTTCCTACGCCGCGTGAAACAAACTTCTTCCACATTCAGAGTCTATTCCACCTGCTATATGGGGCACGTTGGTCCAACTAGCGGTACACCGGATACCTATTCCCCCTCGGAAGACACATTGCGAGAGAGAATGGAGGCGCTGCGTTGGCGATCTGTTTTCGAGAATTCCGCCATCGGTGTTGCCATAGCTGATCTCAATGGCCGTGTCCTGACGACTAATACGACCTACCAGAGAATGCTCGGTTACACAGATGATGAATTTCAGGGAATCCCAATCCTCGAGATCACTCATGAGAGTTTCCGAGAAGCTAACTGGGCTCTGATCTCAGAACTCCTGGAAGGGAAGCGTGATCAGTTTCAAATCGAGAAGCAATACCGGCGAAAAGATGGCAGTCTGCTCTGGGTCAGAAACAACGTATCGCTGGTTCGCGATCCCGAGAGCATGCGACCGCGGTTCATGGTTGCCTTGTCAGAAGACATCGCGGAACGGAAAGCAGCGGAAGAGGCTCTCCAGAAAAGCGAAGAACGTTTGCGAAAGAGCGAACAACGGCAACATTCGCTGCTCGAGATCAACAACGCAATCATTACGAACCTCACTCGCGACGCCCTTTTCGCTTCTGCTTACGTAGCAATACGACGCGTTGTCTCGTTCGACCGAGCTGCTTTTCTTCTTTACCAGCCTGAATCCAACAACCTGAAGCTGCTCTCGATGGAGGGTGAGGACGACTCTGAGTTTTTCCGTGTCGGCAAAGAATATGACCTGGATGAGAGTCGCATCTCGGCGTGGGTACTCGAGCACCAGGCAGTGGCCAGGCGCGGCGATCTGAAACGGGAACAGCAGTCAGCGAATGAGAAACGTCTCGTCGCCGACGAGAATATTCAATCTTATTGCGTGGTCCCACTTGTCTCGATGGGAAAGAGCATCGGTACTTTTGCGGTCTGGAGTGAAACACAGAACCGATACTCAGAGTCCGATGCCGAGTTGCTCAGGGAGGTCGCAAACCAGGTGGCATTGGCAATCGCAAACATGAAGTCATACGAAGAGATTGCATCGTTGAAGGCGCGACTGGAGAAAGAGAATGTTTACCTTCAGGAGGAGATCCGGACTGAACACAACTTCGAAGAGATCATTGGCGACAGTCCGTCGCTGCGGGCTCTGCTGCGCAGGGTCGATCAGGTCGCGCCGACAGATTCGACCGTCCTCATTTACGGAGAGACAGGGACCGGCAAAGAACTGATCGCGCGCGCGATTCACGATCGCAGCAATCGCAAGAACAGGCCGTTGGTGAAGGTGAACTGTAGCGCGATTTCCGCAGGTCTGGTTGAGAGTGAACTGTTCGGCCACGTGAAAGGTGCTTTCACAGGGGCGTTCGAGCGCCGGATTGGCCGGTTCGAGTTGGCCGATGGGGGGACGATTTTCCTGGACGAAGTCGGCGAGTTACCGCTGGATACTCAAGTGAAACTGCTTAGAGTCTTGCAGGAGCGCGAGTTTGAGCCGGTTGGCAGTAATCGATCCGTACGTGTCGACGTCCGCATCATCTGCGCCACAAATCGAAATCTCGAGGCGTCGATCAAGGCCGGCACATTCCGTTCAGATCTCTATTATCGATTGAACGTGTTTCCGCTCGAGGTTCCACCGTTGCGCGAGCGTCGTTTGGACGTTGAGCAGCTTGCAAAGTTTTTTATTTCCCGGTATGCGCGGAATCTGGGTAAGAAAATAACCGGTATTTCGGACTCAGCAACGCAAAAGCTCTTGTCGTATTCGTGGCCCGGCAACATACGTGAACTGCAAAATGTTATCGAGCGAGCGTTGATTCTTTCGACTGGTCCAATACTCGACCTGGAAACGGAACTAACCACGGTCTCATCGTCACCGGTTCCGTCCGAGCAACCGCTCGAGGTCCCACCGGTGCTTCTCGACGCGGATCAATCCCCGATGAAGACCCTGAACGAGGTTGAACGAGAGCACATCCTGGCCGTGTTACAGCAAACGCACGGTGTAATCGATGGCTCGAATGGTGCTGCGAAGACTCTCGGCATGCACCCGAACACCTTGAGGCATCGCATGGAAAAACTGGGAATCAAACGCACTGCCCACCGCATTTCGTAACCTCCTGCATAGTTAACTACCAAATACGGTAGCCACCTTCGTATTCACTGACAGTTTGTGCGGCACACAATCTGCACTGGACCCACCCGTGAATAAATTTCGATTTGAAAGAATAGAAGGAGAACCAGGGATGAGCAATTTAAACAAACGTAGAACGAACTTGAGGTGGGCGGCCGGCTTTAGTCTCGCAATCATATTCATGATCCTGGCAGTCCACGTCGAGGCGCAGCAGCTCCTCAGCGATCCAACCATAGAGCCCGTCGCAATCGAGGACAATACAACCATCGACTTTGTGCCGCCGAGTGTGTTCCAGGCGGCTGGGCCAAACATCGCGTCGATTCAAGGGACGATCACAGACTTTCGCGCTGCGTTGGGCGATCCCGTTAACGGCAATGCGCTCGAGGAAAAGAACACGGGCCGGCGCGAGATCAACTGGGATGGCGGAGTCCCTCCAAGCGACGTTACAACTCCTCCGGTAAACCCATTCAACACTTTTCTGAATACGCGTGGCGCGCAGTTCACGACACCCGGCATAGGGCTTTCACAAGCGCCGCCGTCGGGTGGACCACAGGGTGGTCTCGTAGCGCTCTTCGGCAATTCGACTTACGCGACTACGTTTCGGGCCTTCAGTCCTTTGCGGCTGTTCACGCCGGTTGGAAGCAATATCACTGACACGTTTTTCTTTGTGGCCGGTTCGAACGGTGGGCTGCGCGCAGCAGTTACTGGTTTTGGTGCGATCTTCAGTGACGTCGATCAACCCGATGGCAGTGGTCCTGGCGCAAAGCGTGGCAATCGAGGATCCAGCACGCTGTTGCAGTTTTTCGGTGCTGACGGGCGGTTGTTGTTCAGCAGTTTTGTTCCAGCGTCGCCCGGTGATGGCGGGTTTTCGTTCTTCGGAATCAAGTTTACCGACCCGCGGATCTCGAGCGTGCGGATTACGGCAGGCAATGTCGCTCCGGGTCCGGACGACGACAAGGCAAATGACGTCGTCATGATGGACGACTTTATCTACGGTGAACCTCATAAGATTCAGTAAACATGATCCTCTGTGTACCTCTGTGTTCTCTCTGCACAGAGGACACAGAGATTCCAAGAGAAAAGCGCATGTTGAAGATCACGAGAGCCGTCTTGTCAAACGAGGAAATCACGCTGCAATTGGATGGTCGAATTTCAGGCCAATGGGTGCAGTTGTTGAGAGAGTCCGCGAAGTCGGTGCTGGACCAGGGAGCAATACTCAACATCGATCTAAAGAACATTTCTTACGTTGATTGTGAAGGAATCGCATTAATGAGGGATTTGATCCGGCGCGGTGTTCGTCACATCAATCCTCCACTTTTTGTTGCCGAGCAGATCAAGAAGTGCAAGGACGCACCGGTCTAACAATCCCTGAGGAGATTGGTAATGAGAGTCACCACCGCAACTTACGAGGACGCGCTCTTACCGCATCTCGACGCGGCATACAATCTCGCTCGCTGGCTTACTCGCGACGACCGAGATGCTGAAGATGTCGTGCAGGAAGCCTACCTGCGCGCGTTCAAGCACTTCGCCGCTTTCAAAGGCGGCGACGCGCGCCCGTGGTTGTTGGCGATTGTCCGGAATACTTTCTACACGTGGATCCAGCGCAATCGAGTACCGGCGGAAGTGACGCCGTTCGAGGAGGAGAACGATACCCACGTCTCAGACGCTCCGAATCCGGAGATGCAATTATTGAAAGAAACGGATAAGCAGATAGTCAGGTGTGCGTTACGCAAGCTGCCGTCAGAGTATCTCGAGGTCATTGTGCTGAGAGAATTCGAAGAGCTGTCGTATAAACAGATTGCAAGTGTGATTCAGGTGCCGTTGGGGACGGTGATGTCGCGCCTGGCTCGTGCGCGGAGTCGCCTCGCCGAATTGATTCCCAAGTGTCGACGTCCGAGTTAGCGAGGCTTTGCCGCAAAAGTCGAAAATCATTGTTGGATACAGTCAGTACCGTAACGCGGTAGCGTCGGGTTGAACACGAGCCTTTGAATTTGCTAAAAAATTTGTATGTTTGAGACCGACCCGACGCTACCGCGTTGCGGTACTGACCTCCTCCAAGTGTGAATCCTGACTTTTGAGACAAGGCTAGTTAGCGACGTGAGTTTTCTACGATCGCGAGGTTCGCTCCAACCTGTTGTCGCAAAGTCCTCTTGATGCGCCTTTTCAACTCCAGCGACGCGCGGTAATAGAGGGAAGCGTCCTGCAAAGACGAACGCATCGAGATTACGCGGCAATAGCGGAGATTGCAGTCGTTGCATTCGTCGATGTGTCGTTGCACCTCTGCTGACTGAAGCCGGTCCAACTCGCCATCAGCGTAAGAATGAATGATTTCCACTGTCCTTTGACAGCTCACCTTGAGACCTCCGAGTAGTTGTGATTAGTCAGGGCTAACCTGCCGGCCACTGGGGACCACTGGCAGCCGGCGCGCCAAATTTTATTGCTTCGTCGAGATGCGGTAGGGTGCCGCGTCTCCGAACTGGGTGGAGTTTGTCTCGCGGCGGCAACGGCGTTGCCTTTTCCGCGATCCACCATTAATACCCGCGAGCGCCGGATTTTATTCCCATGTTTTTTATCGGTGAGAGGATCCGCGTCATCGGCGCTCTGTCGAGAGTCATTGTTGGATACGGTACTGACCTCCTCCAAGTGTGAATCCTGACTTTTAATGCAAAGCCACGACGAGTTCATCCGCACGCGGATGCTCTACGTCACGTGAAATTGGCGTTCGTCACTTATTGATTCAACCTTTCCAAATGCTCATTCAAAATGCCGTCAAAAATGAACGAGGCAAACGTAATGAGGGTTATGGTAAGCCTAAACCTTGCAGATATAATGACATCAACTCGCCCCAGAACCCCGAAACCGCTGCAAGAGATTCTGGACATCGAGTCAGATCCCGCAGGTCAGGAAGACCGCCAACTTCTTACGAAGTCGGACCATTCCGAACGTTTCGATCGTGAACCAGGAACTATCGCCACACCGGTTTAAGAGCTTCTACGACAGACACCGCTGGTGGTTGCGCTGGTGTTTCTTCTTTTGCGTGTGGACCCTGCTGGGTGCTTCCTTTGCCCTCAGCACTTACCTTCGCGCGCTTCAGGACAACATCCAGATATCATGGAAACGGATCCTCTCCGGATACCTGGCCGACTTTTATTTGTGGGGACTGCTATCTCCATTGATCGTCCTCCTCGCGAGACGATTTGAACTTCGCAAGCATTTTCCACGAAATCTGCTTATTCATTTGGCTGCGAGTGTAATTCTCTCGGGCCTGGTCCTGTCCGCTGCGTCGCCCTTGGTCTGGTATCTGGGTTATGTAAATCTCGATCGCAATCCGACCCTCGCGATTCTCTGGCGCAACAACGCATTCAGTGCGTATTACTTCCATCAGGGTCTGACGATTTACTGGACCACTCTCGTCGTGGCTCATGCCCTCTACTACTACCGCGGGCTTCGTGAAAGAGAAGCGCAAACGGCAATACTCACTGCACAGTTGGCCCAGGCGCAATTGCAGGCTCTGAAAATGCAGATCCATCCGCATTTCCTTTTCAACACGCTCAATTCAATTGCTGCACTCCTGCACAAAGACGTCGAAGCCGCAGATAGAATGATTGCCAAACTCGGAGACTTTCTCAGACTCACCCTCAAACGATCAGACGCACAGATCGTAGACTTCGAACAGGAGTTAGAATTTCTGAAGTGTTATCTCGACATCGAACACATCCGTTTTCAGGATCGTCTGACGGTTGAAATGGACATCGATCCGCACGCGCTGACGGCTATGATTCCGAATCTGATCCTGCAACCGATTGTGGAGAACGCGGTGAGGCACGGTGTGGCGAGACAAACAGATCCCGGACACATCAGCATTCGTGCGCGACGTCAGGGTGCTCGATTGATCATGAGCGTAGAGGACAACGGACCTGGTCTGAAACCGAGTTCCAACGGTTCGGGGATAGGTTTAAGCAACACGCGCGCGCGATTGGAACAGTTCTACGGCAGCGATTTTAGTTTTCAAATCGCGAACTCGGCAGGGCGCGGCGCTACCGTGACCCTGGATGTTCCGGCATTTGTAAAAAGTGAGTAGAGCGTGGCGATAAAGGCGTTAATTGTCGACGATGAACCGCTCGCGCGCGATCGGATTCGCGAGATGCTGAAGGAGCATCCTGACGTTGAAGTAATTGGCGAAGCGCGAAATGGACGTGAAGCAATTGATTCTGTTGTGAACCATAATCCAGACCTCGTCTTTCTCGATGTACAAATGCCGGACCTCGACGGGTTTGACGTTTTGCAGAAGCTAAATGTTGAGCACCTCCCGGCCATCATTTTTGTTACGGCGTACGACCAGCATGCCCTGCGTGCCTTCGACGTACACGCCGTCGACTATCTGACAAAACCGTTCGATCGAAAACGCTTTGCGGAGGCTATCGATCACGCAAAGGTTTTTATGAAGGGTGCAAAAGAACCTGACACAGCACGCATCATCAGCATGTTGCAGGAGATCAGAACGGGCGCAACGTATCTGGAGCGGTTCGCTATCAAGAATGGTGAGAAGGTCTTTTTTGTTCGCGCTGAAGATGTAGATGCAATTGAGGCTCAGGGCAATTACGTGCGTCTTAGTCTCGGCAACTCGTCCCATTTGCTTCGCGACACTCTAAACAACATCGAGTCGCAAATTAGTCCGCGCATGTTTGTTCGGATTCACCGGCGCACTATCGTCAACATCGATCGTGTTAAGGAAGTGCAAACGTGGGCGCGAGGTGAGTACCGCGTGGTCCTGGTCACAGGCGCGCACTACACTCTTAGTCGCGGCTATCGACAGCATTTTGAAAAGTTCATCAAGCTGGGCTCGTGAATTTCTCTGCGGTCCTCTGCGTATCTCTGCGATCTCTGCGTTAAAAAGCTCTTCAACGCAGAGGTCGCAGAGATACGCAGAGGACCGCAGAGAAAATCGCCCTTGATCTGACGCTTTACATCACGCCGGATCGATACTCGTCACAAATTAGTTCACAAGCGCGAAACCGGAAGTCAGACTAAGCGCATGACAATCAATACTACTCCCGCGGGCCGTGCGCGTGCGATCGACACCATACCGATGGGCGGACTACTTATTGGTTTGTTCGATCTCATTTTTGCCTTCACGTTTTATGGCTTGATTCTTGGTGTTCCGCTATTAAGGATTTTTCAGTCGGTAGCAGCCGGAGTTCTTGGCAGACCGAGATCGTATGCGGGTGGAGTGCCGACTTTCTTACTCGGCATCGTTCTTCACTTCGTGGTCGCGACGTGCATTGCCTCGGTTTACTATCTCGCGACCCTCGTGCTGCCGGTTTTGATCCGCCATCCGGTCGTTAGTGGATTGATTTATGGAATGGTGGCTTATTTCGGGATGAAGTTTGTAGTATTGCCGCTCTCAGCCATTGGTCAGAGAGGTCCTCTGCCACGCCTGCCCATTCTTCTCACGGAGCTCATTGGCCATGCCGTGCTCGTCGGGTTACCGGTTGCATTATTGGCCCAGCGATCCGCGAGAGGAATTAATAACGACTCTTCGCCGGAACAGGTTTTAGCAACCTGATATAGGCAGGTTTTCCGTGCAGCAAAACGAGCGCGAGACCTTCGGAAAAGGAGTCAGCCGCTTCAAATTCGGGTTCAATAAAGTAGTTTCCGTCTCTGTCGATGTAGCCGAACTTTCCCCGCTCATACACCGATGCAAGACCTTCGGAAAACGAACTTGCAATCGTGAAGCGCGGTATCACTACCGCGCGACCATCCTTGCCGATGAAACCATAGACACCGGCGAATTTGACTCGTGCAAGTCCTTCCGAAAAATCATCAGCCTCTTCGTAATTAGGAGCGATGACGATCTTGCCGGTTTTATCAATGTAGCCCCATTTGTTTTTGACCTGAACCTGGGTAAGACCCTCCGAAAACTTTTCACCAAGCTGATCAAACTGTGGCCCAATGACAACTTGACCAGTGCGATCGATGAATCCATACCCACCATTGAGATATGCGTCATGGTCAATCCGCACTTTGGCAAGTCCCTCATAAAACGGTCGAGCTCCAACGAACGATGTTTTGATTATGGTCTTTCCGGTTTGATCAATGTAGCTATCAGTATCGTTGTAGCTATAGGTGTCCCTCTGTCTTGGACCAGTCACTGCGGCCAGACCCTCAGAGAACTCCGTTGCGAACGTCGACCTGGTTTTGATCACAAACTTGCCGGCCGTGTCGATGTAACTTACATTTCTTTCGCCCGTACTTACGAGCGCGAGGCCGTCCGAAAAGTCACGCGCATTTGCAAATTGCGGTTTGACGACGATTTCCCCGCTTTGGTTTATGTAACCATGTTTGGAGTCGATCCTTACGCAGGCCATTCCTCCTGAGAAATCCCTGGCGTGATCAAATTGCGGGCTGATGACCACTCTGCCGGTTTTGTCGATATATCCGTATTTATTACTTGTTCCAATTACCGCGAGTCCTTCATGGAACTGGTGCGCCGCCTCGAATGGTTGCTCGAAAGCGATCTCCCATGGCTTAGGTTTTGGCGGATTTTCTGGCGCGGGGCGATGTCTGACGTACGAGTAGAGTAATGTGAGGGCGAGACCAACGAACAGGATTGTCTGCCGGATTCTCATCGTGTTGATATTACCCCTTTTCGAGGCTTTTGCGCTCTTTAGTGGCGCGTATACTCGTCATAAATCGCTTTCGCGATTCTGGCAATCGTTCTCTCGCGCGTCACCAGGTCGGCTCGAGCGTCGGAGACGAAAACAGCGATGGCTAAGTGTCGTCCGTCGGGTAAGGTGATGAGTCCTATGTCGTTAGTCGCAGGGGCGACGTCGTAGTTGCCTCCACCTGTGCCGGTCTTGTGTGCTACGACGACGGTTTTCGGCAGGAGACCTTTCAGTCGCATCGCGCTGGTTGGCGTTTCCGTCATGAGCTTCAACAAAAGTTGCTGGCTCTGCTCGGAGAGCCCACGTCTTTCGTGCAGACTGCGCAGCAACTGGACCGCTCCGTGCGGCGAAGCCCAGTTGCGATACTGCGTCTCGCGATCCTTTCCGATTTCCTTTTCGCTGTTGGCGACAATTATCTCGCTAATACCAAGCTCGTTTAGATATTTAGTGACCCCTTCAACGCCGACGAGGTCGAGCAGTACGTCTGACGTCGTTCCGTCGCTTTCCGACACCGTAAAGCGCAAGAGTTCGCTGAGCGTCAACTCGACGCCGTTTGGA
Organism: Pyrinomonadaceae bacterium; assembly: GCA_035571655.1. GTDB lineage: Bacteria > Acidobacteriota > Blastocatellia > Pyrinomonadales > Pyrinomonadaceae > PSRF01. The sequence goes on from DATNCH010000060.1 coordinate 23,310, forward strand.
TACTTATCTCTAACCGGACTGGCTTGGCCCAGACGCACGAAGTCGCTTTGGTCGACGCGCTCTTTTTGTTCGAGATTCAATTTTCCGGTGTCAACCTGGGCCAGTACTGCCATTCCTATCGGCAGTTTATAAACGCTTTGCATTGGAAAATGATCGTGCGGATTCAGCGAGACTGATTCGCCTGTTTCCAGGACTTCTGCTGCCACACCGACGTGTCCTTGAGCAGCGGCGGCTATCTGTGCGATCTGCTTTTGCAGTGCGTCGTTCTGTTTATCTTTCGGTGTTGGTCGGCTTTGCCTGAAAGCTATGAATCGCACTTGGACACAGTCAGTACAGGGAGCGGTAGCGACCTGGTCGAACGATGAAAGTCGATAATCATTAGGAAAAATTGCATGCTGATCACTGACCAGGTCGCTACCGCTCCCTGTACTGACTGTTTCCAAGAATGATTTCGGACTTTTGGCGTAACTGCAGGCACAAATAATTATCAAAGGAAGAAAAACGAAACCGATGGGTAGGAAAATTTTCTTCAACAGCCCACGCTCCTTTATTTGGGTCAGTCTCGCGCATAAGATATCCGAGATCAACCGGCTGTCCACAACTATTTATGACTGAAGACAGGAGGGAAACGTGAACGAATTCGAAGGTGTCACGCGATCCTCAACGTGAAGGATTTTCAAGCAAAAAACTCCCGGAAGAACTTTTCTGCAGGTTTACCAGCATTCCGTTTCATACTTTCCAGTCCACGCCTGATTCCCTCGATCGCTTCCATCCTGTCCTGCGCCTCAAGAAGTTTTTGATAGCTTTCGGCGTCCTGGACCACCAGTTCCGCCTTGCCATTAACGGTCAGAACCACTGGCTGTCCGGTCTTCTTTAATTGGCGGACGATCTTAGCAGTGTCGCGTTTGAATGTGCTCAGGCTCTGAATGTCGCGCGTAAGTTTCATCAACGTGCTCCGTTGCTAAATCTGCACTGAATTTTGCGCACAGTCTAACATAGATGAGAGCGTCAACAATCATTAGAAATATCATGCCGATCACTGACCAGGTCGCTACCGCTCCCTGTACTGACCTTGTCCAAGCCCTCAGTCCGACTTTTCCCATCTTGTCCCAACAGTCATAAAGCGGTAAAACTCTCTACTTATGTCAATACAAACATCAGCGGTCGTATCCACCGTTGCGATCGAAGCGACGACGGACGCGAAGGCAAATGAGACTGCTCAACTGTTGTCAGGTTCCACTGAAATTACGGCGACGGTGATGAGTCCGAGCGACGCAGCACAGGCTTTGAGAAGCGGGAAGGTATCGATTGTCGTAATACCGCAGAACGATTCGTTTGAATATCGCTTC
>DATNCH010000061.1:0-16782 GCA_035571655.1 Pyrinomonadaceae bacterium
GGCGGCACAAAGGGAAGTCACATTGTTGTGCCTGCATTTCCGGGAGCGTCGAAGAACGCGATCTATCTGGAAGCGCAGAGTGACGGGCGGCCGTTGTTCATCATTCCGTGGAATGGGAATTATCTCATCGGTACGACGGACGTTCGCTTTGAAGAAGATCCGGATGCGGTGCGAAGCGAATCGTGGGAAATCGATTACCTGCTCGCGGAGACGAATCGCGCGTTTCCTGGCGCGAGACTGACGCGCGAGCAAATTCTGTTTACGTATTCGGGTGTGCGGCCGCTGCCGTGGACGAGGAATGAAGACGAGAAAAGCATCACGCGCAGGCATTTCATTCGCGAGCATCCGAAACTGAAGAATTTAGTTTCGATCGTAGGTGGGAAGCTGACGACGTATCGAAGTTTGGCTGAGGAGTGTGTCGATCTGGTTTTTCGAAGGCTTGGAAGGCAATCGCCGCCGTGCGTGACCGGGGAAGAAGTGTTGCCAGCAGCTCCAGTTCGTGATTTCGCTGAAGCCGTCGTTTTTAGCTTTGAACACGAATTAGCAAAAACTTTGGCCGACTGTTTCTTACGCCGCACTATGCGTGGGTTAAGTGCCGACTTGGGCTTCGGCGACTTGGACGCCGCGGCTGAGATTGGAAAAACATTCCTGGGCTGGAGCGACGAACGCGCTAAACGCGAAGTAGAAAATTATAGCCGCAGATTACGCGGATGAACGCAGATCACATCTGCGTTCATCCGCGTAATCTGCGGCTAAAACATTCAAGCGACTCACGCACGAAGCGTTTCTGAAGCAGGCGCGCCAGCGGAGAGCTGAGCCTGACGAGCGGATGCCGTGGACGCGAGAACGCCAGGATGTCGTACCAAACCGCATCGCTCCCCATCCAAAAGATCATGAACCGCTCTTCACCACACTCGACGTGATCCGGTAACGTTCCATACGCAAAACCAAAAGCTCTCGGATGATCGATCACGTAAACAATCCGCGACGCATTCAGCGACCACATCCCGTACGCACGAGCCTTCACCGCAACCGTCGCTCCAACTTTAATCTCCACCCCGCGCGGTACGGCCGTCACCCACCCAAGATCAAACTGTTGCCAGTTTTTCAGCGCCTCGACCGCAGCTTTGAACGTCGCTTCCCCATGCCCCAGTTGCACGTTATTTCGATCGATCGTGAACCCTTCCGCCGGAAGCGTCGTGTTCGTCGCCCCGACCTCAGAATAAGTAAACTCTAAATCACGCTGACTCGAAATGAACTTCTCAACATCCTCATTCGTGGGCTCAGTAATCGTGAACATTTATGCCTTCTTCCGAGCTCGGGGATGATGCCGATCGTACGCGGAGCGCAAATGCAGATCGGTGATGTGTGTATAAATCTGCGTCGTCGAAATATCGCTGTGCCCGAGCAGCGCCTGAACCGAACGCGAATCCGCGCCGTGCTGCAAGAGATGCGTGGCAAAGCTGTGTCGCAACGTGTGCGGCGAAACATCGTTGATTCCCGCCTTTTCCGCATGTCGCTTGATCATGGACCATGCGAGTTGCCGCGTGAACGGCCGCCCGCGATGCGAGAAGACATTCGGCAACGTTTGCTTTCCGTATCCGGCTTTGACCGACGAATACTGCTGCAACCAGTGAATCGCGCTTTTCCCAAGCGGCACGCGCCGTTCCTTGTTTCCCTTTCCATGACACACGACCAGGCCCGCAAGCAGGTCAACGTCCGCTTGTTTCAACGCGACGAGCTCCGAAACGCGCAATCCCGTCGCATACATGATCTCGAGCATCGCGCGATCGCGTATGCCCTCAGGCGTCGCAATGTCGGGCGCTGCGAGTAAACGATTGATCTCGTTTTCGGTAAGAAACTTCGGCAGGTAACTGAAACGTTGTGGCGTGTCGAGGTCTTCGGCAGGATGCGACTTGATGTGTCCATCAAGCATCAGGAACTTGAAAAATCCGCGCGTCGCACTGACCGCGCGCGCGACGGAAGCCGGCGCCAGCCCTGCACGCGAAAGACTCGCGATCCATTTCCTCAAGTCCGACCGCGTGAGCTCGGAAATTTGTTTGCCGTTCGTGTTGGCCCACGTCTGAAGTCGACCGAGATCGCGCTCGTAGCTTTCGAGCGTATGACGCGCGAGACCCTTCTCGACCTGGATGTAGGTTAGGAATTCCTTCGTGAAGTCGCGACTCACACGGGCAGATTAATCCGCGGATTATTCATAACGCAAGCACTCGATCGGATCGAGTCGTGAGGCTTTGCGCGCGGGCCAAACTCCAAAGATCAATCCAACACCAATCGAGACAGTCAGACCCGTAACAACAGCCCACGTCGGAATCGACGCCGGCATACTCGGAATCAAAAACATCAACAACTGCGCGATACCGACGGCAAGTACAATACCGAGCGCCCCACCAAGAAGCGTAAGCATCATTGCTTCGAAAAGAAACTGGCGCACGATGTCTTTACGACGCGCGCCAAGCGCTTTACGAATCCCGATCTCTTTCGTGCGCTCTGTGACGCTGACCAGCATGATATTCATCACGCCGATGCCGCCGACCAGCAGACCCAGACTCGAGATGGCGATCGCGATCAACCCCACCATCGACGTAATGCTGTCGAACTGTTCGATAAACTTGTCTGCTGTTTTGATATCGAAGTTATTCGGATCGCCGAATTTCACCTGGCGGCGACGTCGCAGGATCTCTTCAGCCTGCGTCAGTGCCTCGGCGACTTGTCCCGAGCGACCGCGAATCACCATCAACAAGTATCCCTTTGCCGGCGCGATCTTTTGTGCGGTGCGAAACGGAATGTAAACAGCATTGTCTTCTTCGTTCTCGCCAAAGAACCCGGCCTTTCGCTTTTCGAGCACTCCGACGATCTCGAAGTTGTAGCCGCCCATGCGCACTTGTGTTCCGGCGATCTGATTAGAAGTCGGGAACAGCGCATCCGCGGCGTTCACGCCGATCACCATCACGTTTGCACGCTGCTGATCGTCGGCCTCGGTGATGAAACGCCCTTCTCTCAAGACGATGTTGGTGATGTCGGCGTAGTTTGGAGAAACCCCCTGGGTGTTTCCCCAACGATAGTTGTGACCCTGGTAGGTAATGTTGTCATCGAATGGTCCACCACCATAACCGACGTTCGGAGCAATGTGGGCCACATCTTCGACCGCTGGAGCCTGGGTTTTTATCGCTTCTGCATCGGCGAGTGTGAGTGGCTTACGTAAGCGTTCGGAACGATCCTCGCTGGTGCGTGGTCCAGTCGAGAGGTGGAACGCGTAGATATTATTCGTTCCATACTCTTCGATCATCGCGACGATATTTTGGCGCATGCCGGTGAGCAGCGACGCAATACAGATCGCCGTCATCACGCCGATAACAATTCCCAGCACGGTCAGGAAACTTCGGAACTTGTGACTGCGCACGCTCGCGATCGCCATTTTCAGCGTTTCGCGCAAAATACCCTTTGGAAATTGAAGCTTCATTTGTCTTACGTCGCTTGAGTTAGAGCCAGGATCGGATCGAGTCTGGCGGCCTTAAACGCAGGGTAGATGCCCGCGATCATTCCGACTACCGTCGACACGATCAACGCCAGCAGGATGTAACCGATCGTTATCGTCATCGTGATTGACGCGAGTGCCGTGATCAACGTCGTGATGCCCCAGGCCACGAGTAGTCCGATGAGTCCTCCGAGCGCGCAAAGAATTGCGGATTCGATCAGGAACTGGAGCAGAATCTGACGCCGCGTGGCACCCACGGCTTTTCTGAGTCCCACTTCAAACGTTCTTTCAGTAACGCTGACGAGCATGATGTTCATCACGACGATACCGCCGACGACGAGCGTGATCAGCGTGATGGGAACGACGACCATGGCGATGGTGCCCGTAAACTCGTCGATCTGGTTGTTGAGCTCTTCGACGTTGACGAGACCGAAATCGTCCTCTTCGTTGCCGTTCAGCCGGTGCTTGATTCGCATCGCCACGCGAGCTTCTTCAATCGCCTGTTGAAACGATTCGCGTGAGCGGGTCTTGCCGTGTATCTGGAGTCCGTTGCGTCCGAAGATCTGCAAGTGAGTGGTTACGGGAATGTAGATGTGACGGTCAAAAGAGCCGCCGAAAAACGAGCCGCGCTTTTCCTCGACGCCGACAACACGCATCGGCAACCCGTTAACCTTCAGCGTCTTTCCAATGGGGTCGGTGTTTGGGAAAAATTTGTCTTTGATGTCCATGCCGAGGACGACCACCATCGCCGAGCGTTGCACTTCGTCTTCCGAGATGAAACGTCCTGACTCGATGGTCTTGTCTTCGACATCGACCATGTTTGCACTGTAACCAAACACCTGAGCTCCGGGAAATTCGATGCCGTCCTGCTTTAGGTCAGCGCCTCTACCGACACCGGCGCCGACGTCAGAGCATGAAGGACAATGATCGCGGACCCACTCGTAATCGTCCCAATTGATGCGCTTGTTGCGGCGGTTCCTGCGTTCAAACTCTTCATCACTCATGTCGCCCGAGAAAGCCATGCGCGCGATCATGAAGTGATTGCTGCCAAGCACTTTCGAGATTCTTTCGACGACGTAGGTGTTGAGGCCGCTGATTGAAGCTCCGACAGTCACCACGGATGAGACGCCGATGATGATTCCGATCAGCGTCAGAAAAGCCCGCAATTTGTGCGCAAAGATCGACTGCAAGGCGATCTTCAGAGCATCGGAATAAAAAGAGAGAATTGCCTTCATATAAATGGATCGGGGCGGTATACGCGACGAAAACGCCTTAAGTTCGAATGAAAATAGGTCCTATGTCCTATAGGACCTATTGACACCACTAAGACGTTTCAGTTCCCTGTTTTATTAACAGCGTCAGGAAAGTTCTGTGGCGGGCTGTGCGTCTGACTTGACGGCGAACTTGTCAGCCCAGCGTATCCGGCCGGTCACCTGCATCACCACGAAGAGCGTCAGCACGGAGCCGATCGTGATTGCCAACCCGGTGAAACCCTGGAGGAAAAACGCGTAGGAGAACATCACCAGGTAAATAAACTGAGCCAAAGCCGCTTCTCTGCTGGCGAAACGAATACCCACTACGAGTCGCAGATAGCTGACCACGAGGAAAACTGACACCGCGGACGAAATCGCAAACGCCGCGTGAATCGAGACGTGGTCGACGAGGTACGCCAGCAGCAGATGGAAAGAGAAGAACGCGGCAGCGAGGAAAAAGTAGTTCATGGGGTGAAGATCGATGCCGCGCATGGTGGTTATGATTAGCATGAGGAAGAAAAAGAAGAAGAGTGATACTGGGGCAAACAAACTTATCCGTCCCGCGAGTGGCCCGGGTTGGAGCTTCTCCGGCATTTCCATCGCGATCTGATATCCAGAGACGAGGCTCTTGTAAGACCAGTCGAGATCCCATCCCGTACTTGTCTCGGTTTTCTGAGAAGGTGAAAGCGTGTTGTCGGGAAAATCGATGTTCTTGAAGTTTGTCGTCATGCGCAGATCAAAATCGCTAACCTGCGCAACCTCACCAGTCCCGAAGCTGTAACGCCACTCGTCGAGTCCCTGAGAACGGTAGCCGATGGCGAGCTGAGCACTTTTTCCAGCCGCGACCTTGAACGCAGTCGTGGCAGCGCTTTTCTCGTTGGCAATCGGCACTGGATTACCATCCACGACGAACGAAAGGTTGTCGTAAATCGCCTGCGACGTTGGAAATTGCAGATTGAAGTTAACCGTCTGTTCCTTATCGCTCGTATTACGGAAACCATAAACACCGGAGAAGACGACTTTGTAAGTGCTGTACCACAACAGCCCTTTTTGACGGTGTTCGAGACCGAGGTCGACTTTGATCCTGCTGCTCTCCAGCGGCAGCGGCGTGTCAAATTCTTCGACGTAAGGTTTAACTACCTTCTTCCCGTTTTCGTACGTTTCCAGTTTCTTTTCGAGTTTCGTGTGGAAAGAAGCAGTCGGAGGCGCCTGGTTTTGGCGCGTACCCCACAGGGATGCTACTCGAGGCGACGAGACAAGACCTGAATCGTACGTACGCGAGAAGATTGTTCCGCCGAGGATGGCCCAGGCGATGGAAGTGCAGATGAAAATGAATGTGATAGCGATGATTCTTTTGGTCATGTCTCTACTCCTTGCGAGCTGTCGGTTGTTGGACCACTTATCTTTGTGGTCCGGTCATTCTCATGTCCGAGCGAGGAGTGGGCAATGTGGTCATCCACAGAAACTCCATGTGCTGAGCTACGGCTTCCAATGTTGCTCTCACGCGTGGTGAAGCACTTTGTTCCATAAAGTCACGAAACAAAAAAAAGGGAGAACGCTCAGGTATTTCGCATTTGCTTGATGAGCGATTCCATGTGGCTCAAATAACTCTCGAGCGCGCTGCGGCCGGCGGCGGTCAATTTATATTCTGTTTTCGGCAAGCGGCCTTCGAAATATTTTGAGACGGAGATGTAGCCGGCGTCTTCGAGTTTGCGTGCGTGGACGCTTAGATTACCGTCAGTGGTATTCATCAGGTTCTTTAGATCCGAAAACGTCAACGACTCGTTCGCAGCGAGCGCGCTGATGATCCCCAGGCGCAGACGCTCGTGAATCAAACGATCCAGATTTGGCGCGGCACTCTTTTGCTTCGCGATCGCCGGACGCGTCTCGGGCGCTGCGGAAACCTGTTTACTTTCTCTCTTTGCTGTTGACTGCTTAGCCACCGTACCTCCTCACGATAATTGCACCAAACACCAGGTGCAGCACGCCAAACCCCGCCGCCATGAACCAATCGGCGTAGCTTGAATGACTGAAAAGTGCCAGCGCGCCCAGAGCCATGAAACAGAGGCCCATCACCGGCACCGCTCTGACGGAAAACATACCGCCCGTGATCACGCCCGTGCCGTAGAGCAGAAGCCACATACCGGGAATCTCCTTAATCTCGCCGGCACGCACCAGCACGATGGTCAGCAAACCTCCGGCGATTACCGGCGGCGCCAGGCTGAATACTGCTTTGCGTCCGGAGCCGGAGAATAGCGGCGTTTGCAGAGCGCGGGCTTTGCGGTCCATGGACCAACCGGCAATCAGGAGCGAGATCAGACCTTCGGCGAGCCAGACGGCTAGCCACAAGTTGAAAGTTGGTTGGCGTGCGGCAATGACACTTGCGAGCAGGGCGGTGACGCCGATCGTAATCTCGCCGCGACCGGAAATGCCGGTGAAGGGCGTGGCACGCTCCATGGTTTCGCGGATATAGCGAAGGTTGTCCATGGCGCGGTCGTGCAGCGCGGGTGGCTGGTCCTGGGTTTGAGAAACGAGGCGCATACGTTCCATCAGCGAGGATGGTAAGCCGCGGATCCTCGCGGTGTCAAGTACTTTGTGAAACAAAGACTGTTGGGGCTTTCGTTTTCTCTGCGGCCCTCTGCGTATCTCTGCGGCCTCTGCGTTGAATTGCCTTTAAGCGCAGAGAACGCAGAGATACGCAGAGGGCCGCAGAGAAAACGTCAATCTGGATCGGGATACCTGGCGGCGTCCGCGGGGCGGCGACTGAGAGCCGCGCCGACCGTTACATCCAACGCTTCGGCGACGATCTCGGCCTGCTCTTTTTGATGGATGCTGTACGAGCCTGTCGCGGGACTCGCGGAGGCAGTCCGCCCGACGTATCGCGGATTCTCGAGCCGGTTCTGAACAAACGTCCAACCGCCCATGTTCTGCGGTTCTTCCTGCGCCCAAACCAACTCATCCGCGTTCGAATATCTCGCAAGCGTCTCGCGAATGCTTGTCGACGGGAACGGATAAAACTGCTCCAACCTCACGACCGCAACGCTTCGATCCTCCGTCTTCTTTCGCGCGTCCATCAGGTCGTAATACACCTTCCCACTACACAGCACGACCCTTTTCACTGCGCCCGCATCGGTAATCTCGGCGTCGTCAATCACCGGCCGGAATCCCCCCGCTGCCAACTCGTCAATACTCGATGATGCAGCAGGCAGGCGAAGCAGACTCTTCGGCGTCATGATTACCAACGGCCGCTCCATTCCCCGTTGCACTTGTCTCCGCAGCAGGTGAAAGTACTGCGCCGGTGTCGTCGGATAACAGACCTGCAAATTGTTTTCAGCGCACAGTTGGAGATATCGCTCGAGTCGCGCACTCGAGTGTTCCGGGCCCTGTCCTTCGTAACCATGCGGCAGCAGCATCACCAATCGCGAAGTCTGTTTCCACTTGTCTTCCGAAGCCGCGATGTACTGGTCGATGATCGTCTGCGCGCCGTTTCCAAAATCACCAAACTGCGCTTCCCACAAAACGAGCGCATCCCGCGCGATGACCGAGTAGCCGTACTCGAATCCCAACACACCTTCTTCCGACAACGAACTATCAAACACTTCGAAGCGAGCGAACGGGTTTGACTCGGAGCGCAAGTCGGAAAGCGGCGTCCATGCCTTTCCTGTTTGCGTGTCGTAGAGAACAGCGTGACGTTGGCTGAATGTTCCGCGTCCTGAATCCTGTCCACTCAAACGCACGCGAGTGCCGTCGAGCACGAGCGAGCCGAACGCGACTGCTTCCGCAAACGCCCAATCCAACGGCGCGCTTCCATCGCCCATCTTCGCGCGTCGTGCGAGTTGGCCCACCATCTTCGGATTCACATGGAATCCTTCAGGCACTACGGCAATCTTGTGACCGATGCTTTTGATCGTTTCCGCTGCCACGCCTGTTGGAATGACTGCGGAGCCGTCGATCTCCTCGACGCGTGAATGCGATTGCGCCGGTTCTTCCTTCACTTTTCGCTTCGCGTTTTCCAGCGCCGCTTCGTAGCGGCGCACGCGTTCGTCAATCAGGCCCTTTACTTCTTCCTCCGTGACCACGCCTTCCTTGATCAAACGCTTCGCGTAAATAGTACGCACACCCGGATGTGCTTTGACGCGCGCGTACATCAGCGGCTGCGTGTAGCTCGGCTCGTCAGTCTCGTTGTGACCAAGGCGGCGGAAACCGATCAGATCGAGCACGACGTCTTTGTTGAACTCCTGACGGTACGCGAGCGCGATTTGCAGCACGCGGTACGCTGCTTCCGGATCGTCGCCGTTGATGTGGAAGATCGGCAACTGCGTCATGCGTGCGACGTCGGTCGAATAGATCGTCGATCGTCCTGCTTCGGGAGAGGTCGTGAACCCGATTTGGTTGTTGATGATGATGTGGATCGTGCCGCCCGTGCGATAGCCTTTCAACGCCGCGAGATTCAGCGTCTCCATTACGACGCCCTGGCCGGCAAACGCCGCATCGCCGTGGAGCAACACAGGCAATACTTGATCGATAACCTCTTCGCGCGTGCTCCCGCGCTCGCACAGCGTCTTGTCCTGCTTCGCTCGAACCATACCTTCGACAACGGGATCGACAGCTTCGAGGTGGCTTGGATTCGGCGACAACGACAGGCGCACCTTGCGGCCGTCGTCCATTACGCGTTCGCCGGTTGCTCCCTGGTGATATTTCACGTCGCCCTCGTCAGCCGGAAATTCCGGATGAACCGAACCTTCGAACGCCGCGAAGATCCTTTCACACAAATTTCCGATCACGTTCGCCAGCACATTCAAACGCCCGCGATGGGCCATGCCGAAAACGATCTCTTCAACTCCGCGAGCCGCGGCGCCGTCGATCAATCGATCCAGCAAAGCGATAACAGTTTCGCAACCCTCGAGTGAGAATCGTTTCTGACCGAGATACTTCGTGTGTAGAAAACGCTCGAACTGTTCCGCGGAAATCAGTTTCCAAAGCAGGCGCTTCTTCACGTCGACCGCGAGCGGTTGCGGTTCGACAAACTGCTGCCGGATCTGTTCGCGAATCCATTGCTTCTCTTCTTTGCTTTGAATGTGCCGGTATTCGATGCCGACTTTTCCGCAATAAGCGCGTTGCAGAATGTCGAGGATCTCTCGCAAGGTAGCGCTTTGACGATTGGCGAGGCCGTCCGTTATGAATTCGCGATCGAGATCCCAGATGGTCAGGCCGTAGGTCTCAATGTCGAGCTCGGGATGATAGAGAAGCGGCAGCGCGTGAAGCGGATCGGTATCGGCAATCAAGTGACCACGAACTCTGTATGCGTTGATCAGCTCGATGACGCGAGCTTCTTTAAGCGTCTGTTCGCGAACCTGATCTCCCGGAAGGAAGAACGGGTTGCGATCCAGGTTCCACTTCAACGGCGCGTGCGGAATACCGAGATTCAAAAAGATGTTCTTATAAAAGTCGTGCTTACCGATAATGAACTCATGTACGCGCGCGAGAAACGCGCCCGATTCTGCGCCCTGGATGATCCGGTGATCGTATGTGCTGCTGATCGAAATGGCTTTGCTGATGCCGAGTTGCGAGAGCGCTTCGGGCGCCATTGCCTGATACTCGGCTGGGTATTCGATTGCCCCCGTCGCGACGATTACTGACTGACCTTCCATCAGTCGCGGGATCGATGCGACGGTGCCGATGGTGCCGGGATTGGTTAAGGAGATCGTTGTTCCCTGAAAATCCGACACCTGCAACTTTCCCTCGCGCGCCCTTGTCACAACGTCGTCGTACGCGTTGAGGAAGTCAGCAAAGCTGAGCGTGTTTGCGTTCTTGATGTTTGGGACCAGCAGCGTGCGCGTGCCGTCTTTCTTTGTTAGATCGATTGCGACGCCGAAGTTAACGCTCGTGCGTTTCGCTCTCGCGGGTCCATTGTTGGTTTCGATGTAGCCGTCGTTAAGCTGCGGAAACGTGTCGAGCGCACGTAAGATGGCCCATGCGATCAGATGTGTGTAAGAAGCTTTTCCGCGATCGTTTTCGGCGAGATGCTGGTTGATGATTCTGCGGTTTTCGTCCAACAGCTTGACCGGAATTCTTCGTTGAGAAGTCGCTGTTGGGACGGAGAGACTTCGCTCCATGTTTTCGACGATCTTGAGCGCGGGCCCGCGTAGGGGTGTCGCTTCGACGTCTGTTACGGGTGCGGGAGCAGGTGCTGGCGCCAGTGCGGGTGCTGGTGCCGGTGCCGGTGCCGGTGCAGAAGCAGCTTTTGGCTGGGGCGCGGGCGCTACTTTCGCGCCGTTACTATCGCCGATAAGTTCAGTGAAATAAGAGCGCCAGGAGTCGTCGACCAAGTCGGGGTTATTGCGGAAACGCTCCAGTAGCCCCTCGACATACGTGGCATTTGCGCCGAATTCTTCGGCGATTACTTGGGATAGATCGGCTTTATTCAATTTTCCTACCTCGGTGAGTCAAGACTATACATTCTCTCGCAAAGGCGCAAAGGCGCAAAGGCGCAAAGGAAGACTTCTTCTTTGCGCCTTTGCGTCTTTGCGAGAGACTATCTCTCAATCAGAAACAGGAACTCTCGGTTTTTGTCGTTCTGGTCGCGCACCCACTCGTGCGTCCAGCGCATGCCGCCCATGACGTTACGCCGGTAATCGACCGCGATAACGTCAATCACTCTTCCGGTCTTGCGAACGACTTCGTTTAGCTCCTCTGCGGTCGCTCTGCCGCCCGAGCTGTACGACAGGATAATGTGCCTCGTTTTGGTTTGACGGAGCAGTCGTTCGATGGCTTCGACGGCGATGAAACGGCCGTCGTCGTTCTTTCTGAATTCCTCAAATAGGGACGCGCTTACCGCGTCGCTCGTATCCGTACGCCGCTTCGCCTTTCCGAATAGCGTGGGGGCATCGAAGAGACAGATCGAGGTCCAGAGATGATAGTAGGCTGCATAGCGCACGCGCGAAGGAGGCATCTTGTCGTTGTTGGAGCCGTACGGAGGATCGTAATAGGCCAGATCGGCATCGATCGTTGAGACAACGTCAAACACATCGGTCTGGCGAATCTCGTGATCCTGCGTTTTAGGAATGAGCTTTGGAATTCTTAGTTTCATCTGATTATGGGAACGAGGCGACCAGTCGCTCAGGTACGAAGCGAAGTGACCGATCGTGCTGTCGACTTCATCCATCGCCAGAATCAGACTCGTCAGCGCTACAGCTTTTTCATCGGCACTCAGCGACAGACGTTCGATCTCTTCGCGAATCGCATCGAGCTTGAGTGTGTTGTGTCTTTGCCACGGTTTCTTGAGGCCGTTTGATCCGTTTACGTCTCCGCCGTAATGCTCCGTGAACCAGCCGTGACGGCCGGGTAGCGCGTTGAGATGGTCTATTAATTCCGTGTAGTGGTCGCGCGGGAATGGACTCGAAAGGTAGCAGTCACCAAACACCTTGGACCACACCGCAATGTCGTTTGCAATGACGCGATAGCCGGAGCGCGCAAATGCCTGCGATACGCGCGTCGTTCCTGAAAAACCATCGAAAACCGTTCGCGGTTTTACTCTTTGAGCAAGCTGAAGAATGTGAGGCAGGAGCTTCAGCTTTGAGCCCGCATACTTAATGCCTTCCGTTTCTGGAGCATTGAGAGTCGGGGACGTCATCGCAGTTCAAATCTCGAAATTATTTTCCGCTGATGGTATCGTAGCGCGAAATCCTGCGCGCGTGCGCGCTAATCCTGTAAATCTTGTCAACAACTACTATGAAGCAAAAGACGGCAAAGACTAATGTTGGACGGCGAAACTTTGTAAAACTTCTTCCGGCGGTCGGTGCAGCAGGTGTCGTGGCCGCGAAAATGCCGCTCGAAGCTCTGGCCCAAACGCCGGTCCCGTCGCCGAGCCCGTCTCCAACACCGGCGCTGCGCATCACGAAAGAGATGATGCACCAGGCCGAGAAGCTCATGGGCATCGAACTCACCGACGCGCAGGAAGCGATGGCCCTCGGCGGCGTCAATCGAAACCTGGATTCGTACGAGGCCAACCGCAAGATCGACATTCCGCTCGATACTGAACCGGCCATCGCATTTCATCCGGCGCGGGCGCGAAAGGAACTCTACACCGCGAAGACCAAGTTTCGCTTTGGAAAAGTTGAGTTGCCGCAGTTCAAGACTGTCGAAGATCTCGCATTTGCGACCGTTCCTCAACTCGCAGAATTGATTCGTACGCGCAGGATTTCGTCGACTGAGCTGACGAAAATGTACCTCGAGCGCTTGAAGAAGTATGGTCCAAAGCTGCTTTGCGTCGTCACGCTTACCGAGGAGCTCGCGCTCAAGCAGGCGGCCGCCGCCGATGCGGAGTTAAAACGCGGAAAATATCGTGGTCCACTTCATGGAATCCCCTGGGGCGCGAAAGATCTGTTTGCCACGAAGGGAATCAAGACGACCTGGGGCGCTGAGCCGTATCGCGATCAGGTGATCGACTACGACTCGACCGTCGTCGAAAGATTGAACGACGCCGGCGCCGTGCTGCTCGCCAAACTGTCAATGGGGGCGCTCGCACAGGGTGCCAGATGGTTCGCCGGAGTGACAAGAAATCCGTGGCAAATCGACGAAGCACAAACCGGGTCGAGTGGTTCATCGGCGGGTCCCGCGTCGGCTACCGCGGCTGGTCTGGTCGGGTTTTCGATCGGTACGGAGACGCTGGGCTCGATTGTCTCGCCGTCGTCGAGGTGTGGCGTCACTGGATTGCGTCCGACGTACGGGCGAGTCAGTCGTTATGGAGCGATGGGATTGAGTTGGACCATGGACAAGATCGGACTGATCTGCCGGGGTGTTGAAGACTGTGCGGCCGCGCTTCACGCGATCTATGGACCAGACGGCAAAGACATAACCGTCGGCGATGCACCGTTCAACTGGAATCCCGATACGAACATCAGCACGCTCCGGATTGGGTATTTGAAGACCGAGTTTGATGGTCCAACGACACCGCCAACCAACGAGCAACAGCGGACCCAGGCTGAACAGCGACGAGCCATTTATAAGACAGCGCTGGAAGTCCTGGAGAAAGCCGGCGCCAAATTGACGCCGATCGAGCTGCCGAAATTCTCTGCGGCGACGTTGCGATTCATCTTGACAGCCGAAGCCGCGACCGCGTTTGACGACATCACGCGTGATGGGCGCGTCAATCAGTTGTCAGGACAATCACCCGGCGACTGGCCAAACACGTTCCGCACGTCGCGCTTTATCCCCGCGGTCGAGTACCTGCGGGCGCAACGTGCACGCACGCTGTTGATGCGCGAAATGGAGCACTTGATGTCGCAGTGGGACGTGTTTGTGAGTCCGGCGCCTGGGAGCGCGAGCTTGTTAGTAACAAACCTGACGGGCCATCCCGCCGCGGTGCTGCCGTGTGGCTTTGTGAACAACCTGCCCGTGGCGATCATGTTTACGGGCGGTGTTTACGACGAAGTGTCGCCGCTGCGAGTGGCGCTCGCGTATGAGCGGGCGACGACCTGGCACACGATGCATCCGAAGATGGAGACCACGGATTAACACGGATGGATACGGATTTTGATCTCAAAGGTGGAGCCGCGCCCAGGCTGACTGGTTACGCTGACGGATCCGCCGGCTTCTTCGATTGCTGTTTTTACGGCGTCGAGTCCGACACCACGACCGGAGATGTCTGAGATGTTGGCGGCGGTTGAGAAACCGGGCGTGAAGATCTTCGGGATCAACGCCGGATCGATCCCGCGCCCATCATCGGTGACGGTGATTCTGGTTTCACCGTCGAGAGTCGCCGCCTCGATCACGATCTTTCCACTCGATTCGATCCCGTGATCGACTGCGTTGCGCACCAGGTGGACGAGGGGATCGACGAATCTTTTATCCAGCAGCAGATCTTCACCGCGTATTTCGAACTCTACTTCTTTGCCGGTCACAACCGCCGCGGCTCGTCCGGCGCGCAGCGCTTGTTGCAACACTCCTTCTTCGGATGTCGCGGGCAAGTGCATCAGCTCCGCTGACAACTTCTCGAACGCTTGCTTGACGGCGTTTAGATCGTTCGTTGCGTTTGCCGGACTCGTTAGCGCGGCTGAGATCTCCTGGATTGTGACATTCGAAATGGCTGGTGCTTCACTTTTTGTCGCGTAAAGGATTCTGAAATTGACTTTTCCCGGGGTCGCCGCCGGCAGCCGAGAAATCACCTCACCAGTTTCATTCAACGTCTGTTCCAGGTTTTGAAACTCCCGATCGAAGTCTGCGACGTCAAAACTTGCCTCGATCAGGAAGAGTTTGGCGCCTTCTGCAATCGCGTGCGTCAGGGTCGACTTTTGATCCGGCCGCAGGGACGTCCAAACGTCAGGCGGAATCGCGTCGCTTACGAGCGTGTCTGCCGCGCGCGTCCTGATCGAGTGCAGCACGTTCTCGAACTCGTGTGCGGCAGCGGCAAGATCGTTTAAGCCGTTGGCGGCGGCATTCGCCTTCAGATTGTGAACGTGCCGGAACAGTGCGTCGACGGCTTTGCGCGTGGCAGGTCCGTCACCAGCGACTGCTTGCAGTTGCTCGACGGCGGCGAATATCGGGTCTGTGTTCACTATTCTTCGGTCTCGGGCTGAACATTTTTTTGAGGTTGCTGTTCGTCCAGATCGCGTTTTATTGCGTCGAGGATCCCGTTGATAAACTGTGTGGCTTCGTAAGTTGAAAAGCGGCGCGCGATTTCGAGGGCTTCGTTGATAGCGACTGTGCGTGGTGTTGGTTCGTAGAGAAACTCGTAGACGGCGAGGCGCAGGATGTTGCGGTCGACGACGGCCATGCGTGAGATTCGCCAGTGTTCGGCGCGCGAGCGAATGCGTTCGTCGAGTAGTTCGAGGTTGGCAAGCGTTCGGGCAGCCAGACGTGTAGCGAAGTCCCGGGCTGTATCGTCGAGATCAGATTCTCCAAGCTCAGCCCAGTAGCTTCGGACGACATCGTCCGCAGGCATTTCGGCAACATCAGCCGCAAAGAGCATTTGCAAGGCACATTCACGCGCCTTACGTCGCGAACCCATAAAAATTACCAACAACTGTTAGCCACTTGTACCCTTTGTGTGGCTACTCGAATGCTTCCTTGTAAAGATTTACCAACTCGACCGCCGTCATGGCGGCTTCAAAACCCTTGTTACCCAGCTTCACGCCTGCTCGATCGATCGCCTGGTCGACAGTGTCGGCAGTTATGATACCGAATACGACAGGCACTCCCGATGTCAAACCCGCCTGAGAAATACCTCGCGTCACTTCATTCGCGATGTAATCGAAATGCGGCGTTTGTCCGCGAATGATCGTCCCGAGACAAATGATTGCATCAAACCGCCGCGACTGTGCAAGTCGCAACGCCAGCAGCGGAATCTCGAACGCGCCGGGCACCCGGTACAAACTCACGTTTGCGTCTTTCGCGCCCAATCGCTTAAGACCGTCGAGAGCGCCTTCAACCAGCCGCGCCGATATTAATTCATTCCAACGGCTGGCCACGATTGCGAAGCGAAAAGCTTCGGCGTTAAGACGCCCTTCATGCACGGTCGGCTGCAATCGACTCGACTCCGCAAGCTGAATAGTCAATACGTTTTGCAGTATAGGAGATGCTTCGAGACGCATCAAGTTGATGAATTCTGCCTATCTTGATTCAGTTCAAGTCCGTGAAGACGATCATTTATATCCTCGGTGTTACGACGAAGTTTAGTTAATGAATCAGTGATGTAATTCTGCTCATTTTTAACTTCACGAATTGAGGTCTTGATTTGACGCTTTGCCATTTGTAGGTCTTCTTGAAGACGCTGGAGAATCAAAAGAATTAAATCGAGTTTGTTGGCATTACTTGTAGAGAACTTCATTTAAGGTTCTTCGGTCATGGCTTCTCCCTTCAGAGAGAATTCTAGCATCGTGAGGTTCTGAAGGAGACAACAATCTTTTGCCCGATCTGACTATTATTTGTCGAATCTGGCTAAACGCCGAAGGCGTTCGCTAATTTCAGCCCATGGTTGGAGCGCAAGCGACAACCATGGGGACAATTAACAGAAAGAATTTCTAACCCTGAAAG
>DATNCH010000062.1:0-69781 GCA_035571655.1 Pyrinomonadaceae bacterium
ACTCGTCTACGTCGCTCCCGAACGTTTTCGCAGCAGTCGCTTTAACTCGGCCCTGCAATCGATTCCGATTTCGCTCGTCGCGGTCGACGAAGCACACTGCATTTCAACCTGGGGACACGACTTCCGCCCCGATTACCTGCGCTTGCGAAACGTGATTCGATCGCTCGGAAAAGTTCAAACTCTTGCACTGACAGCCACTGCCACTCCTTACGTACGCTCTGACATCATCCAGCAGTTAGGTCTCACCCAACCTCAAACCTTCGTCAGCGGTTTCGATCGTCCGAATCTGTCAATAGAGGTGATCCACACCGAACGCGAGCGCCAAAAAATCGCCCACATCAAGCGCCTCGCCAACACGGTCGCAGGCTCCGGAATCATCTATGCCTCGACGCGAAAGTCGGTCGAGCAGGTCGGGACGAAATTAAAAGACGCGGGACTGAGTGTCGTGACGTATCACGCGGGCATGACCGACTCCGTTCGGATCAAAGCGCAGGACGAGTTTATGAGTGGTCACAAGCAGATGATTGTCGCCACCAACGCCTTCGGCATGGGCATCGACAAACCCGACATTCGCTTCGTCGTCCACTACCAGATGCCGGGCTCCATCGAGGCTTATTACCAGGAGATCGGGCGCGCGGGCCGCGATGGGCTCCAGTCGACGTGCGTGTTGCTCTTCAACTACGCCGATAAGAATACGCACGACTTCTTTATCGAAGGCTCGTATCCGAACATCAGCGTCATCAAGCAGGTTTACGACTCACTTGCAGCGACCGAGTTGAAGCGGATCGAGCTCTCGACGTCGGAGATTGCAAGACGCGCAGATGAGAGCAACGAGATGGCGGTCCAATCCGCTCTCTACGTGCTCGAGCGTGCGGGTCACATTCAACGCACTGCGCCCGCACTCAATCGCGGTGGCCGCGGAGCACAACAAGGCCGCAGCATCATAATGCTCGACGATGTTCCCGCAGCGCAGCTTCGTATTGATCCACGCGATCTTTCACGGCGTGGCGAACTCGAGCGCCGGAAGTTACGCGAGATGATCGAGTTCTGCTACACCGACTATTGCTATCGAGCTCACATCCTCAGGTACTTCGGCGATCGCCAGCACCAACGACAGTGCGGCACGTGCGGTAATTGCAAGCCAAACATCGAACCAGCTTCGGACGTGGCGCCTGGGCCAATCGACCTTTCGCCACGCCCGCTCAATCCGGACGAGTTGCTGCGCGTTCGAAAAATACTCGCGTGCGCGAAACGCATGAACGGGCGCTTCGGAAAGAAAATGCTGGTCTCGACTTTGCGCGGCTCCTCGTCGAAGCAGGTATTGACTGCCGGTCTAAACGAGTTGTCTACTTATGGACTTCTGAAAGACATGGCCCAGGATGAGGTTGAGTTTTACATCGATGAGCTGATAGGAGCGCGCTGCCTGCGCGTCTCTGGCGGTGCTTATCCAACCATTTCGACAACGGATCTCGGCGACCGCGTCATGCGCGAACAGGAGCAAATCACGCTGGCCCTTCGGTCTTCATCGGTGTAAATCTGTGGCCACAGATCTACACGGATTTTATTTGATCATACCCTGCAAAGGGCTCGACGCGCTCGCATACAATCGCTTCGGCATACGACCCGCCACGTAAGCTAAACGCCCCGCCTCGATCGCGAGCTTCATAGCCGTTGCCATCTTCGCCGGATCTTCAGCCGCTGCGATCGCGGTGTTCATCAACACGCCGTCGGCGCCGAGTTCCATCGCGATCGCAGCATCGCTCGCTGTGCCGACGCCTGCGTCGACGATGATCGTCGCATCAGGCAACTGCTCGCGCATGATGCGCAGGTTCGCCGGGTTCTGAACGCCCAGACCAGATCCGATCGGCGCTGCAAGCGGCATGATCGCCGCGCAACCCGCGTCGAGCAGCTTCTTCGCCATGATCAGATCGTCGGTAAAGTACGGCAGGACCACGAAACCTTCTTTCACAAGGATGCGCGCAGCCTCGAGTGTCTGTTCGTTGTCAGGAAACAATGTCGTTTGATCGCCGATGACTTCCAGCTTCACGAGATCCGTTTGCAAAGCCTCGCGCGCCAGGCGTGCGGTTCGCACTGCATCGTCCGCGTTGTAGCAGCCTGCGGTGTTTGGAAGAATCTGGAGCGCTGGATTCAGGTGGTCGAGAAACGATTCACTGCTGCGATCGAGCGGCACGCGCCGCACCGCAACTGTCACCATCTCCGCTCCGGACGCTTCATGCGCGCTGCGCATCTCGCCGTGGTTGCGGTACTTGCCTGTTCCGATGATTAAACGTGACGAAAACGTCCGACCAGCTATAACTAATTTCTCACGCAACATGCATCAGATATTATCTGATTCACAAAACGACTCAAAACCACCACCCACAAAATGCACAATCTCAATCTTATCTTCGTCCTGCAACATCCTGCTGACCCAGTCACCACGACGCACAACTTCCCGATTCACTTCAACCGCAATGCGCTCGGCAGGCAGATCGAGTTCTGTGATTAACTCTGCTAAGGAAGGACTGCCCTGGACTTCTCGAGACTCGCCGTTGACGTAAACACGCAAACTTCCAACCCTCACTGAACCACCGGATGAATGATGCGACGGAGTTCTGCCGCCTGATCCTTCGCTACCGCCCGCACCAGAACCGCCGCCCGGCCTGACGTGAAGCGTGGAATCTCTGTCGAGACGCTCGCCACGCCGTCACTCTCAGTCTTTAAGCTATAGATCAACGGCCTGAACGTCGTACCGAGTATCTTCACGGACACGGCGACGTTCGCCAACGGCTTCTCATCGCCGCTGACACGATTGCCGATTAGCACTCGCAACGTGTAGCGCTGTCCGGAATTGAACTCATCGTCGTCGAGAAGCGTGATCATCAGACCATCGTCGAGATCGACCGCGGGCACCGGCTCCTCCAGCGTTTCTTCCGTGACAGACTCTCCAGCACCCTTGTCTAATTCCTGCTCTGGTTCAACAGCTTCCGGCGCAACAGTCTCTTCCGGCGGCGGTGCAGGTGGCGGCGGCGCCCACTCCTGCGTCATGGGCCAATACTCGATCTCGAATGGTTCCTCAATCGTGCTGGACGGCGCAGTCTCAACCTCTTCCGGCGCTTCAGACACAGTCTGTTCCGGGACGGTCGCGACTTTCGGGCGCCCGCTCATCTTTTTGAGATCGTTGATGCGCCCCGAGTGAATGGCCGCACAAATCAACTTGTGCTGGCGCTTCAGGCGCTCGGCGAGGAGCTCGTCGCTGAAGCCTGCGGCGATCAGATCTTCATAAGGCGAGCGCTTGCTGGCGAGGATGGTACCACCTGCGTACACGAGTGAAAGGATGATCGGTGTGTCGAGACCTTTGTCCTCGGTCTGCACATGATACATAACGCCATCATGTTCGATATCTGTGTTGAATCCGGTAATCACAGTTTCAAGACGTACGTTCTTGAAATCTCTCTACAAACGTGAAATTGCGCGCGAGCGCCGAGGCCGCTCAAAACCCACTCGGGAAGCGGGTTTTCCTGAACGGTAACACAAGCATTTTTTCACGGTCAATCAGCATTTTTCCTATGCGATTCCTGCGGGAAAGCTTGCTTGACACCCTTGATCAGTTCGTCTAGCATCAGCTTGTACAATGATTCTCAATCTCGTGGAGAGAGTAATACTTACCGCAAAGATGAGTCTACGGTAGGTGAAGGTGTGCGTGGGAATGGGTTTTCGTCTTTACGACTACTTGCCAATTCTGCTGATGTTCATCGTGGCTGGCGGCTTCGCCGTCGGTAACGTTCTCCTCTCTCAGTTTGTCGGCCAGCGCAAACGAACGAAAACAAAATTGATGCCTTACGAGTGTGGTAAGGACCCGGTGGGATCGGCGCGCGAACGCTTCTCAGTGAAGTTTTACCTGATCGCGATGATCTTCATCCTGTTCGACATAGAAGTGATCTTTCTGGTGCCCTGGGCGGCAGTGTTCAAGTCGCTTGCCGGACAGAGCGACGCGATGCGCTGGTTTGCTTACGTCGAGATGATGATCTTTGTAGGCCTGCTGTTTGTCGGGTACATCTATATCGTGAAGAAGGGCGCATTCGATTGGAGCGAGAAGGCGCGACGCGAGGCTGAGGCCGAAGCCAGAGCGCTGGCGGATTTGGAAGCTCGCCGTGCTGCGGTGAAGCGAACGGCGGCGTAAGGAAGTTTTACATGGGTCTGGAAAACGTCATAGCAGAAGCTTTACCCGAGGTGCTGACCACGCGCCTCGACTCGCTGATCAACTGGGCGAGGAAGTCGTCGCTTTGGCCGGCGACGTTCGGACTGGCATGTTGCGCGATCGAGATGATGAACGCGACTACGTCGCGCAACGACCTCGCGCGATTCGGCGCGGAGGTGTTTCGCGCGAGTCCACGCCAGGCTGACGTGATGATCGTCTCCGGGCGCGTGTCGCGAAAAATGGCGCCCGTGCTCAGGCGAATCTACGACCAGATGCCGGAACCGAAGTGGGTGATCTCCATGGGCGCTTGTGCGACTTCGGGCGGCGTGTTCGACAACTACGCCATCGTTCAGGGCGTGGACAAGATCGTTCCCGTTGACGTTTACATTCCCGGCTGTCCGCCACGGCCCGAGATGCTGATCCATGCCGTGATGATGCTCCAGGACAAAGTATCCAGAGAGAGCGTGCGCGATCGCAAAGACATACCGGAAGAAGAGGCACGCGAAGCCATTGTACCAGGCACGTTACCGGTGACTGATGGATCGACTGCGCGGCAGAACACATTACCGGAATCGAGGCCTTACACGATCGCTTCCAGACACGAGCGGCGCCGTTCTTCTTAAGAGAGTAGAGCACAATCGCGGATGCAATCAGGGCCCGAAAACAACGTACCGACGCCGGATACAACTGCAAGTTCCGCTAATACGCCGTCACCTTTGGTGGCGGCGTTGCAGCAAGAGCATCCGGAGTGGATCTCGGAAGTCATCGTCGCGTTCGGCGAGACGACGTTCGTGGTGCCGCGCGAGCACATCGTCGACGCGTGTGCTTTTCTAAAGAGCTGGCCTGAAGGTCGCTTCGATTTTCTCGCCGATATTTGTGGTGCGGATCGCGGTCCGGAAGAAGAGCCGCGTTTCGAGGTGAATTACCACCTCTTCTCAACCACGAAATTCCACCGCATTCGTTTGAAGGTCTTGCTGAACGAGGAAGACACGCACGTGCCGAGCGTCACGAGTGTTTGGCGCACTGCAAACTGGCATGAGCGCGAGACGTTCGATTTGTTTGGAGTGATTTTTGACGGGCATCCTGACCTTCGGCGCATCCTGCTCCCGGACGATTGGCAGGGACATGCGCTGCGCAAGGATTTTCCGTTACGCGGATATGAGCCCTATAGCTTGAAATGAACTAGTCCGCATTCATCCGTGTGATCCGTGGTTATGAGTTCAACGCCTACACTTCCGCCGCAGTTCGAAGTGGTCGATCGGCCACTCGATACGCAGATGACCATCTCGATGGGGCCGCAACACCCATCCACTCACGGTGTGCTGCGTTTGGAGTTGGTGTTGGATGGCGAGATGGTGGTCAAAGCGACGCCGGATATCGGCTATCTCCACACGGGGATGGAGAAGCTCTTTGAGTATAAGAAGTATCAGCAGGGCATCGTGATCACTGACCGCATGGATTACCTGAATCCACTCGGCAACAATCTCGCGTACGTGATGGCCGGTGAAAAACTGCTCGGCCTCGAGATCCCCGAGCGAGCTCAAACGATTCGCGTCCTGTTCTGCGAGCTCCAGCGCATCGCATCGCACCTCGTCTGGCTCGGAACTCACGCGCTCGACATCGGCGCGATGACGGTCTTCTTTTACTGCTTTCGCGAGCGCGAAAAGATTCTGAACCTGATCGAAGCCGCTTCCGGCGGGCGCCTGACGCCGTCGTACTTCCGCATCGGCGGCTTGATGATGGATCTCCCTGCCGGTTTCGAGAACCGCTGCAAACAGTTTCTCGACGACTTTCCGCGCGCGGTCGACGAGTTTCACACGCTCCTGAGCGGCAACAGGATTTTCCAGCGACGAACGCAGGGCATCGGTCAAATCTCAGCCGAAGATGCGATTGACTGGGGACTCTCCGGGCCGTGTTTGCGCGGCAGCGGTATAAATCTCGACATCCGCCGCGCCAATCCGTACTGCGGTTACGAGAACTACGATTTCGAAATTCCCACTGAGCCGGACGGAGATGTTTGGGCCAGGTACATGGTGCGCATGCGCGAGATGAAGGAGTCGCACAAGATCACGGTACAGGCGCTCGGGCGATTGAAACCCGGGCCAGTGAAAGCCGACGCGCCGAAAGTGGTGCTGCCTGATCGCGAAGCGATGAAGAGTCACATGGACGCCTTGATTCACCACTTCCTCATCGTCGCGGAAGGTTTCGACGTGCCGGCGGGCGAGGTGTATCACCCGATCGAAGCGTCGAAGGGTGAGTTGGGTGTTTACATCAAGTCTGATGGTGGACCAAAACCGAGTCGCGTCCACGTTCGTGGTCCGAGTTTCGTGAATCTTTCGGCGCTGCCGGTCATGGCGGAAGGCGAGATGATAGCGGACATCGTGGCGATTATCGGATCGCTGGATGTCGTGTTAGGTGAGATCGATCGATGAGTACGCAGATCGTAAATATTCAACCACTGTCACAGCCCGTCGATCTCGGGGTTGAGCCCGCGAGGTTTTCGCCGGAAGTGGAAGCGGAGATTGATGCTCACCTCGCGAAGTATCCGGTGATGCGCTCGGCGATCCTGCCGTTGATGTTCATCGTCCAACGCGAACGCGGGTATCTCGATCCGCCGGGAGTGCTCTACCTCGCGAACCGTCTGATGCTGCGCGTGACGGACATCTGGGAGGTCGCCACTTTCTACTCGATGATCAACACGTCGCCCGTCGGCAAGTATCACATACAGATCTGCCGTACTCTGTCGTGCAAAATCCGCGGCGCGGGAAAGATCACCGAATACTGTTCTCAGAAACTCGGCATTAAACCCGGCGAAACGACCGCCGACGGGCGCTTCACCTTGAGCGAGGTCGAGTGTCTCGGCTCGTGCGGCACCGCGCCGATGTTTCAGATCAACTTCGATTACCACGAGAACCTGACGCCGGAAAAGATCGATCAAGTATTGGACGCGCTGCCGTAATTGTTTATGCGTATCGAAGCAATCGGATGTGAACCACTTCAGTTGCGACGAGTTCATCTCGAGAACTCGCGATCGCTCGACGTGTATCGTCGCAACGGCGGCTACCAGAGCGTCAAGAAAGTCCTCGACGGCATGTCGCCGGACGACGTGATCAACGAAGTGAAGAAGTCAGCGCTTCGCGGGCGCGGAGGCGCAGGGTTTCCGACCGGCATGAAGTGGAGTTTCGTGCCGAAGGATTCTCCGAAGCCGAAGTACGTCGTATGCAATGCCGATGAATCCGAGCCGGGCACCTTTAAAGATCGTTACTTGATGGAACGCGATCCACACATGCTGATCGAAGGCATGTTGATCGCAGCTTACGCGCTCGGCGCAAAGACGAATTACATCTACACGCGCGGCGAGTACAAATACCTGATCGACATCATGGACGTGGCGCTCGCGGAAGCGCGCGAAGCGGGATTGCTCGGCGACCGGATTCTCGGAACCAATTTCGCTTGCGAGATCTACACGCACACCGGCGCCGGCGCTTACATCTGCGGCGAAGAGACTGCGCTGCTGAGTTCGCTCGAAGGCCTCCGCGGACATCCGCGTATGAAGCCTCCCTTCCCTGCGGTTTCCGGTCTGTATGCGTGTCCGACTGTCGTCAACAACGTCGAGACACTCACGGCCGTGCCTGACATCATCAAGATGGGGGGCGAGGCTTACCAGAAACTCGGAACGGAGAAGAGCGGCGGCACAAAAGTATGGTCCGTTTCCGGTCATGTCAACAGCCCCGGAGTTTACGAACTGCCGATGGGCTACGACGACATGGAAAAGTTCATCATGGAAGACTGCGGCGGGATGCTCGACGGCAAGAAACTCAAAGCCGTCATTCCCGGCGGTTCGTCCGTGTACATTATGCGCGCGGATCAGATCATCGGGAAAGACGTGCGCATGGACTACGAGGGCCTCGTCGCTGCGGGCTCGAGTGTCGGGTCAGGCGGGTTCATCGTGATGGATGAGACGGTTGACGTGTTTGAGTCGACCAAAAATCTGACAGAGTTTTACAAACACGAATCGTGCGGCTGGTGTACGCCTTGTCGCGAAGGCACGGATTGGCTGGTGAAGGTTTTCAAACGCATCGACAGCGGCGCTGGGCGTCTGGAGGACGCGCAACTGCTGCTGGATATCTGCGACAACATCGAAGGGAAATCCTTCTGCCCGTTAGGCGACGCCGCTGCGTGGCCGATTCAATCCGCGATAAAAAGGTTTCCAGAGGATTTCAAGCGACGATTATTAGCCACAGATTACACGGAAAAAATATCCGTCTAAATCCGTGATATCCGCGGCAAAACTGTTTAGATGTCTACTGAGCTGATCAAAGTCACAATTAATAGCAAGGAGTTCGAGGTTCCCAAGGGTGCACGTCTGATCGATGTGTGCCGTGAAAAAGGGTTCGATATTCCGTCGTTCTGTTACTACGCTGACCTGGCGTTGCAAGCATCGTGTCGCATGTGTCTCGTGCGCATCGAAAAGATGCCGAAGCTGCAAACGTCCTGCACCATCACCTGCACGGACGGGATGGTTGTCACCACTCAAAGCGAAGAGATCGAGAAGGCGCAGCGAGGCATGACCGAGTTCCTGCTCGCAAACCATCCGCTCGATTGCCCGGTTTGCGATCGCGGTGGCGAGTGTGAACTTCAGGAGATGACGTTCGATTGGGGTGGTCTCGAAGAGCGCTTCACGGAACAAAAAAATTATCACGCCGAGCGATACCTGTCGCCGATGGTCGCAAACGATCCGCAGCGCTGCATCCTCTGCAAGCGTTGCACACGCGTGTGTGACGAGTGGATGGGCGAAGACGCGATCGAAGCGGGCGGACGTGGCGCACACACCGTTATCGGCACGTATCTCGGCTGGCTCGACTGTTCGCAGTGCGGAAACTGTATCGAAGTCTGTCCGACAGGCACGCTGCTCGATGCGACTTATCGTCACCAAACGCGGCCATGGGAGTTGGCCCAAACCATCACGACCTGCAATTTCTGTTCGGACGGTTGCCAGATGTCGCTGGGTTCACGCGGCGGCGAAGTGATGCGTGCGGTCGCGCGCGATCGTTACGTCAACGGAATCAACGGCGAGTTTCTGTGCGTGAAGGGCCGTTTCGCACATCCGTTTATCAACCACGAAGCACGTATTCGCACGCCGATGATCCGTTACAAGAAAGGCGGCCGGCTGATTCCAGCAACGTGGGATGAAGCGATTCGTCACGTCGCCGAGCGTCTTGATGGTGTCGCAAATGACCACGGGCGCAATGCAATCGGCGTCATTGGCAGTCCCCGTTTAACGAATGAAGCGCTGTACGTGCTGCGGAAGTTTGCTTCGGAACTCGTCGGCACCGAGAACTACACAACCACCGATCCGTTCAGTCTCACGAGTTTCTTAAACAATCTCAGCGCACCGCTTGCAACGCATCGCGACATTCGCTACGCGAAGACAATCATTCAGATCGGCGGCGATCCGTCGGAACTGCAACCACTGACAGGCCGCTCCATTCGCCAGGCCGTGCGAAACGGCGGCGCGAAATTCGTGCTCGTCAATTCGCTTCCGATTCGCCTGCGCGAGCAGGCGGAGATCTTCCTGCACGTCAGGCCGGGCGCTGAAGATGCCGCGGTACTGGCGCTTGTCGATACAGCTAACGACGATCTCTGCGGGCGAAGAGCAGGTCTAACCCTCCGCGAGCTCGATGCCGCACGAAAGCTCATCGCGAACACTCCCGGCGACATGGTGATAATGTTCGGCCACGAAATCAGCACCGACGCGCAAGCATTGATTTCTCAGTTGCCGAAAGTGTTTGCAGCCGAGGGCCGTCGCGTCTTCTTCCATCCGTTGCCGTTCTACAACAACAGCATCGGCGCACACGACATGGGGATGATGGACCGCGGGATTACGCCGCAGCAGTTACTCGACGCAGCAGGCAGGACGATTCACGCGCTCTATATGGCCGGCGGGTTTTTACCCGAGCAACTCGAAGGTCGCGCGGACGCGCTCGCTAAACTCGATTTCCTCGTGGTCCAGGAACTTTTTGAAAACGAGACGACCGCGGCCGCTGACGTTGTTTTGCCGGCGTCGTCGTACGCGGAACAGGATGGGACGTTTACGAACAACGACGGGCTGGTCCAACGTGTGCGGCAGTCGATTCCGCCGTTGCACCAATCGAAGCCTGACTGGGTGATCGCTGCGCAACTGGCGAGAGAACTCGGCGTGGATTACGGGTACGAGATGTCTGCGAGCGCGGTCTTTCGAGAGATTGCTGACAAGGTGCAGGCGTATGCGGGCCTTCGTTATCCGCTGCTGAAGGATGAGACGAATCCGCTTCAGGCGAAACATCCGGTTGGCGCACCGGAGGTTCAGATCGCGTCGGTTCGAAACCGCGTTGAATGTCTTCCCGAGACTGGTGAAAAGATAAATGTAACGCCTGACGTGGGAACGGAGTTGTTCAAGCTCGGGAGGCTGACAGACAAAGTCGCGCAGTTTCATCTGCTCGCGAACGGCAATCCGCGGCCGGAAACCACTGCGATCTCGCCGCTCTACCAGATAACGGTGGGAGCATAGGCTCGTGAGAAGACATCCTCGCAAAGGCGCAAAGAAAACCGATGGCTTAAAACTTTGCGTCTTTGCGGCTTTGCGAGTGAACTAACACATGGATACCACGATCGACATCATCCTGAAATTCGTCGCCATCACGGTGGTGTTTGTCGTCGTGCTCCTCGTCGTCGCGTACACGGTTCTAGCGGAGCGTCGAATACTCGGCTTCATCCAGGGGCGCCTTGGTCCAAACCGAGTCGGCCCCGGCGGACTGCTGCAACCTTTCGCAGACCTGCTCAAGTTCATCCTTAAAGAAGATATCGTCCCCGACAAATCAACACGATTCGTCTACTTTCTCGCGCCCGTGATCGCCACCATGTCCGCATTGATGACGATGATCGTGTATCCGTTCGGCCCGGACACCCGGATACCCTTCACGTCGATCACGATTCCACTCGTGGTCACACGCTTCGACGTCGCCTTGCTTTACGTGCTCGGCATCACTTCGGTCGGAGTCTACGGGATCATGCTCGCCGGGTGGTCTTCAAACAACAAGTACAGCTTGATGGGCGGCCTTCGCTCTTCCGCGCAGATGATCTCGTATGAGCTCGCGCTCGGGTTGAGTCTGATCGGCGTCATTCTGCTCACCGGCACACTCGACCTGACGCAGATCGTCGATCGCCAGTCAGCCTGGTACGGCGCGCGCTGGTTGATCCTTCTTCAGCCACTCGGTTTCATCATCTACATGATCGCGGCGATCGCGGAAACGAATCGCGTCCCTTTCGATCTTCCTGAAGCGGAGACTGAGCTGGTGGCGGGCTTTCACACCGAATACAGCGCGATGAAGTTTGCGCTCTTCTTCCTCGCCGAATACATCAACATGTTCACGGTTGCGATGCTCGCAACCACGTTGTTTCTCGGCGGCTGGAATTTTCCGTTCATCGAATCGATCTTCGGACGCGGCACGTTCCTGTTTGGCCTGGTGAGCGCGATCATCTTCCTGGCGAAAGTGTGTCTGATCCTGTTTCTTTATATCTGGCTGCGCGGCACGTTACCGCGGTTTCGTTTCGATCAGTTAATGAACTTCGGTTGGAAGATATTGTTGCCTCTGGCGCTACTCAATATCTTCATTACCGCAACGCTGATAGTTCTGTTTCCGAATCTTTGATGCTGGCTCTCCTCTTCATCCTGTTTGCAGCACTGGCTGTGGGCTGCGCCCTCGCGATGGTGGCGCAGCGCAACCCGCTCTACAGCGCCATCTCGCTGGTCGGCGTCTTCGTCTCGCTCGCTTGCCTGTACGTCATGCTGGCAGCGCCCTTCATCGCGGCTGTGCAGGTGATCGTTTACGCGGGCGCGATCATGGTGCTGGTAGTGTTTGTGATCATGCTGCTCAACGTCGAGCATGAAGAACGGCGCCCACCGCGTCTGAAGTTTCTCGTGCCGATGGCCGTGGTGCTGGCGGCTGTTTTGATCGGCGAGGTCACATTCATTCTCGTCACAGTGCGCGACTTCGCAGCGCCGGTCTCAAACGTGGGGCTTACGCATTCCATCGGCTCCGCACTCTTTACCCAATATCTTTTACCGTTTGAGATCACCTCGATACTTCTGCTCATGGCAATGGTCGGCGCGATGACGCTGGCGCGGCGCGGTGGAATGCTGACGGCAAACGCTCGTGTAGTTCCGGGCACACAACAACTTCCTTTGAGCATCGTCGATCCGGGCGCCAAGCCCTACGATCTGCGAGTGGTGGAAACAGATACGACGGACGAAGCAGCGCGGCTGCTCGGAGTCGAAGGTTTGCGGGATCAATCAAAGCGAGATTAAGGAGATGGCACCACAGCTTTCATGGTACCTGGCGTTGTCCGCCGTGTTGTTCACGATTGGCGTGACCGGCGTGATCATCAAGCGAAACATCATCGCGATGTTCATGTGCATCGAGTTGATGCTGAATGCGGTGAACCTGACGTTCGTCGCGTTCGCCAGTTTCTTTCAGGACGTCACGGGGCAACTGTTTGTGTTCATTGTGATGACGGTCGCTGCTGCGGAAGCGGCAGTGGGACTGGGAATCATCATTGCGATCTTTCGAAATCGGGAAACGCTGGACGTGGATGACGCGAGCATCCTTAAGCTGTAAGCCGCGGATGAACGCAGAACAGAACACGGATAAGTTTTATTATCAGCTTTCATCCGTGTGATCCGTGGCATAGCAGATGGAAAACAACTTACTTAGCCTGATCATCTTTGCTCCGCTTGCGGGCGCGGCCATTAATTGGCTCATCGGGCGACGTGTGCGTGATGAGAGGTTTGTTGGGGTTGTAGCGTGTGGGTCCGTGGCGATCTCGACGATCGTTGCGTTTTATCTTGCGTTCAAACCAGGCGGTGCGTTGCGGTCGGGCACGCCTCTCCTCGATCACATCTGGACGTGGCTGCAAGTCGGCACTTTTCGCGCTGACTTCGCGCTTGGAATGGACCACCTGAGCGGCACCTATGTGCTTTTCGTCACTTTTGTCGGTTTCCTGATTCACGTCTTCGCCGTGGGCTACATGCACGGTGACTCAGGCTTCTACCGGTTCTTTGCCTTTCTAAACCTGTTCATGTTTGCGATGCTGACGCTCGTGCTCGCCGACAACTTCGTCCTGATGTTTGTCGGTTGGGAAGGCGTCGGGCTTTGTTCGTACCTGCTGATTGGTTACTACGTCGATCGAAGAGAGGCGGGCGACGCAGCGAAGAAGGCTTTCATTACGAATCGCATCGGCGACTGGGGTTTTGTGATGGGCATACTGCTGACGTTCTTCCTCACAGGCTCCGTCAGCTTTTTCGCGAACCCCGCCGCAGGCGAAACGGCGCAAACCGCGCTTTCATTCTTTAAAACCTATCCGGTTGACCCATTTACCGCCGGAGCAATCGTCGCCGGAGGCGCAACGTCGATCGCCGTCCTTCTCTTTATCGGCGCCGTCGGCAAGAGCGCTCAGATACCACTCTACGTCTGGCTGCCCGATGCGATGGCTGGTCCAACCCCTGTCTCAGCGCTGATTCACGCTGCGACGATGGTGACGGCCGGCGTCTACATGATCGTGCGCTGCTCGGAGATCTTCGTTAAGGCGCCCACGGCGATGTTTATCGTGGCCATTATCGGCGCTGCGACGGCGCTCTTCGCGGCGACGATCGGTCTCGCGCAAAACGACATCAAGAAAGTTCTGGCTTACTCGACGATCTCACAGCTCGGTTACATGTTTCTGGCGTGTGGTGTCGGCGCGTTTATCGCCGCGATCTTCCACGTGATCACGCACGCGTTCTTCAAGGCGCTGCTCTTCCTCGGTTCCGGATCGGTCATCCACGGCATGCATCACGAGCAGGACATGCGACGCATGGGCGCGCTCAGGAAGTATATGCCCATCACGTTCATAACGATGTTGACGGGCTGGCTGGCAATCTCCGGCATTCCGATCTTTGCCGGCTTCTTCTCCAAGGACGAAATTCTCTGGAGGGTTTGGAGCGCGCCTGCGTTCAGTCTTCCATCGCCGACGTTCAGCAAATTGCTTTGGGCCATCGGTGCACTGACCGCGTTTCTGACCGCGCTTTACATGACGCGCATGATGGTAATGACGTTCGGAGGCGAGGAGCGCTTTCGAGACACACACGGCGTCAAGCACGATGCTCATCATGGACCAGTCACACCGCACGAGTCGCCGTGGCTCATGACGGTTCCGCTGATCGTGCTCGCGGTGCTTTCGACTGCCGGTGGTTTTATCGGCGTGCCGTATGCGCTCAGTTCGTTCTTCACTGACAAAGACATAAATGTGCTCGAGCACACGCTCGAGCCGGTAGTCGCCCCTCTCCCGGGCGCGACAGAGACACACACAGAACCGAGCGCGGTAGCGCCGGGTACGGAAACACCCGCCGCACTGGAAGCTGAAACACACGCCGCGCATTCACCGGAAGAGATCTCCGCAGAACGGATGCTTGCGGTCGTTTCCGTGATCATCGCGCTGCTCGGCATCGGTATGGGTTTGTACATCTTCCGAAGACGACCGCTGTTAGAAATGCCACGCCTGCTCGAGAACAAGTACTACGTCGACGAGATCTACGACAAAGCATTGATCCGGCCGATCGAAGCCGGTTCGCGTGAAGGTCTCTGGAAGATACTCGACGTCGGCGTGATCGACGGCATCCTTCATGGAATCGGCGAGGCCGTCTCCGAAGCCGGAAGACTCGCGCGTTACCTGCAAGCGGGTTTTGTGCGCGGTTATGCCGCGATCATCCTGATTGGCGCACTGATTTTAATCGGACTCTTTGGGTATCTGGGTTTCGGTTTCAGATAGGTCTATGCCGCATTTACTGACGATACTGATCCTTCTGCCTGTCGGCGGCGCGCTCGCGCTGGTGCTCTACAGTTTTCTGTCGAGCAGGCGCGAAGAGCATTACAAGTGGATCGCGCTGGTGACGACCGTCGCGACGTTTGCACTGTCACTGTTGCTCATCAAACAGATCGGAGGTGGTCCGGAATTCAGGCTCGAGGACAACGTCAGTTGGATTGGTGCAATCAGCGCCCGCTATCACGTCGGCGTCGACGGCATCAGCTTGTGGTTAGTGCTGTTGACGACGTTGTTAATGCCGATCGCGGTGCTCTCGAGTTGGACCGCGATCCACAAGCGACAACTCTCGTACTACATCTTCATGCTGATCCTCGAATCCGCGATGATCGGCGTGTTTGTTTCGCTCGACCTGCTGCTCTTTTACCTGTTCTTTGAAGCATCGCTGGTGCCGATGTTCTTCCTCATCGGAATCTGGGGAGGCGAACGTCGCATTTACGCGGCCGTGAAGTTCTTCATCTACACGGCGGTCGGAAGCCTGCTGATGCTCGTGGCCATCATCGCGCTTTACTTCCTTTACGGTTCGTTCGACTATCCGACGCTGCTGCAAGCCATAACCGAGCGACCGCCTGCGGAGTGGGCGCGCGCACAGTATTGGCTGTTTCTCGCGTTCGGGCTCGCGTTCTGTATCAAAGTACCCCTGTTCCCATTTCACACGTGGTTGCCGGATGCGCATACCGAAGCGCCGACTGCTGGTTCAGTGATTCTCGCCGGTGTGTTGCTGAAGATGGGAACGTACGGTCTTTTGCGATTCAATCTCGCGATGTTTCCTGACGCGGCACGTGACTGGGCGGGGGTAGTAATCGTGCTGGCAGTGATCGGCATCATCTATGGCGCACTTGTCGCGATGGTCCAACCCGACGTCAAACGCCTCGTCGCCTATTCATCCGTGAGCCACATGGGATTCGTCGTGCTCGGGCTGTTTTCATTCACCGAGCTCGGCATGCAAGGCGCGCTGTATCAGATGTTGAATCACGGCGTCTCGACCGGCGCGCTGTTTCTCTTTGTCGGTTTTATTTACGAACGTCGCCACACGCGCATGATTAGCGAGTTTGGTGGATTGACGAAGCCGATGCCGTGGTTCTCCACGCTGTTTGTTATCGCGTCGCTCTCGTCGATTGGGCTGCCGTTTTTGAACGGATTCGTCGGTGAGTTTTTGATCCTGCTCGGAACGTGGACCTCGAGGGCTATTAGTCATCCGTGGCTCGTCACGATGATCGCCGGCACGGGCGTGATCTGGGCCGCGGTTTACATGTTGTGGATGTTGCAGCGCGTCGTGTTTGGGAAGGTAACGAAGGCGGAAAACGATCGGCTGCTCGACTTGAACGGTCGTGAGCTGGGACTGCTGATCCCGCTGCTGATCCTGATGCTCTTCATGGGCGTTTACCCGCGCGTCTTTCTCGATCGTTCGAAGGCTAGCGTCGAAACGATTCGGGCGCGCGTGTCCACCGGCCCCGCGGGAGGTTCGTACACCACTTGGGTGAGGTCAGTACCGCAACGCGGTAGCGTCGGGTCGTTCACCCAAGCAGCGTTTTCGAATCAACCCGTTGACCCGATGCTACCGCATTGCGGTACTGACCTCGCCCAAGAACGTGACTTGAGGCCAACCAACAAAGAATGAACCCGTTCTTCGCACAATCAGTGATGCCGATCGTCAACTGGGCCTTAATCGCACCGGAGGTCATCGTCTGTGCGGCGGCGGTTATCGTGATGCTCGTGGATGCATTTGCGCGCCCGGGGCAGCGTTGGATGACGGGTGGGATCTCGCTGGCCGGAGTGGTTGTCGCTGCCGTGGCTGCGATCCGGCTCTGGTCGACGGGGACCGCATCGGCCGATGCCTTCAACGGCATGATCGTGCTCGACGAGCTACGCCTTGGCTTCACGCTTATCTTTCTGCTCGTCTCCGCGCTGACGGTGTTGATTTCGACAGTGTGGGTGGAGGCCGAACAACTGCCCGCAGGAGAGTTTCACTCGCTGCTGTTGTTTGCCACTGTCGGAATGATGCTGATGGCCTCGGGTAATGATCTCGTGATCGTTTTCCTCGGACTCGAAATCCTCTCCATCGCCACTTACGTCATGGCGGGATTCCGGCGCACCGACATTCGCTCGAACGAATCGTCGCTGAAATATTTTATTCTCGGCTCTTTCTCGTCGGCGTTTCTGCTCTACGGCATCGCGCTCATTTACGGCGCCACGTCGTTAGCCGAACCCGGCGCCGACGGTGCTCTCAGCCGCATCGTTGCCGGCACGACCAACATCCCGGAGATCGCGAGTCGACTGGGCCAGGCCCAATACCCTGCACTCCTCTACGCGGGCGCGGCGATGATGCTCGTCGGGTTCGGTTTCAAGATTGCCACGGCTCCTTTTCACATCTGGACGCCGGACGTTTACGAAGGCGCGCCAACTCCCGTCACGGCATTCATGGCTGCGGGACCGAAAGCCGCCGGCTTCGCATCCTTCCTGCGCGTTTTCGTTTTCGGATTGCCGTTTGTTGTTACAGCCTCGAGCGCTTCGGGCGCGAATGTCCACCAGGCGTGGGTCACGACGCTCGTGGTGATGGCGATTCTCACGATGACACTCGGCAACGTCGTCGCGATCGTGCAGAACAACGTCAAACGCATGCTGGCGTATTCGTCGATCGCACATGCCGGCTATGCGCTGGTGGGTTTTGTCGCAGCCGGGGCTGCTTCCGATCCGGCGCAACGAAACACCGCGATCACGTCAGTGATGTTCTATCTTTTGACTTATGCAGTGATGAACATCGGAGCGTTTGCGGTGGTCCAACTCATCGCGCGCCGCGGCGACCGTCGCACTGCGATCGAAGACTACCGCGGCATCGGTTTCGAATCGCCGGTGCTGGCATTTTCGTTGAGTCTCTTTATGCTGAGCCTGCTCGGTATGCCGCTGACCGCAGGCTTTATGGGAAAAATCCTGGTGTTCGGATCGGCAATAGACCAAAAGTTTTACGGGCTCGTGATCGTCGGCGTGCTTAACACGGCTGTCTCCGCGTACTACTACCTGCGACTCATCATCGTCATGTTCTTTGGCGAAAGAGCCACGGCATGGAGTGCGCCGAGGGTTCCTGCAAGTGTTGCTCTGGCGTTGGTGATAACCGTGCTGGGCGTGCT
Source organism: Pyrinomonadaceae bacterium (assembly GCA_035571655.1). Lineage (GTDB taxonomy): Bacteria > Acidobacteriota > Blastocatellia > Pyrinomonadales > Pyrinomonadaceae > PSRF01. The sequence goes on from DATNCH010000062.1 coordinate 18,226, forward strand.
TTACCTCGGGATCTTCCCGGGCCGCGTGATCAATGCTCTTCAGACTAAGATCGAGTCTCAGTTGTTTACATTGCGGTAAAGCTTTTCCTCGCAAAGGCGCAAAGGCGCAAAGAAGAATTTTAAAGTTTCTTTGCGCCTTTGCGCCTTTGCGAGGAAGGTTTTCGTTGATTAATGAGTACCATCGAGAGCTCCGCCCAAAACATCCAGCAACAACTCGGCGAGACGTGGCTGCCGCGAATCTACCGCGACCGCATACTCAAGCTCCGCACGCGCTCTTATCACTTCGACTCGGCCAAGCCTCAGGCAAGCATCGAAATTCAGCACACACTGCTCGGAGTCGAGCTAAAGCTCGGTCGCAAGCGCCTCCTGTGTCCCGATCTCGCCACCGCCCGGTACCTTTCGGTGTTTGCCCGCATCGGCTGTCAGGATGTAGCACTCCCGTACGATATTACAAAAATCTCGCAATTAGCGGATGAATTGGAGTCATCGTGGTATAGAATGCTCCTGCTCGCCGATCAGGACTCCAAGGCAAAAAGCACAAGGTTTAGGGGAAGACTGCGTGGCCTGTTACTTGCTAAGATTCACGCGGAGATTTTGGCAGCCGGGGCCGGAACGCGAGTTCCGGAGTTCAGGCAGCATACAAAGCAGCGACAAAAGTAGAAGGATCCTTTACTCAGAAACTAATGACTCAAGAGTTGACCCCCGACACCGCGGAGATTTTGAATCCGCTTCCCTTTCCATTCAACCAACAGAATTATTGTCGGTATGAACCTGTGGAGCAGCGCATCGAGGAAGCGCGCGTGCTCGTCATCGACAATTTGCTGCGCGACGACCGCGACCTCTCGCCCGTAGCGCGACAGGAGTGGGGCCAGTTGCTCGCCACGCAACTCCGTCGCGAGCGACACATCGCCGGCATGGCGATCGAGAATATCGTCGACAACGTTTCGCGCCTGGTGAAACGGCCGACGAGCGAGGTGGCCCATGTGTCTGAACTCGCCGAGGCCGCCGAGCGCTTTAAGCCCGACGCGATCGTGCTCAGCGGAACGCTGCGCGATTTTGATTACTACAAGGAATCGATAATCGCCGATTTCGCGCGGTTCATTCGAGCAACGAGGATTCCGGTTCTCGCGATCTGTGGCGGTCACCAGTTGGTGGGTCTGAGTTTCGGCGCGCGAGTCGTGACGCTCGACAAGCTCGAGCAACACGAGCAGCGCGAGGCTCGTCGACACGAGTATCAGTATCGGTTCATCCGCATCACGGATCCGGACGATCCGATCTTTAAGAACATCGCGTGCACGGATCCAGAGGAGGCGAGGAGTGCTCGGATTCTCCGCGTCTGGCAAAACCACGGGTTGCAGCTCGATCGAGTTCCGGAAGGTTTCAAGCTGCTCGCCACGTCGTATCTCTGCCGCAACCAGATGATGGTCAAGCGCAGCGATGGGCAACTGATTTACACCGTCCAGTTTCATCTCGAAAAATCATTCGAAGACTGGAACAAGAGCCGCACGCGTTGGGAACATCCCAACGAGTCGCGCGATGGCCGCATCCTATTCGAGAATTTCCTGACACTCGCACTGCGTTAATCAATGCTTACACAGAAGAGTCTTGCTCTGGCTGCGCGCGAACTCGCAGCCAGAGACGAGACGCTGGCCGCAATACTCGCAACCTACGGTGATCCGCCACTGTGGCGACGCGCAACCGGATTTACCACGCTGGTCCACATAATTCTCGAGCAGCAGGTTTCGTTGAAGTCTGCAAGGTCGATGCTCACGCGCTTGCAGACGGCGATCGAGCCGTTTACGCCGTGGCGATTTATTGAACTGGGTGACGATTACTTCAGAGGTCTCGGCGTTACGCGACAGAAGTCGTCATATCTGCTGCACCTCTCGGAATGCATCGTCAATGGCGAACTGAGTTTTACCAAACTCGCGCGGATGAGCGACGATGATGCACGGATGATATTGACGCGGATTAAAGGCATAGGGCTGTGGAGCGCGGATGTTTATCTGCTGATGGCGATGCGACGCGCGGATATCTGGCCGTCTGGGGATTTGGCGCTGGCGGTCGCGATGAAGGATTTGAGAGGTTTGCCGCACCGGCCTAAGCCTGAAGAACTCGAACGGCTTGCCGAAAACTGGCGCCCGCACCGCGCCGTCGCTGCACGCATGTTGTGGCAGTATTACCTCGGAAAAAGAGATTTCTCTCGCAAAGGCGCAAAGACGCAAAGTTAACACTCTTCCTTTGCGTCTTTGCGCCTTTGCGAGGAAAACCTATTTCGAAATGGTGGACGCGGTGGTAGTTGGCTGGGTTACTCCCAATGTCATTGTCTCGGGCACGTTCTCCATCGTTAATTTGACCAGATCATCAACCACGGCCGTCAGATCGTTCGTCTCACGATAGATCTGAAGCTGCCGATCGGCGGACGTGCCACGCTGGAGAATCGTGTTGACGTGTTCGATCTCTTTCCTCGATCCCAATTCGTCAACGACATCGTCGACGAACTCGAGCAGCTCGAGCACGAGATCGCGCACGGGCACTTCCGTCTGTTTTCCGAAATCGATCATCTTGCCCTCCAACCCGTATCGCACCGCACGCCACTTGTTCTCCTGAATCAGCATGCGCCGGTAAAGCCGGAACCCGAGATTGCGATCGATCAACTTATTCAACTTCGCGACGATGGCTTGAAACAGCGCCGCGATCGCGATCGTGTCGTCAACACGCGTCGGAATATCACAAACACGAAACTCGAGTGTCGGAAAGTACGGATGCGGGCGAATGTCCCACCAGATCTTCTTCCCGTCGTTAATGCAGCCGGTCTTGACCAGCAGATCGACATAACGCTGAAAACCACTGAACGAATCGAAATGATCGGGAATGTCTGTGCGCGGGAACTGTTTGAAGATCTCCGTGCGATACGATTTGAGTCCGGTGTTATGGCCCATCCAGAACGGCGATGACGTCGAGAGCGCCAGCACGTGCGGCAGGAAGTATCGCGCGGCGTTCATGATGTGAATGGCGCGCTCGCGATCCGCCATACCGACGTGTACGTGAAGACCGAAGATCAGTAGCGACCGCGCGACCGTCTGTAGTTCCTGCACCAGCAGCTCGTAACGTTCGTCGTCGAATATCTTCTGGTCCTGCCAGCGCGAGATTGGATGCGTTGAAGCGGCCACGATGACGAGTCCGTTCTTCTTCGCGAGTCCGGCGATGGTGCCGCGCAATCGGGTAATGTCCGTGCGCGCTTCCTGGATGTTGCGGCAGATGCCTGTGCCAACTTCCACCATCGACTGGATCATCTCGGGCTTTATCTGCTCGCCGAGCAGCATCTTGCCCTCTTCGAGGATCTCGGCAACGTGCGAGCGCAGCTCGCGCGTCTGAGGGTCGACGATCTGAAATTCCTCTTCTATACCCAGCGTAAATTGATCAAACATTGGTCCTCTTTCCAAAACTACTTTCGCCATTCAAACACGCGGCGATCATGCGCCAGTTGGGCTTTACTTTGCCGATAAACTCATGGCGAAGATGCTTCAAGGCACTCGCCGGCGAGTGAACGGGACTGTAGAGATCGAAGTGAACGTACCACGTCCGCGGCTCACCTTCCTGAAATAAAAAATGCAGGACCGCGTCGCCACGCTCCTTCTCATAGAACCCGCCCGTCGTGTCTTTGTGATTTGCAAACAAGCGGGTGAAATCACGTCGACGCGATAACGTCGACTCAATCATCGGCCACGCTAGAAACTCCAGCCCGACTCCGCCATCACCATAAACGTTTGTGACTTGTTTGACGAGGTGCCAGAGCTCTTTCGCCTCCATCCGCATCAACAGCAACAACAAAGCCTGTTTCTTGTCATCAGCCCACGAGTCGAATGCGGCTTCGTCAGTTGGGGCGCCCCACAAGCCTGCGAGCTTCCCCGTTAAAAGTTCTCTCGTCGCGTTGGAAAGGCTTGCCCAGGTCAACGAAACTGGCGCTGCTTCAACCATTCGCGACTTCTCGTTCCAGCATTGCTTTTACTTCATCTGACAAGTCCTGGAACTTCAATCCCACGCCGCGGCCCGGATTACTGTAGACCACCACCGCGTTGCAAACCACCTGCGCGTCCTGCCGGAAGGGCAGGCGAATGAGGAGGAGTGTGCCTTCGGGAATCTCAGCCTGAGTATTCATGTAAAGACCGCCGGGACTGATGTCTTTCGTGCTGGCGACGCCGGTAACATCCTTGCCGTCGAAGAATACATCCACAATCAAACGCGAGCGATCGTAGTTCCGTCGCTCTTCCTGAGGTTCAAAGCCTTCGTCGTCTTCGGCCACTGGATTCTCCTTCGGGGTGATGAGACCTGTCTGGAATTGTACCCGTTTTCAGTCACTTTTTGCTGATGATGTAGGTAGGTACCATCCCGCCGCCCGAGCTCACGTTCGCGAGTTCCGTGGAAGACAAACGCGTGAACGCCGAGCCAACCTTGCCGTTGAACAAAAGCGGGTCTAAATCGACGAGCTGTTCCGCAAATTCCACTCGACCGTCGTCGGTCAGCGCCGGAAAGGTCTCGCGCGCCGTCGGCACTCGTTCCTGGACCAGGTAATCGCCGTCGGCTAACGCGTTGTTAATCGCTTCGTCCCAGCCACGCTGGTCGACGTTCCAGCCAATCGTGATTCCGTGACCACCGTAGTCGTCGTTTGGCTTCAGCACCAATCGCTCGCCGTCGGCGCGAATAAAATCAAGCAGGTTTATCTCGCGGCCTTTGTACTCAGACCATTCATCGCGGACCATGCGAGTCCACGGCACGTGAGATCGAATAGCGTCGTGTTCGTTTGTGGAAAACAGCGCCGCGTGGCGAGGATCCGTCAGCACGGCGAAGAGTGCTTTCTTGTGAATCAACTTTGAACGAAAGCTGTTTACCATGCAGATTGCTCGAGCGCGATAGGCGTTGAGCAACGCCGGGTAGTCGCTCATGACTGGCAGATACTCGTTCACGAGCAGACGTTTGTAGACGATGTCGATCTGCTGGCCTGACACGGTCAGGCGATTGTTGGCGAACTCCAGTTCCTGCGGTGTGCAAATGACTGAAGGATATCCAGACTGTTCGAAGAACTCTCGGAAGAGTTCGAACTCGCTCACCGTGGGAACACCTGCGAGATCCACGATCGCGATACGAGGCGGCGCCTCGGGTTTGCGACCGAGAAACTCTTCGTACGAGCGCAGCAAAACGTCGAGCATTAAGCGCCTGCCGTACATCGGTCGGAGGTTGTAATCCACTGCAAACTCTTTCATCACCGGCAGTGACGAGAAGATGTCGTAGGCGGCGTCTGCGTATGCGATTCCCGCGGGGCTCTCGCCGTTGAGTTCGACGAAGCTGTAAGCGGACGGCGTCAGAAATGAATCGAGGCGCGACGTCGGTGAAACGGCGACATAGCCTGGATCGATTGAGACGAGATCACGTTCGATCTCTGTCAGGCCGAGATCGTCGACGACGTTTGGGTCCGCGACGGCGGCATCCTTCACCTTCTGAATCGCGGACCAGACTGTTTCGCAGATCTGGCAGATACGCGCGAAGTCTGTCTCGGAAACGAAATGTGGGCGCAGGTACGGTGACAGACGTCGACCGCCGAAGATTAACTTCGCCTTTTCCAGACCTTCGTCCAGCACGACGCGCGACGCTTCTGCTAGGTCTGTATTAGTTAAGAGTTCGTGATAACGAGTAACGGCCTCGGGGAACATGGCCGCTAAGGTTATCATTAGCCACAAAAAGGCACAAAAAGCGCACAAGACAGAATCTTCTCACGCGCCATTTTTGATCTTCTCGGGCACGGATTTTTACTCGTTTTGTGTGCCTTATGTGCCTTTTTGTGGCCCTACTTCTTTTTGGGGGCGAGCTTGACGACGATTTTTTCTTTGTTGCGAACGATCTCGAAGGTTAGCACCGTGGGTTGTGGCGTTGGTTTGAAGGACGTCGCGGGCTTGCCGTCGATGAGCTGAATCACGTCTCCGGGTTGCAGGCCGGCATCGAACGCTGCCGTAAAAGGCTCGACGTACACCACCAGCAACCCGGCTGTGGTTCCGAGTTGCATGGCAACAGGTCGTCGCAACGCGACTGTTTCAATGCCCTGGTCGATCAGTGAAAAGCCTTTCCCCCACGGACGCCAGCGCAAATTGAAGCTGAACGCCGGGTCCAACATTCCGCTCAACTTCACGTTGAACTCCTGTTCGGAAGGCCAATCCGGACGCGCAACTGTAAACTCCACTGAACTGCTTGGACCAGCCTGTTCGAGCCACCACGTGAAATCCTCTTCGTTCAAAATATCTTTATCGTCGATCTTTAGAATCACATCCCCCGCGCGCAAGGCAGCCTTAGCCGCCGGACTGTCAGGCGCTATCGACGTCAGCAGGATTCCGCGATGGTTTTCCGCAAGAGCTGACGCGCGTTCCATCGCCCAGCCATGATTCACAAACTCATTCGCTTTTAATGCAGCTACCGCTTCGCCTTTGACACCGAGCCACGGCCGCGGAACGCTTGCCTGCTGTTGTGAAACGCGTTCTGCCGCACGCCGAATCAGCGCAGTCGGTAGAATGCTGGCTTCCGTTCCTTCCAGACCGTCGACGATTCCAATCGTCTCGCCGGCTTCGTTAATGGCGACTCCACCGATGTTCTCCTGTGTGAGTCGCGCGGCCGTGACTTTGAATCGAGCAATTTCTCCGGAGGGAGCGGTTACAACGTGCTGAATCTGTCCCTCCGTAGCACCCATACGAACGCGGAGGTTGTTGTTGAAAGCGGTTCGAGGTCTGGTCACGGGTTCAGGCCCTAACAGCAAAACAGTCTCACCGGCTTTTGGTGGTTCGTCCTTGATGACTCGCGCGGGCATGGTCTGTTTATTCGCAAGCTTCAGGATCGAGAGTCCGGTCACTGCATCGAGTCCGATGTACCGAGCCGCAAGACGGTTTCCGTCTGGACCGATCACGGTAACGTCAGGACCACCGAAAAAATTGCTGCCGCTTCGTGGGAATGCGGCGACTGGAGGTCGCGGTAGCTCTACGTCAGCCTCAGGTAACCATGCAGCGATAGTTTCGCCGTCGTCCATCGCGAGACCGGCGATGACGTTTGTGTGGACGTCATTCATCAAACTGAACGTCGAATCAAGACTCTCAATCGCCTGCACCTGTTGCTGAGATCGCAACAACAGTCGAAACATTTTCAGTCCGTTCAAACGATGAACGATAGTCACGACTTGCGGCGCAGCGGGAACCTTGTCGCGCATGGGGGCCTTCGGAGCCACCGGCTTTTTCGGTGGCGCCGGAGTGGTTTGAGCAACGGCGATCGAACAACAGAGCAATAGGCTCAAGAACGGCGTGACTCGGATAAGACTTCTTGCGGTCATCTTTTATACTTTCTACGACGCGTGCTTACCAGATCCCCTTTTGTGCGAATTGATTTCCATTTGGCAGCATGCGTTGCGAACCAAAGCGGATCGCTGGCACTGAAATGGTCCTGGCGTTTCCGTTGCCGTCATCGAGTGAAAATTTCATTGACGGCAGCGAAGCATCGATCGGAATAACAGCGGTGGCTCCCGACCCAACAGCCTCAGTCCCGGAGATCACTCGAGCACCTAAACCGGCCGAATCGATCGTCGCGAAATGTTTTTTCGTCCTCGGTCCTGTCAGCACCAAACGCTCGGTTTTATTTCTCACCGGCGTGCTTTCCTGAACTTCAGCAGTTAACGGACTCGACGTGCTCGCTGTCTCCGGCGCTACCGGCGCAACGAGTTTTGGCGACGGTTGTGGAATAATCGGTTTGGTTTCGGCGACTTCATGGGTTGTTTGCTGCTTCACGATGTTGCGCACGACGATGATCCCGGTTAGAAAAACGACAAGCACCGCCGCGAACGCGAGGCCTTTGCGCGCGAGCGCCCAGTAATGTACGCCTGCACTGCTCGAACCATCTGCGAGCCGCGCACGCAGACGAAAGTCAAAATCCGGGGGCGCCGCGACTGTTCCGAGACTTCCGACTATCTGGCGCAACTTCGTCCGCGTCTCATAAAACTCACGACAGGCGGAACAGTCCTTCAGGTGTTCATCCGCCGCGGCGCTGCACCTCTCGTCAAGCAGCAACTCGTCGAGTTCGCGACGGATTTCTTCGCAGTTGTTTTTTCTCATAACACTTTCACCTACAAATAAGCCCGCATCTTCTCACGCAGAAACCCTCTCGCTCGGCTGATCCTCGACTTCACCGTGCCTTCGCTCGTCTCGAGAATCTTCGCGATCTCGTCGTAACTTCGGCCGTCGACGTCGCGCAAGATCAACGGCGCCCGGTACTTCTCCGGAAGCGTGCTGATCGCGCGTTGGACCGCGTTGCGGCGTTCCGTGTCGACCAATTCCGAGTCTTGCAACGGCCGGCAGTCCGGGGGGTTCAACTCCTTCGGTTCGCCGCCATCGCCGGGCAAAAAGAATCCGGTCAGGGAAATGAGTTTGCGTCGTTTTCGTTTTCGGAGCTCGCTGATGGCCAGGTTGGTAGCAATGCGGTAGATGTAAGTCGAGAACGCATAGCTGCGCTGGTACCTGTCAGCGGCCCTGTAAACTCTGACAAACGTCTCTTGAGCCAGATCCACAGCACCGTCGTAATCGTTGGTCATTCTGTAGATATAGCTCGTAATCTGGTTTCGATATCGACTCACCAACTCTGCAAAAGCGTCTTGATCTCCCGTCCTTGTCGCCTCGAGCAACGCGTGGTCAGACGTAGTGTCTTCCAGGATGTCCTCCTGCAAGGCGGGCGCAAAACCCAGTTCATCGATGGTAGTCAATGTTTCCATCACGGTAGGTTGCGGGCTCGACCGAGAGCAATACACGCCCCGGTTCTGCTCAGGTTCCGAAAGAAGGCGCAAAAGCAGGAATACTTTACCTGATTTGTTCCTTTTGTGCTTTTTGGTGGCTACCCTTCGGGGTGCTTGAAGATTGAGTCGTCGACTTTGGAGCCGTAGGTTATGTTGAGAATGAGGGTTTCCTGGCTCTGGCGGCCGTCTTCCAGAAGGACGGTGCGATAGGGGGCCAGCGTCTGCTGAACTGCTCGATAATCGTGGAATTTCCGGGTGTACTTGATACCACCCTCCTCATACTCGAGCCAAAGCACACGCAATGACCGCGCGCTGATGTAGTAGCGGGTCTTTCGATCGTGTTTGTCGGTGAGATCGACGACGAAAAGCTCGAGTCCTTTTTGCTGTTCTTTGCCGATGAGCGTGGGAGTCGAACCACATTCCTTGTAACGCAGCAGCGAATCGATGCTGTGAACATGCTGCGAAATGAAACTCGCCGTGGCGTCCTGGCGCGGCGTGAAGGCGGCGCCATTAATGATTCCCCACAGTTTCCCGTCGCCATAGATCAGTGAATACTCCATCGTGGGCAGTTTCTGGTCGAGGCGGATCTTGTCTTTATCGAGGTTTTCACCCCGCACAAAGCGTCTTTCGTAATTTGTCTCTTCAGTATTGCCTTCGGCGGTGGTGCGAGTGATTCTGCCACGCTCAACGCCGTTGCGGCGTATGTGGTCTAGCGCTGGCCGCGTCCCGTATACAAGGATTACCGACTCAACGACCTGCTCGGCCGTGTATTTGGTCGCGTCCTGCTTACCGCTCTGCTTCTCTTCTTTGGGCTTGTTTTCAGGTTTGGGCTCTTGTTTAGCTGGCTCTTGTTGAGGCGCCGCAGTTTGGGTATAACCGGGCAAAGCCATCGACATAGAAAACACAGCGAGAGCTATCAGGGCCAGGAATAGACGAACCAAACTAACCGTTCTCCTTGAATTCAGATCGCCGTTTTGACGTCGGCGCCAACCGGGGAAAGTCCTGCATTGAGAGCGGATTGTAACACATGCCCGTGAAAAACCCTTTTTGCCCTCCATGACTGTTGCATGGATGCCACAGGCGCAGGTGCGGATGCCTGTTTGACAAGGAACACAGTCGCGGGTATTTTGCTTGATTTTCGCGAAAGGACACATAGACACATATGAAGCGAGTAGGAATTCTCGTTGGCCGGGAGAAGACTTTTCCGGAAGCAATAATCAAAGGCATTAATGAACAGAGTCGTGGCGACGTCGTGGCCGAATACATCAAGCTTGACGGCGTCAGGTTCGACGATCCTCCGAAATACGACCTCGTTATCGACCGCATTTCACACGAAGTTCCGTTTTACCGCGCCACGTTGAAACGCATGGCGCTCGAAGGAACGATCATCATCAACAATCCCTTCTGGTGGTCAGCCGACGATAAATTCTTCAACTATTCACTCGGCAAAAAACTCGGCGTGGCGATTCCGAAGACGGTTTTGTTGCCGCAAAAGGATTACATCGAGGGCATCGTCAGTGAGAGTTTGCGCAATCTGGCGTTTCCGCTCGACTGGCAGGGTATCGTCGATTACGTCGGCTTGCCGGCGTTCATGAAACCCTTCGACGGCGGTGGCTGGAAGAATGTTTCGAAGATCAACTCGCTCGAGGAGCTTTGGACTGAGTACAACAAAACCGGCACCCTCTGCATGACGCTGCAGGAGTCGATCGAATTTGAGCAGTTTGTCAGGTGCTACTGCGTGGGCCAGCAGGAAGTGATGATCATGGCGTACGATCCGCGCAAGCCGTATCTGTCAGGTGAACAGTACGTTCACGATCCCAATTACCTGGCGCCGGCGCTGGCGGAACGCGTGGAAAACGACGTGCGCACCCTTTGCACCGCGCTCGGTTACGACATCAACACGGTCGAGTTTGCGATTAAAGACAACATTCCGTACGCGATTGATTTTATGAATCCCGCGCCTGATGCGGAGTTGGCGTCGGTGGGCGAGTTCTATCACAACTGGATCGTTAATGCAGTTGTGCAGCTTGTGTTCAAGCGTTTGAGTGAAGGACGTGAGCGGCAGCGTTATCGCTGGGATGCGTTGCTCAGTCCCGAGCCGGTAAAAACATTCGCCGTCGCATCAGCGGCAGAACAACAGTCGCGAACGATTACACCCGAGCCCGTTGGCAAGAAACCCGCAAACCGGCGAAAGAAAGTGTAACCACTGAAAACGCGGATTTGGATCCGGATTCTCTCTGTGTAATCTGTCGTTAATATGTCGAGGGCTTCGAGCGTGTGAAGAGCACGCGCGTGCCGAGCAAGGCGAGCAACCAAATAACCAAGGCCGACGACGCCAGCGACCACCCGAGACTACCGGCAAACGGATCAACAAACCCTCCGACAATCGCCAGCAACACACTCGCATTCGTCACGCGCAACGCAAGACGACGAATGCGAGTGACTGTCTGCAACCAATTAATCCGTCGCAGCTCCGCGGCGAGATAATCGTCGTCGTTATTCAACTGCATGTAGTAGTCGCCTTCGCTGCTAGCGTATCGCGCGAGCGCCTGCTCCGAACTGACGCGCGCCGCCTCCTGGTAGTGATGAATAACGTGGGCCAACTTTCCTTCCCGCAGCGCGATGTCGGCAAGCCCTACCCGCGCTTTGAAGTTTCCGCTATCAAGCTCGACAACCCTCTCCAACGCGCGTCGCGCATGCCGCGCATCACCACATTCGAGGAAGCTTTCGCCAATCAGCGGCAGCAAAACGAGGTCGTTTTCCGCTCGTATGCTTGCGAGCCGCAGCGCTGCTCTCGCTCTCGACAACAAACGCGCATCTGCTTGCGCGCTCGCCTGCGATCTCAGCAATCGTGCGAAATCGTAAATCAACCACGCGCCGTGCGGCCGCACGTTGAGAGCCCTGCGAAACGCCTCGCCTGCTTCCCGCAGACGACCTGACACTCGCAGCTCGTTTCCGAGTCGGCGCAGTAGTCGCGCTCTTTCGAAATCTTCGGGAGTTGCGGGCACATCGGAAACGTCAGTACGCCGGTTTGCTTTTCCACCGAGTTTGAAATCCGATTTCGTGAGATCGAGGACGTCAGACGATGCGAGCTGCGAGAGTTGGCTCTTTCGGTTCAGGAAACTCGGATCGTTCAGATAGTCGCGCAAATCGCGGCTGCGATTGTCGAGTTTGCCTTCGTGTATCAGCGGGAAAAGCTCGCGCACAAAGTGGCGGTAATACTGGCCACCGGAAACGATCACAAACTCTTTCCCTTTGCCGGTGATCTGTGTCCGATAGCGATAGCGGACGCGTCCTCCGCGTCGCAGCGTGCGGACGGCCTGTGTTTCGACGGTTTCGAAATCGTCGATCGCGAGTTGTTTGCGGTAACCGAAAAGAAGATGAATCAACGAAGCGATTGGACCGTGACGTCGCAGCCAAGTGCCATCGAATGCGATGCGATCGCTCAGCGCGAGCACGGGAATGATCAGCCACGCTGCGATTATCAGTACTAAAGCGACGGTATCGTGATCTGCACGCAGCACGAGGGCTGCAACGAACGTCGCGACACTGGCCGCAGCGAGGTATGGACCAGGCGAAACTCGCACGCTTGCGATGGCGGGATTCTTGTGCGCGCGCTCGCGTTCCTCTTGTACTTCGGAGAGGACGGGTAAGCTATTGAACCCTTTGGTTTCGTTCATCTTCTTGAATACTGCACGGGACAATCGATCGGAAGTTCAAGTGAAAAAGTACCTCGCGATCTGCCCGGCTCAGTGTAGCGCAAGTCGGCTAATTGAACGAGAGTCTGAGTAGTGCAACCCGGATCTTCCAGTTCCATCACCGGAAATCGCGCAAACCCCAAAAACACCCGAGCCGGCCGCTGCTCCGAAACCTTTTCCTTCAACTCGGGCGTCTTAACATATCGAACTGCGTTGCCGGGCTGCGCATCTCCGACCAGACCGAGGTTGAATCGATACATCGCGCGATCTGTTTCAAAGACGCAGTCCCAGCGAAACGGATTCGCAAGCGTCGGCATCGCCGCCAGTCTCGCCACGACCTCGCCGTTCGAACCTGCCAATCGTGCAGCGTGTTCACTTCCGCGCGAGATCGCTCGCGAATGTGCGACCGCGAGCAAACCTGAGTAACAAATCACGAGTGCAAAGGCGGCGAAGGCGATCTTGCTCCCCCAACGTTCTCGCGCGCCTGTTACAAACAGGACAATGAACGCGATCAGCGCCACTATCCATAAAATCGCAATCAACGGGCGATTTGGCAAACCGCTCGCACGCGGACTGAATACAATCAGAAACGTCAGTATTGCGGCCACTGCCGCCCAAATGAATTTGAGCGGCTTCGTTTTCGCGCCCAACAGAAACGCCGCGCCGCCGAGGATCAACCAAATATACGGATCGACGATGAAAACAAGATCTCCGTACGACCACTTCGCACTCCACGGCAGCCAGAAACGGATTCCGTAATTATTAGTCCAATCGAGCAGCGGGTGAGTTGCGCTCGCGATAAACGAAGCGATCAATAGTCCCTTCAGTTTTGCTGCTGGTGGCTTCTTACGGAGTCGTGACCAGAGGAAATCGACGACGTAGAAAATCAATGGCAGTACTATGGCGAGAACAATCACGCCGGCGATCGCGTGCGTGATACCTCGATGATGTTGTAGAAAGTCCCACCGGTCACCAAAAGCCAGCACGACGATGTCTGAATCCGGTGAGTTGGCGGCGAGCACGCAGAGGATGGTCGCGCCCGGCGAGAGCCTCTCCAACCCCGCCCGCGCCGCAGTAAGTCCGACGAGTGTATGGGTCAGGTTGTCCATTAATCTTCTCTGTGCAACCTCTGTGTCCTCTGTGTCTCTATGGTTGTTTTTACTAACAATCCTTAACCACAGAGGCACAGGAGAACACAGAGGTTGCACAGAGAGGCAGTCCCTCTAACCTGCTAGAAATGGGGCTTCGGGTGGAAGCTGGGCAAAGCGCTCCGGATCGATTTTCTTGAGTTCGTCCGCCGCTTCGCGCGCGGCTTCAGACTGCGGGAGTGGAAGGTTATCTTCGCCTTTGGCTTTTCGGGAGGCGTCGACAATATTGAAAAGAAGATCGGCGGCCTCTTTCTTCTTGCCGAGCTTTTCATAGACCTTCGCCAGGCGCAGATTTGCAGTTTCAGCGCTGATGGTAATGCTGTTCAGTTTGGCTAGCTCGCTATAGAGCTGCGCGGCTTCCTGGAGCTTGCCGTCGCTCTCGTATGTCTGTGCGAGTGCGAACTTCGACAAAGGACCGACTTCCGATACGTTGCTGTTGGCCAGTGCTGACAGTTCGCTGACTCCCTTTTCACGGTCGAGAGCCAACCGGTTGACGGCGATGAAGTACTGTGACTCCGAACGGTATGGGTCTCCGTACTTCGCGGCGACCTTCTCGAACTCCTCGATGGCCTTCTGCGCCCGTTCCTTCTCGGTGGGGAAGGTCATTTCCGTAGTCCCCGGCGCGGGTGTCGCCATGACGGGTGCCTTTTGGATGTTTATCGCACGACCGAGGGCCTGCCGCGCCTCGTCACTCTTACGATTGCTCCATTTAACGAACGAAAGCACTATAAGGCCGGCGAGTAGCAGCCCGCCCAAACCGTAAAGAATCGTACGCCCTCGACCCTCCATCAAATCGCCGAGCCGGTCAAAAAAGCTCATGGTCGTGTCGCGGAAGCGGTCGTGTTGCAGTTCGCGCGCACGTTTTTTCTTATACTTTGCCACTGTTTTCCTCTTGCAAGCCTACGTAGTCGTCTGCGTTCTCTTGGGTGTATGATTAGCGGAAAAACTGTCACTCTATGGGGGCTATAAAAACTTGTCAAGAAGCCGTAACTAATAACTGAACGCATCTAAGACAGTGGTATGAGATTTTTCCGAAAGATATATGAAAGAGTGGGAACAAAATCCGAGGCCTGGGTGTCTAAGGGGCAGCCTGTCCGGGAAAGGGCAAAATTTATTAGCTGCTCGGATTCCCGCCCCAGGGGGTGATCAGTGAGCTACGGAGAGCCAATAGTCCTCCGCGGGCAAGTGGATTTAGAGCAGGTTGCATCGGCGGCCGCAGCCGATGCACGGCCACAAGCCGAGGCTCCGTTCATTGAAAGATTAAAGCGTGGCGACGCAGCAGCCTTTGAGACATTAGTCAACGAACGCTCCGGCGAGATTTATGGTTTGTTATACCGTCTGACCGAAAACGCCGAAGAGGCACGCGACCTGACACAGGAAACATTCCTGCGTGCCTTCCAGAGTATCGTTCACTTTCGCGGCGACTCCGATCTGCGGACCTGGATTTACCGCATCGCGATTAATCAGGCGCGCAATCGTTGGCGCTGGTGGCGTCGCAGGCGTCGTGACGCAACTGTTTCGATAGACGCGCCCGAATTCGGCGGTGGCCGGTTGGGACTGATTGCGACGCTGAAGTCCAACACTATTAAAGATCCCGAACAGGACACTCTCGCGAACGAGCGAGAACGAGCGTTAAAGAAGGCGCTGAGCAGTTTGCGAAGAGTTTATCGAGAAGCAGTGGTCTTAAGAGATATCGAAGGTTTTGCGTACGAAGAGATCGCGGCCACCCTCGGAATCAGCGTGGGAACTGTGAAATCCAGACTGGCGCGCGGGCGCCAGGAACTCCGGCGAAAGCTGGAAGGATCTTTGTAATTCGGATGGCTGATCCGCCCCCGGCTCACAAAAACTCGGTGCCAAATGGGTCGAAGTGAGGAAACGGCGGGCTCAAGGCTTCCGTAGTGGCATGATTTGGGCGTATTTGAAAACGTGGCCAGCAACACCCGTTGAAAGCATCGCTCACTCAAGCCTGAAGGGGTTGCCCTAAACTTGTCGGAGTTGCTTCTTTTCAAAAGGGAGCAGCCGGGGTCGGTCAGCCATCCGAGAACATCGGCAATTGGAATTACCCCTATGTCGTGTGAAGAAACCAGACAGACGCTTTCGTTGTACGTTGACGACTGTGTGTCTCTCCCGACTCGAGTGGCAATCGATGAGCATTTAGATCGTTGCCCTGTGTGTCGTGCCGAAATTGCCGAGTTGCGCGCGCTGACTCGGAGTCTCAGTTTGCTGAGACGGCCGGTACTTCCCGCAGATCTCGCCGATACAATTACGGATCTTCTGACGATTGAAGCAGCGGCTCGCCGCCAGGCTCCACCTCCTTCACTGGGTGCTCGCATCGCGCGTTTCATCGAGCCTCGCCTGATGCCTTACACCGTTGGTTCTTTTGCGTCGGTGATTATGTTCTTCCTGATGTTCTCTGCTCTTCGTCCACACTTCGTCGCGCTACGCGAAGCTGCGCTGCAAAACAGTGGCGTGCTCGTGTTGCGAATGGAGCCTGGATACAACCTGTACAAGCCGGTGAGTCCCGAAGACTTCGCCGCGAGCCGCGCGCCTTACGCTGAAGAATCACCGAGTTTGGATCCGAGCGGTGCACTCGCCGCGTTAACGCGTGCTTATGCGCGTCCGCATTCAGGGTCACATTACTCGGAAGATTCTGACGACATGGTTGTGGTGACGAACGTTTTTAGTAATGGTTCGGCATCGCTGGTGGACGTGGTCCAGGCTCCACGCGACAAGCGAATGCTGGATGATTTTGAATCTGCCTTGCGCCAGAATGCCGCCTTTGTTCCCGCCTCACTCGATCGACGCCCGGACACGATGCGCGTCGTGTTTACGGTTCAGAGGGTCGGCGTCGACGGTCGAAGTTTCTAAAAAATAATTTCACTTTCGTTTACGATGAGCGACGGGGACATAGCGAAGTTAGACAGGATTTACATGATTTTTCATGATCAATCCTGAAAAAATCTTGTGAATCCTGTCCAAGAGTTCGCCGCTCCCGTATGGCAATGACGCAAGCTTTGCGCTGGCCCAATTCAGGTTGAGTTTATCCCCGCTAATCGCGTATTGATGGTTGACGGGGGTTATAGAGATGAGTGGACCGTTGAACTATTCATTCAGTCGACTGCCGCTTGTGGACCATTACCTGGGCCGCTGTCGATAGTGAGCTATGATCTGTGTAATCTAATAAATTTCGCTCCGTTCATAGAAAAAGCTTCAGAGCCTTCCAAAAATTGCCGATGGCAGGGTGACGCCAATTCCACCTTCCCAACCCCGCTTGACGCACCGCAGCGCGCATGCTACGTTGCCGATTCACCTTGTTATTACTGATCGAAACATGCGTGACGCTCATCTCTGGCGTGCGTGGTGAGTAACTTGACGGCAACGGCTCCGCAGCTAAAACAGACCCCACTCAATAGCGCCCACCGGCAGGCAGGTGGGCGTATGGTCGACTTCGGCGGCTGGGATATGCCTGTGCAATATCCCGCGGGAACGATCGAGGAACACCTGCGCACACGCACCCACGCCGGACTCTTCGACGTTTCTCACATGGGCGAGATCGACGTCCGCGGCTCAGATGCGATCGCCTTCGTCAACCGCATAACGTCCAACGATGTCACGAAACTAATCGACGGCCAGGCACACTACTCAGCGCTGACAACTCCAAAAGGAACTGTCATCGACGACCTGCTCGTTTATCGCCTCGCTGAAGATCACCTTTTGCTCGTCGTGAATGCCGGCACCACGGAAAAAGACTGGGATTGGATCAAGTCGAACCACGCGGCTGAGTCAGTTGAGTTGAACAACGTCAGCGCCGACTTTTGCCAACTCGCACTGCAAGGCCCGGACGCACAATCAATCCTGCAAAAGTTGACCGACCTGCCGCTCGACCAGATCAAGTATTACCACTTCACGCCTGGCAGTGTGGATGGCGTTGAGGGAATTATTTCTCGCACTGGTTATACAGGTGAAGACGGATTCGAGGTTTATGCACCGGCGCATCGTGCGGAACAGTTGTGGAACAAGATTCTTGACGCGGGCAATGCCGGCACACCCACAGGTGCTCTACCTTGCGGTCTCGCAGCGCGCAACACACTTAGACTCGAGGCCGGCATGTCACTCTACGGTCACGAGATCGACGAAACAACCACGCTCCTCGAAGCGAATCTCGGTTGGATTTGCAAACTGGATAAGGGCGACTTTATCGGTCGCGAATCACTCGCGCGCCAGAAAGCTGACGGCGTGAAGCGCAAGCTGGTGGGATTTGAAGTAACTGACCGCGGCATCGCGCGCGACGATCAGGAAGTCGTAATTGACGAAAAGCGTGTCGGGAAAGTGACGTCAGGCAGTCCCGCACCTTTTCTGAAAAAGAATATTGGCCTCGCATATGTGCCTGTCGAACACGCGAACGTCGGCCAGCAGATAAAGATCGACGTGCGCGGCAAGCTTGTGGGCGCGCAGATTGTGAAGACGCCGTTCTACAAGCGGGCCAAGTAAGACAGATTGACCAGATAAACAGGATGGAGGATCCATGGCGAACGTTCCGGAAGACCTGCACTACAGCAAAGATCATGAATGGGTGAGAGTAGAAGGCAATGAGGCCGTCATCGGCATCACCGATTATGCTCAAGACTCATTGGGTGACGTAGTGTACGTCGAGTTGCCGAAGGCAGGCGATGAATTTGCCGCGAATGAATCTTTTGGTTCGGTCGAATCAGTGAAAGCAGTGTCGGAAGTTTTTTCTCCCGTGGCCGGCACGGTTGTAAAGATCAATGAATCGCTCGCCGACGAGCCTGAAACCGTCAATTCCGATCCCTACGGAACGGGATGGATGATCCGCGTGAAGATGTCGAACCCAGGCGAGGTCGACAGTTTACTAACCGCCGCGGAGTACGAAGATTTTACGAAAGCTGAGACAGAATAATCTTGCGCTACATTCCTAACTCGCCGGAAGAGCGCAAGGAAATGCTCCAGGCAATTGGGCTCGAATCGGCTGAAGCACTGTTCGATTCCATTCCTCAGGATTTACTCTTAAAGCGACCTCTCAACACGCCCGCGGCACTTTCAGAAACCGAGCTACTCAATAGGTTCGAACAAATGGGCGCACGCAATACCGGAGCTCAACGCACGAGCTTCATGGGCGGCGGTGCCTACTCGCATTACATTCCGACCATAGTCGATCACATTCTCTCGCGCTCTGAGTTTTTCACTGCTTACACGCCATACCAACCAGAAATCTCCCAGGGCACTCTGCAAACAATCTTCGAGTTTCAAACGCTGGTGTGCCAGTTAACCGGAATGGAAGTGGCGAACGCTTCGATGTACGACGGTTCGACAGCACTCGCCGAGGCGGTGTTGATGGCTGAGCGAGTTACGAAACGATCGAAAGTCGTCGCCTCGAGCGCCGCACATCCCCAGTATCTCGAAGTGGTAAGGACTTACGTTCAGCACGCGGGCATTCATCTGGAACTCGCGCCGTTTGACGAACACACAGGCCATACAAGAAAGGCGTTGGCCGCGGCAGTTGACGATCAAACGGCTGCGCTCGTCGTGCAATCGCCAAACTTCTTCGGTTGCGTCGAGGATCTCGCCGCGCTCGCCGACGCCGCACACGCGAAGAGCGCATTGTTAATTGTCTGCATCACCGAGGCAATGTCTTTGGGGTTGTTGAAATCTCCGGGCGCGTGCGGCGCTGACATTGTGGTCGCCGAAGGACAATCGTTTGGAGTGCCGCTATCGTTCGGTGGTCCATACCTGGGCCTGTTTGCAACGCGTGAGAAGTATGCGCGGCAGATTCCGGGCAGGCTCGTCGGAGAAGCTTACGACAAACATGGACGTCGCGGATTCGTACTCACGCTCGCTACTCGCGAGCAACACATTCGGCGTGAGAAAGCGACGTCAAACATTTGTACCAATGAAGGACTGATCGCGCTGGCTGCCACGGTCTATCTCGAGACGATGGGTCGTCGCGGCATTCAGGAGGTCGCACATCAGTGCGCGCAGAAAGCCGCGTATGCAAGAACGACCATCGCCCGAATCAAAGGGTTTTCAATTCCCTTCACCGGCCCGTCTTTCAACGAGTTCGTCGTGCGTGGGCCGATCAAAGCAACAGAGTTGCTGGCGCGTCTGGGAAACGAAAATCAGATTGACGGCGGGATCGCTTTGTCGCGGTTCATGCCTGATCGACCGAACGATTTTCTCGTCTGCGTGACAGAGGTCAACAGCCGCGAGGAGATCGACGCGCTGATTAGAGTGCTCGTGAGTTTATAAGTCCTATTTTCAATGACGACTGCTATCACAAAAGTCACAACCCACATCAGCCCGAACGAACAGCTCATCTTCGAGCGGTCGCAAACGGGTCGTATCGGATACAGGCTCCCCGCGCTGGATGTGGAGGAAACTCCGCTCAGCATCCCCGCGGAATTTCGTCGTGACGACGACCTCGAAGGCATGCCCGAAGTCAGCGAGGTCGACGTAATCCGTCACTTCGTTCGTATGTCGACGTGGAACTACTCGATCGACATCGGCATGTACCCGCTCGGCTCCTGCACCATGAAGTACAACTCGCGCCTCAACGAACGTGTGGCGCGGATTGCCGGATTCGCAAATCTTCATCCTCTAACCGAGGAGCACGACGCACAAGGCGCATTGGAGGTCATCTACGAACTCCAACAACATCTCGCTGAAATCACGGGGCTGCCGGGAGTTTCGCTCCAGCCCGCCGCGGGTGCGCACGGTGAGATGACGGGGATCATGATCATTCGCGCGTTTCTTGATGCGCGCCACGGCGAGGCAGCGTGGCACCGGCGCACGATGCTGATTCCCGATTCGGCGCACGGAACCAATCCCGCCTCCGCACACCTCTCGGGCTTTTCAGTCAAAACGATCAGATCGACTGCCGAAGGTCTCACTGACCTGGACCACCTGCGCGAGCTCTGCTCGCACCGCGACGTGGCTGGTCTGATGTTGACCAACCCAAACACGCTCGGTCTCTTCGAGCGCAACATCAAACAGATCTGCGAGATCGTTCACGAGGCTGGTGGTCTCGTTTACATGGATGGCGCGAACATGAACGCGCTCGTCGGCGTCGCGCGTCCGGGCGACATGGGCGTCGACGTAATTCACCTGAACCTGCACAAGACTTTTTCCACTCCACACGGTGGCGGTGGACCAGGATGTGGGCCATGTTGCTGCACGAAAGAACTCGAGCCGTTTCTGCCCGTGCCGCGCATTGTGAAGTCTGGTGATGCGACGTTCCGGCTCGATTACGATCAGCCGCGATCGATTGGACGTGTAAAAGCGTTCTTCGGAAATTACGGGATGATGTTGCGTGCGCTTTCCTACACGCTGACGCACGGCAACGATGGTTTGCGCGAGGCGACTGAAGCGGCGGTGCTGAATGCGCGCTACGTGGCTGCTGGTCTCGTTGACACCTACGATAAACCGTTTGCCGGCTCGCCGATGCACGAGGTTGTTTTTACCGATAAACGACAGGCTCGCAAAGGCGTTCACACGCTCGATATCGCGAAGCGTTTGATCGACTACGGATTCCATCCACCCACGATCTACTTCCCGTTGATCGTGCAGGGCGCAATGCTCATCGAACCGACGGAGTCAGTCGGGCGACAGGAGCTCGATCAGTTTATTGCTGCGATGAAATCGATTGCGAGTGAGGCTGTTGAGAATCCTGAATTGGTTTTGAACGCCCCTCACGACACGCGCATCGGCCGCCTCGACGAAGCATACGCTGCTCGGAAACCTGTGCTCCGGTGGAAACCGGCTACTTAATCTGTGTCATCTGTGGACCCGCATCAGGGCGAGGCGCTCGACGGGGCGACCGTTCACGATATGTTCCTCGACGATCTCGGGAACATCACCCGCCCGCACTTGCGCGTACCAAACACCATCCGGATAAATCATCACCGCCGCGCCTATCGCACAAAACCCGACCGACCCACATTCCGTCAACACTACTGACCCCTGCGGATTGCAACCCTTCTTCTCTTTGCCATACTGGAGTCTGCGCGCCCTCAGCTCGCGCTCGAACGCGTTCCTCACCTCCATACTATCCACCGCCGAACACGATTTACCGGTGCACACAAATACGTGATGCGTGATCGACGCCGAGGCAATCGGCGCCAGATCGATCAAACGCTCGCAGTCGTCTATGAAACCCGCTTCAGCCAACGTTCATTCCCTTCCTTCAACGTCATGCTACCACCACATGCTAATAACGTTAACTCTTTAGCTCCACTTCATTGTAGAATGTCTTGCGTCGAAGCACTCGCTTCGTGTAGTCGTTAGTGGTTTTGTATTGTTTATGGCAACCGGCCTGGTTATTCACATCTCCTCGGGCGAAGACCGGCATACCGAAATCCTCACCGACGATAACGTTCGCATAGGGGTTTCTGAAAGCTGTGACTTGCGACTCCGCTCGTCCAGTGTGCCGAAAAGCGCCGCAAATTCCGTATTGCTCGAGCTTAGCCGGGCGAACGGGTCGTACCGCGTCAGCAACTTCGACCCGACGCTGGCGCTGACTTTGAACGGCGACCCCGTCGAATCAGGCACCGAAATCCGCGATGGCGACGAGGTTCGGATCGATGATTCTGACGTAGTTCTCCACTTCTATCCGGTGCGCGCGCTTCCGGCCGTCGTCCCGGCATCGTCTCGCGAAACACACGTCGCGCCATTTATCGAAGCTGCTGCAATCGAGTCCGCCGCTACTGCACGACGCGACGACGCGAAAGTTTTTCTTCGTCAGTTTACGCGCGAACTCATCAGCGAGATCAATCCGAGCACCAAATTCGTCACGCTGGCCATCGCGCTGATTCTGGTCGGCGGCACGCTGTACCTCGGTTTCGCGATGTACAAGGAGATCCAGCGCAGCCGCCGCCTGATTGACGAGCAGCGCGAACAACTCGCGCAGATGCGAGATCAAGTCTCAAAGACAAACGACCAGTTAGTCAATATCGACCAGTCGACGAGGCAGTTGCAGAACAGTCTTTCGCTGGCGGTGAAGTTGCGCAGCGAGTACGGAAGTGGTGTTTGCCTGATCGCCGGCTCGTACTATTTTGTCGAGTCGGGCACTGGTCGACCACTGCGTTTCTCCGAAGCACAAGTGAACGATGGTGGAGGGACCGTTCAGAGCGGTGCGCCCGAAGCACTGACACCGGACGGCAATGCGGCGATCGCTGAGTATGAATTTGTCGGTAGTGGCTTTCACGTCGGACAAGGCTTCGTGGTAACTAACCGGCATATCGCGCAACCGTGGCTTGCAGACGATCGCGCGCAAAGTATCACTGGCAGCCTCAAAGCTCAGCCACGTCTCAGAAAACTGATTGCTTACTTTCCGGGTTTCACCCAGGCGATCCAGCTCGAGTTCAAGGCAGCGTCAGCCAGAGACGACCTGGCAGTGTGTACGCTGACTCTGCCGGAGATTCCGGAAACGATTCCCGTGCTTCCGCTCGAAACCGATCCGGATGCGGTTGCCGTCGGTAAGACAGTAGTGATGATGGGTTATCCGTCTGGTCCAGATCGACTGCTGGCACTGCTGGACGATGCTGAGTCGAGAGGAATTCAACAACGCTACGGCACGCCGATGGCTCAACTCGGATATCTTGCCGAAACGAAACGAATTCAACCTTTGACCACGCAGGGTAGCATTACTGACCTCGACGTCCGGCGTATCGTGTACGACGCACGAACTGCTGAAGGAGGATCCGGCGCGCCTTTGTTCGGACCTTCCGGACGTGTGATCGGCGTCAACTTCGCGGTCTTCACGGAAAATCAGGCGTCGAATTTTGCAGTTCCGATTCGTTTTGGTCTCAGCCTTCTCGAACGCACCGGCTGGGAACCGCCCCCCAAAGAAAACAAAGACCTGGAGAGTACGAGTCAAACCTCAGGTCACTCGAGTCAGCCCAGGTGAACTCAAACAGAAAGGCCCTCGCAAAGGACGCAAAGACGCAAAGAAAGAAAATTTCCTTTTCCTTCTCTTTTGCGCCTTTGCGGAATCTCATCGGCCACAAACCTGTCACAACTGACAGTTCACCGTTAACAGTCGTTCTCTGATAATCGTCCTACTGGCAAGAGTGCGTGATCGGCAACGAGGTCATGCACGCATCGCATCTGATCGGGATTGTTGCAGTGCAGTACGTGTCACACGTTCGACACAAAGTTGGTCCATCACAGCATAGAGTAATGTATATTTGCTTTGTCCCCCTTAAGGGGCATAGCTCTTGCAGTTGAAAACAGCACGTGAGGTTTCTTGAGTAAATTTGCGCAGCGGTAGTGCGTGGATGCAGTACAAACTCCCCATCTGCCAGAATTTTTGAGTGTTCAAACCAAGAAGGATGAAGATCCAAAGGCGTAGGCACTGGCACCTGAGGGCGAGCTTTTCTTTAGCTTTTCTGCTCGTTATCTCGCCATTACTCCCACTCGTCACCAAAGCCCAAGGGCCAAATGTCCCCGATTCCCGGGAAAATGACCCCAGTGTGGCACTTTCGCAGATCCTCCGCCTGGAGCGAGTCGAAGTGCCGGGCGGTGCAGAGTTGATTACTGTCCACGCGAAGCTCGCGGGTTTGGAGTCGACTGCGAACGACAAGTGGATACCACTCGTGTCTATACTCCGCGACACGCTTGGTGACAGCGACACGGAAAATAATCGCCTGCGCTACGTTTGGCCTTTAACTTACACGCGCCCGACGTTGAAGCAAAGACTCGCGGCCGCGATACCTTTCTTCTACACGCGTGTCGGCAACAAAGAAAACCTGAGTAAAACACCACCACCAGCGCTCGATCTTGCCTCGCCCGAGAGCGAAGTTTGGGACAAGATCTTCTGGACAGCGCTGCAAAATATTTTGCTCGATCCTTACGGTACGCCGATCAAAGCGTCGACCAGTTCTTACAGGCGCAATACCAGCGACTACCGAAGGTCGCACATCATCCGTGCGCTTTCCGTACTCACTCTGTATCAAGCAGTGAAAGGTGAGACGGTGCTGTCGCCCGCGGAGATGTCAACAATCCAGGCGCGCCTGCTGCTCACTGAAAAAACATTTGGCGGTCTCGTCGACGACTCAAACCTCCAGAGCTATTACGCAAAGAAAACCACCGAGGCGCGAGACGAACGCGGACACAACTGGGAATTACTGCGCCAGAGAGCTGAATCGGAATCACTCTACTTTGAGCCGCTCCTGATGCCGGATGGCAGCGCTACGCACGCGCTGCTCTGGGTGGCAAAAAGAGATCTGATCAAAAAACAGGACTCACGTTACAGCAGCCGTTTTCTGAACATCGCGAATCCATGGACCGATAAGCGTCTGTTGAACTGGAAAGGATTCGTCGAGACGCGTTACTTCGATTCCGAGAACCGTCCGGTCGACAGTCAAACGCCTGGTGCAGAGAATGTGGAGATGATTCCGCTCGGTCTTTACGGACTCGACAATCCGAAGATCCCGATGCTGCTGGTCGATTTTCGCGACAGCTACAATCCGAAAAAACGCGAAATGTCGCGACGTGTGCTGAACGACGTCACGCGTAATGTGCTGTCTGTTTCGAAGTTTGGTAACCTGCCGTTCTTTCTCGGTCGCACTGTATTTGATTTCGTGACCGGCCGGCGCGGAATGGACGTCAATCAACCTTCGCGTCTGCACACGTATTCGCAACTGAAGCTGCTATTGGCGCTCAACACTTCGCTGGAGCCCGAGTTGCGATCGGAACTGAGCGGGCGTCTCGAGACGGTCTCGCTGAATCCGTTTGAAAATGATATGGATGCCGAAGCGAATATCGCGTTGCAACAATACGACGCGTTAATGGCTTTCGCTAAAGATCCCAATGGCCTGGCCGCAAAAATCGAACGCGATCGACGCGCTGAGCTCGTGCCTTTGGAACACGGACACAACGCGCAACTCGCTTTCCGTGTATTGAACGTCATGAGTTTTGGCCGGTACGTTCATCGCGAAGAAAATACGGAGGAAATGGACGCTCGACTGGATATTTCTCGTCGTCTTCAGTACCACACAAGGTTTTTACAGCAGGTTGCGAAATCGACTGCCGAGATCGATATCTCCTGCAATCTCGACGACGTCAGAAGGTCGCTGCACTTCATTGCCGAACACGGGTCGGAAGCAGGCGGGACCGCCGCTGCCGTGACCGCAAAGATTTTTGCACGCACGAGAGATGAAGAAATACGCCGCGCATGTCTTGATAGCCTTTCGAGAATCCACAGCGCGAAAGCGAAAACCGAACTGCTGCGAATCTCGCAAAATAGCGAAGTCGATAAGGCGTTGCGAGATCTCGCGACTGAGTATCTCCGTGGTAATAACCCCAGAGTCGAGCCAATCGCCGCGACCGTCGGCCGTTCCCCGGTTATTGTGGGTCAACCATAATCATGGGTAGGTTCCCCGCAAAGGCGCAAAGGCGCAAAGCTGGATCTTTGCGCCTTAGCGCCTTTGCGGGGCTACTTATCTTTGTACTCTGTGCAGCCAGTTCCTCCCTGGCTCAAACCAAGCGGCTCGTCATCATCAAGTGTGACGGACTCCCTTACGACCTCGTAGATCGTTTCGTAAAGCAGCGCGATCCGCAGTCAGGCAAGAGTGTTCTGCCGTGGATCGATCACATTTTCTACCAGCGCGGCGCGAGACTCTCTAACTTCTACGTTCGCGGCATGAGCCTGTCCGCACCGTCGTGGTCGATTCTCGAAACCGGACAACATCTCCAGATCAAAGGTAACGTCGAGTTCGATCGCTACACGCTCGATACCTACGATTATCTAAATTTTCTGCCGTTGTACGTCGGCGGGATCACCGGCGTACGCGTCGACATGCGCGCGGTTGAAGTAGTCGACTCGCTCGGCCTGCCGTTACTCGCAGACGCGTATTCGCACAACCAGCGCTACCTTACGTATTCTCTGTTCCTGAGAAATCCGCGTTATTCGACGTTGCAGAGTGGTTTGCAGAATCGCTTTCTAAAATCGCCCAAGGAACTGTTTGACGAGTGGACCATGGGCTTCGAGCTGAGAAGCGTCGTTAGCGATCAACTCGTGAGGGAGTTGATTGCAGAACTTAACGATCCCAAGATCCGTTATCTCGATCTTTACTCCGCTGACTTCGATCACGTCGGGCATCACAACAACGACACACAGTCGCATCTCAACGTTCTGAAACAGATGGACAGCGTCATCGGACAGATCTGGACCGCCATTCAGAAGGCGCCACTCGCCGATGAGACGACGCTGGTCCTCGTTTCAGATCACGGATTCAATACCGACGAGAAGATCTACAGCCAGGGCTACAACCTCGTAAAACTGCTCGGTACCCGGACCGGCGGCGGACATCACGTCGTAACCAAACGCCGGCTAATGCTCGATTACGCGATCAAGGGAATCAACCCCTTCGTGCCTTTGATCACGACGACCACGCCCGACACGTACTACCTGAAAGGCGAAAGCACGACCTATCCAACAGCAATGCTGGACTTCGACGGTAACGAACGAGCGTCACTCCACCTGCGCGACAGCGATTTCAACATGCTGCACATTCTGTTGCAGCAACTACAACGCGGTGGCCTTCCGGAGCCCGTGGAAAAGGCAGTGTTCGACGAATTCTTTGCCGTACTCGATCGCAGACGCGCTGACTGGCAGAGAGATCTCAAGGAATTGCAAGGCGAGTTAGCGGCACTCGATCGCGCGGTCGTCGAACAGCGAAAGCTGTGGGAGTCGCAGCCGAAGAAGTTTAGGAAAGAACAGCAGGACGAGGGTCTTGACGACGCAGCCAAACGCATCTACGTGCAGCTCGACCGCTGGCAGCACGAGCAACGCGAATATGGTGAGTATGCGTCCGCGCTTCAGAACCTTCTTTCGCTGTCGTCAGAGGCGTTCGCACCGGAGAAGATAAAGATCCCGAGCGTCATTCCGAAGATGGCGATGGGCGAGCGCAACAGCATCTACGAACTTCAGCATTACGTTGTCGGCGTCGGTCCGGACGGTTTTGTGCTCAACAGTGACGGCTCTCTCGACGTCGAGAAAAGTTTTGTTCACATCGATTACTTTTCGCTGCTCCAGGGAATAACAGTACGCAATAACGTTCAGCGCGGAGTTATCAATCGTCCAATCGACCTGATCGCCACGCGATTGTCACGCGACCTGGTGCTGCCACTGATCGAGGATCGCGATATCGACGAGGACGTGATCTGGGTCACCGCCGGCGCCAATCGCCAGGCGCTGCTGCTCTCGCGTCACAATGCCGGCGGTGTTCTGAGTCTTCGCTACCTGCCGGTCAGTAATCTTACTCAGGATGCAAACGGCCGCTTGCAGTTCAAAAAGATCAGTTGGCAAGCCGGTTTACCACTGCAAATCTTCGAAGATCCAAACCTGAACTTTCCTGGCAACGATCGCACTGCGTGGCTCAGCGAGTGGCACACGGATTCGGAATGGTTGCAGGCGCTGCATAAGACTCATTATTCGAATGGTCTCATCGGGCTTAACGAAGAGCTCGCCCGGCATTCGATTGAGAGACTATCGACCAGCGGCACTCTCACCGACCAGGAGCGCGCGATGAGAAACTTCGCTCGACGCAAACGTGAACTGGTGGAAGCTGACATGCTGATCGTTGCGAACGATCATTGGAATTTCGACGTGCGAGGTTTCAATCCCGGCGGCAATCACGGCTCTTTCTTCCGCATCTCGACGCACTCGATATTCATGCTCGCGGGTGGTGCAAAGACGAATCTGCCGCAGGGGTTTGTTGTGGAAGCACCGTACGACAGCCTGAGTTTTGTGCCGACGCTGTTGGCAATAACCGGAAATTTACGCGATGATAGCAATCCTGTTCAGGAGCTTTGGGAAAAAGGATTCAGAACGTTTCCGGGACCTGTTGTTAAGGAACTGTTGCCTGGCTGGAACGATAAGCAGAAGTCGACAGCCAATGGGTTGAATAAATAGATCTTCTCTCTGCGGCCCCTCTGCGTACTCTGCGTTAGATCTTGTTTGTGACGCAGATGCCGCAGAGATACGCAGAGGGCGGCAGAGAAAACAGAGTGCATCGCCTTGATTGAATCGAGAGAAGAGTTTGCAGACAACTGGGTAGCGGATGACGCGGAAGAACTCTCGGAAGAGCGGGAAGCCACCACAACCACCTCACGCCGGTCTTTCATATGGCTTCAAGCCCTGGCGTTTCTGCTTGGCCTAGGCCTGCTCGTATTCGTAATCAATCGCGTCGGTATACAGCCGCTGTTCGATGCGCTGGTTCGCATCGGCTTCGGCTTCTTCATCGTGCTTGGTCTCAGCGGATTGCGTCATTTTCTACGCACGATCTCGATGCGTGCGGCAGTGCCTCCCGAACACCGCCGGATCACTTTTAGACAAGCCTTCGCAGCACGCCTCGGCGGCGAAGCGATCAGTTTCCTGACGTTCACTGGACCACTCCTCGGTGAGGCCACCAAAGTCGCACTGCTTCGCAAACGAGTGCCGTTGACTTACGGCGTCCCGGCCCTCGTCGTCGACAACCTGCTCTACAACCTTTCGGTGGTTTTCTTCGTGCTGAGCGGAGCTTGTGTGATGCTGGCTTGGTATAAACTGCCGCCGCCGGTTTACATGGTGCTCTTACTTATTGCCGTTGTTGCAGCGCTGGGAATTCTGGTCGCCGTGGTTGCTGCAAAACGCCGTGTGATGATGTTGACGTGGGTCATCGATAGGCTTGGTGAGTTGCGACTCAGTCCGAAAGTAATTCTCAAACGACGCCATCACATCTATCACCTCGAGTCGAAGGTTTACGACTTTTACAAACACCATCCGACTGCGTTCTTTGTAATGATCGCGTGCAATCTTTTGGCGCACGCGGCGAGCGTCTTGGAAGTTTTTCTCACGCTGAAAATGCTGGGTTTCAGTCCGCAGTGGGCCCAGGCTTACATCATCGAGTCGCTGACAAAAGTCATTAACTTTGCATTCGCATTTGTTCCGGGAACAATCGGAGTCTACGAAGGCGGCACCGAAGTCATCCTGCAAAAAGGACTCGGCTTCACGCCCGCCGCCGGTCTTGCACTGGCACTCGTACGCAAAGCCGCGATTGTTTGCTGGACGTCAATTGGCCTCCTTGTGCTTACCTGGCGCACGCTTCCCAACGCGTGGCGTCGCGTTCTGGATCGGAGCCCGCGGTTACAACGTCTTATGGATAGTCTCGTACTTTCAAACATCGCGCATAGACCTGCTCGCACGGCAGTCAGCATTCTCGGAACCGGTGTCGGAGTGCTGCTCATCGTTTTCACTGTCGGCCTCGCACACGGCGTGCTGCACGAACGTGGGCGCCGCGAGTCAAACATCGGCGCGGAGATCATGATTCGCGCCTCCGGAACTGTGAGTCTCGCCGGCGGAGCACAATTCAGGTTGCCGACTTCACACGCTGCTGAACTGGCGACGATTCCCGGGGTGCGCGCGGCAACTCCGATTGGCCAATCAGTCGACAAGAGCGACTCAGGGTTTGGACAACGACTGATCGATGGAATCGAATACGACCAGTACGCAAGTCTTGCCCACATTTCTATTCGTGAAGGGCGACCACTCGCATCGGGCGACGAAGCGATCGTCGATCCGGAGTGGAGGGACCGGCGCAAGGCGAAAGTCGGAGACACAGTCAAACTTTTTGACCGCCCTTTCACGATTGTGGGCGTCTACGAGCCGCCCGGTGGTGGTCGTATCAAGATCCCTCTGAAGACGATGCAGGAGCAGGAAGGTGCTGAAAATCGAGCATCGGCGATTCTCGTCGCATGCGACGATGTGTCACAGCAGGATGCGGTCGCAGCCCGTATTCTCGAACGCTTTCCGGAGGATCAACTGATCTTCACACGCGATCTTCCCGAGATTTACGCGAGCGGTGTTCCGGCGTTGAATATATTTATCAAGGTCGTCGTCGGTGTGGCGGCGGCGATCAGCATGCTGGTGATACTGCTTGCGATGTACACGACTGTGACCGAGCGCACGAGGCAGATCGGAATCTTGAAATCGCTCGGTATGTCGAAGACGGCCATTGCCTGGGTGATCGAACAGGAGGCCATAATCGTCAGTGTCCTCGGCGTGGGTGTCGGGGTGTTGCTGACGATGCTCGCGCGACTCGCAGTGACGCGCACGACGAATTTGACGATAGACATCGAACCGCGCTGGGTGCTGATCGCGCTCGCAGTCGGCTTGTTAGGCGGTACTATCGGAGCTCTCTATCCAGCACTGCGCGCGGCGCGTCAGGATGCGGTTGAAGCATTGAGCTACGAATAAGTCATGCCACAAAAAGGCACAAAAGTTTAAGCTTTTGTGCCTTTTGTGATCTCAGTGCCGGTTACTGATCGCGTGGCGTGACGTGAATTGCATAGTCCGGCCAGCAATTAAACGAACCGAACTCATCCTCCTCATATCCGAATGGATTGAACACCACGGCCGGAGCCGCCGGTGGTGCAAACCTCGGATCCAGCGCTTTCGCAATCTGATCGCGTGCATCGGCGAGGTGTGCGCGAGTCTGGCGATCCACGGCGCGCGGAGTTGCCGCTGCGATGGCCGCACTCAGATCTCGAAGCTCTGCCTTGATCAGAGCACGATAATCGTCGGTTACCGCCGGTCGCACGTTCAACTTGTTAGATAACATGTCGATGTACGAGTTCTGAAGGTTTCGTCTGTAGACGTCGATGCGGACTGGGCCACCTTCGAGCTCACTCCAGATGCCCCTCCGAAGATCCGCCATGAAATCTGCGGGCCGGTACGCCGCCGCGCCGTCGATCGCTTCCTGTTCAGTCAAACGCTCGAAGCGAGTGTTATTCAAGAGAGAATTTAGAATCCGCTCCTGTGCCGTGTTGACGCGCGCCATCGCCCCCGCCGGTTCGATGCGTCTCAGTATTTCCGGTCTCAACGCCCACGACGGTGTGGCAAAAGCATTCTCATTCAGAAAGCGCACGGCGGCTGCCTGCCGTTCTTTCGGAACGATGACGAAGCGCACGCCATCCTGCCCGGCGTGTTTCTGCTGCGAGTTAAAGCCACCGACAATCGCGGTGACGTGATTCAACTCCGTCGCCCATTGGCCCAGCATGCGCGCGTACAGTTCTTCGAGATCGTCGTACGGCTCGCCTGGAGTCGAAGTCGCCGGCAAAAGCATGTCGGCCACGCGTTTCAGGTTTTTGATACCGAGCGCAGTGGACGCAACCGCATCGCCGTCGCCGACCGCTTCAGTGTTTTCGCCGGGGTCCGAGCCACGCGAATCGGCGGTGGAGAAGCGTAACCAGGGCTTTGAGTCCTGTTCCCTGGCCCACTGATCCAGCGTCTTCTTCTCGTCGTCGGGAGTATGCGCACCGGGAATCGGTTTGTAACCCCACATCGTCGCCCACTTATCGTATGGTCCAATCTGTGGAATCAGTGACTCCAATGGAACGTTGTCTTCGGGCTGCACGACGTAGTTGAAGCGCGAGTAGTCCATCAGTGTCGGCGTGTGACTCATCGTCTTGAGCCACTGTGGATCGCGGATTTTTTCGGCTGGATAGGTTGCACTCGCTTTCATGTTGTGTTGAAAACCGAGCGTGTGTCCAACCTCGTGCGCGACCACGTATTCGACCAGACGGCCCATCAGATCGTCGGGCAGCGGTAGCTTCTTCGCGCGAGCGTCAAGTGGTCCAACCTGTATGAAGTACCAATCGCGTTGCAGGTTCATCACGTTGTGATAGTACTGAATATCGGATTCGAGAATCTCGCCCGTCCGCGGATCGCTGACATGCGGACCTGACGCGTTCTCGATCGTCGACGGCAAATAACGAATCACCGAATACCTCGCGTCTTCCGGATCCCAATTCGGATCTTCCGACTTCGACGGCGCTTCCTTCGCAATGATGGCGTTCTTGAAGCCTGCGGCCTCGAACGCGGGCTGCCAATCCTCGATACCTTTCTTGATCCACGACACCCACTTGGTTGGTGTCGCCGGATCTACGTAATAGACGATCGGCTTGACTGGTTCGGAGATCTCCGCACTCGGATCTTTCTTTTCCAGGCGCCAGCGGGTGATGTAGCGGCGTTGCGGCGCGCGTTGTTCGTCGATGCCGTAATCGATTTTGCGAATCGAGAAATAGCCGACTCGCTCGTCAAACATTCGCGGCATCATCGGATTCTCCGGAAGCTTCACCATGCTGTAGTGCATCACCACGGTGGCGTTGGTTCCGGCGCGCATACCTTGCGCAAACGGATTTGGAACAGGTTGCGGTCCACCACCGCCAGCGGCGGGTGTGGTCTCGGGGGGTGAGGTGTAAGTTTGTGAGACCTCGACCTCGATGTTTGTAGGAAACGACTTTGTTTTTTCAATGAAAGATCGCGAGGCGTCGAAGCCGCGAGCACGCAAACGTGAACGCGCACTGAACTCGGTGACCTCGGTCGTGAAGAGACGAGTCGCGTCGATCACTGCTGAGTCGTCTTTACCGAACGCTTCGATATTGAAGGCCATGATGATCGTGTCGTTGTTTGCCGCCTGGACAGCACGCGACACGGGAAGCTTCGGGTCGGCGACCACGTCGTACACGATGTTTCGGAGCAGAATACGATTGCCTTTGCGCTCCCACTTCACGACGCGATTTCCAGCCGCCTGCCCGCCGTAGCCAACGCCGAGCGTGGTCTTTGCAATCTGGCTTACCCAAAGAAACTCTTTCCCGAGCTCGTTCTTGGGAATCTCGTAGTAGACCTTTTCCTTGATCGTGTGGATCGTGAAAATACCTTCGTCTGACTTCGCTTCTTTCGTGATCACACGGTCGTAAGGTTTTGGCTCGGGCGCCTGATCCTGACGACCGAACGGACGCTCCTGGCCGGTGCCTCCAGTCGGCGGTGTTGGTGGATCCTGCGATGAGTTGATTGCCTGTGATCGTGGCGCGAGAATGAAGATGGAGAAAACTAAAGAAAGAACAAAGATCGAGACAGGGAGAGACCTGGATCGCATTCGCATGCGTTAGCTCCTTCCGATGGGTGTTAAATTTGGTGCGAAACAATAAGCTGCGCTGGCGCGTCAGTCAATGGACAGTTAGACCGCAGCCAATAGTTCCTTGACTTTATCAGCGTCACTCCCATAATTCCAAGCGTTATCTCGCATTTTGATCTTCATCCGAGGTCGCGCTGTGTCCTCAATTCCCCTGCAGGTACAGCATTCCAAATCACGGATCCCGATTACTTTCGTTGGCCTTGTGCTGATCGCTCTTGGACTGCTCGGTTTTCTTTACGCCTTCTGGCCGCGAACGACCGAGTCAGTGATAGACCTTGGCACTAAGCTCCAACAGCTGTCAGCGCCGGCTCAGGCCCACTTTTCAAACCAACCGGATCTTGAAAATGAGGTGCTGCCGCAGTTCATTGCGGCGTCGATGCAGCAAGAGCCACCCGACCTCGTTTTGCAGCCAAGATGTGAAACGCGGAATGTGCCGACCTCAATAATAGAGGGAGTCACTATGATTACGATTCCGTTGACTTGCAATCGCCAGCCGATCGATCCCTCCAGGCTGAAAGCTCAGTGGACGATTGACGCCGGAATCGTGAGACCGCTCAACGCTACCACTCTGGTCGTCGACACAAGGGGCTTACTCGGCAAAACCGTGACTCTTAGTGGAACTATAAGCGGTTGTGGACGGAGACCGTGTAGCGCGCGATTCAAGATTCTGGTCGCGGAACCCGTCGGTACGATCGTAGTGGAGGTGCAAGACGATTCAGGTAAGGGTATTCCAGACGCCACGGTCACAATCGCCGGCGTAAGTCGATCCACGGGACCAAATGGCCGCGTTCGGTTTGCAGAACTAAAACCCGGTAGTTATTCAATTTCAGTAGTAGCAAAAGGGTTTCGCACCTTCAATAAAACTGCAGAATTAAGCGGCAAGGAACTATTTTTTCCGGCCCGTCTCGAGCGCAGTGAACCGGTACCAAGCTCGCCATCCCCAACGCCGGATTCGTCGCCGAGCCCATCTCCGAGTCCGACGTCCAGCATATCGCCATCCGCGTCGCCTTCGCAGACCCCATCGCCGCAGCCGAGTGCCTCCGCACAGCCGTCAGCATCAATATCCATTCCTCCGAAAACAAGCGAGACAGAAAGGCCAAGGTTTGCTCCCGGACAAAACGGCACGCTTCGAGTTCGTTGGCCCAGCAGCATCTTCACGACCGTGAGTGGATGGCCACCGAATAATGTATGTGAGGTGAGCTATGAACCCCCTACCGGAGGATTACCCGATGGCTACGATGTTCAGGCTTCATTCTTTCTAACCGAGACAAGCGGCCTCGTAACTTCCGGGCTGACGCCACATTTCAAACCGCTCGATCGGAGCACAAACATATGGACCATCCCGATTCAACCCATCGGTGGGGACAGCTCAGTTGTTACAGCACACCTGATGATGAGTGTGAAGATTCGAAGTGAAGCAGGGCAAGACATTGCTCTCGAAGCTTTGGAGGGCACCGTCGTCGAGCCTCCACTCACACGCAATCAGACGTTGGGAGGATCTACGATTTCGGCTGTTCTCGGTTTCGGACTGCTTGGCGTCGGCAGATTAAGGAAGGCCGCCAGTTTAAGTGTTCCAGCCTCGCCAGAAACACCGGCTGACAAACGGACTGCCGCTGGGTTGGAGGGAGCAGATCCTGGTTCATCACAAGCGGCCGAGCCTCCGCGGTACACCGACGTCACCCTATATGAAGGCCATCTCTTTCGAAGTGATGACCTGGAAGACGAGACCAGGGTGCCAGATGACATTCCGCTCATTGCGACTAATCTCTACACACTGGAAGTCGCCATTCGCCTCGAACGAACCGGTATTCAGTCAGACATGCCCGCCGAGCGGGAAGTTGAGAATCCCCGCGAAGCAGAAGAGACCCTTACGATTCACGTCCTTGCTACACCTCTCGCGGGTTTTAAGATCAAGGAGCGCCTGGACACAATCAAATGGGCCTATAACGAAGACAGCGAATCGGCGCTTTTCCAACTGGAGATCGATCCTCGCTTCGAACGCACTCTTCCGGGAAGTATAGAGATTCGCATACTCGATCAAATGTTGAACCTGCTGGATATCGTCAAGCTTGAAGTAGCAATTGCTGCTGACAAAGGCGCTTCACTTGATCCAGCGATACCACTACGGCGAGTAACGTGGCTGGAGAAAGACTCGGAAACCTGGACGCTTACTACGTCTTCAATTCCACGACTCGCCAACATTCATGTCCGTCCAGTTACAGGTGGCTTTACTTTTGATTTCGTCTTTAAGAAACCGGATGGAACAACAGTCAGCGTGGAGGTCTTTCGAAACATCAGCTCCGACGACCTCAACAACTTACTCACCAGGATTCGCGACTTTTGGACCAGACTTGTAATCACTAATTATTCTCGCAAGCTAACCGTTTCAGCAGCTACGTACGACTCATACCTTCGCGAACTTCGCGAACTCGGCATTCAGGCATGGTTACTCTTGTTTGACTCCAGAAGGGCTGATCAAAAGGGCGCTTCAGAAAACGTCGCGCAACTTCTTGTCGCATTAACAAGCGAGGGCCTGAAAGAGATACAAGAGCTTATTGACGGCAGCGACGACCACACAATCCAGATCTCTTACGATGCAGACTTTGGCGACTTCATCTTTCCCTGGAGCATTCTTCATCCACCGACTCCAAAGGACGCCACGGTAGATCCGCTCAGCTTCTGGGGCGCGCGTTACCGGATCGAGCAAGTTACCAAACGGCCCAAAAAAGATCGTATTGACGATCGGCCGGTAAACGTCCTTTTCGCTTTGGACCCGAGTTTCGGAGACTCACCGTCGCAAAAGAAGATGTTTGAGGATTACCAGGCTGCCGCGCAGGGTGATCTGACGGTGAGTGGTCCAATAAGCGATCAGGCTGCACTGATGGAGAACTTGATTCGTAACCCCTCGGTGCATCTACTCTATTTTTACTGTCACGGCTATGCTGCAACACGCCCGGGTTTGCTGACTGCGGATGGCGTGCAGTCTCTCAGACGCCAGATCGAAGAGGTTCGCAAAGCTGCGAAGGATGAGGACTCATCGACGGCAGCGGCGCTGGAAAAACTGATGGATTTGACGTCGAAGATGGCCGGTGAATCCTGGATTTATCTGGGCGATTCAGAGATCAAAGAGACGGACATGCGGCTGCTCGAATTTTTCTCGAGCAAGCGACCCATCGTATTCCTGAACATGTGCCAGTCGGCTGATCTGGTGCCGTCCATGTCGAGCGGACTGGTCCACTTGTTTCTCGATCACAATGCTTCAGCAGTGGTTGGCACTGAGAGCCCGATGACGAGTGTCTTCGCAGATGCGTTTGCTCGAATGGTGCTTGATGCTTTGTTCGCCGGAGACAACATTGGAACAGCTTTGTGGAAAGCACGGCGTCACTTCCTGACGGAACAGCGCAACCCACTGGGCCTTGCTTACACACTCTACGGGCGTGTTGATGCAAATCTTTGTAACGCGAATAAGAGTTTTGTAATCCCTGTGTCCGCAAATAGCGCCGGACCGGTTCTCAACGCAAAATCGTAAGGAGTAAAAAATGTCTGATGTAGATGAAGTTGTTGCAGCCGCGAATGTTCTCATTCAACAAAAAAAGAATGATGAAGCTCTGCTAGTGCTGATCGGAATGCGGCAACAGGAGATCGGAAATCATCCGGAACTGGAAAATGATCCGAATTTGCAGGTGCAATACTCAGAATCAATGATGGGATCTCTCGACGATCTCAAGCGCTTGGGTAAACGCGTCGCCAGCCGGTGGAATAAAGAGCTCTTCGGCGTCGTTTGTGGTAATGAAAGTAAGGATTCAAAGGAACGCGAAGCGCTTCTCATTTCTCTGAATGTGGGTGAAGCCGCCGTGATCGCAGCGGTCGCGGCCGCTTTGATTAGCCTGGGAGTAGGCGCAGCAATCGCGGCCCCGCTCGCACCGCTGATTGTCAGGCGATTCATCTGGCCGGCAAAAGACGAACTGTGCATAGCCTGGGGCGAAGCGATAGAGCGCGA
This sequence comes from Pyrinomonadaceae bacterium, assembly GCA_035571655.1. Classification (GTDB taxonomy): domain Bacteria; phylum Acidobacteriota; class Blastocatellia; order Pyrinomonadales; family Pyrinomonadaceae; genus PSRF01. The sequence goes on from DATNCH010000062.1 coordinate 55,860, forward strand.
TTAGATGATGGATGGCTTTACAGAGTAACTAGTCTGTTTCTGCTTCTGTTGTCGCGCGGTTTGGTCGCGGTGACTTTCGGTGCTGTGCGATCGGTCAACAATGGAAGAGGGTTGATGGCTCCGGTGAATGTGTAGATTCCGAAATGGAGATGCGGCGGTGTTCCCTGCGCGTTTCCCGTTGTGCCAACAAAGCCGAGCACGGTGCGCGTCGAAACGCGGTCGCCGACTTCCAGACCGGGAGCGTAGGAATCGAGATGGGCGTAGTAGTAAACACGTCCGCCTTTGCTGATCACTGACACGGTCTGGCCGCCGAGATTGTTCTCGCCGATCTTGTAGACGTAGCCATTCGTCGCGGAAAGGATCGGTGTGCCTTTCGGTGCGAAAATATCCTGACCTTCATGATGCCGGCCGATACCGCGCGGAGCGCCCCACGTGTCGGCAATCTGGCGCTTTGTTACGTCCGGCAACGGCATCGCAATTCTCGACTCAGGCTCCTGCGTGTAAAGACTTGCGACGCGCGCGTAGAACAACAATCTGTCTCCGATAGCGCCTGCGACACCCGTCACCATAAGCAACAGCAACACTGCCGCAAACACACCTAAAATCTTGACCCTTCGTTTCACTCTGAATTTGGGATGCGCAGGCCGCATGTCACCTAAACGAACATTCTGGTCGATCAGTTCCAATCCATTGCTCTGCGGCCCTCTGCCAGAGGGCCGCAGAGTTTTCTGAATAGCGATGGTTGGGATATTATCCACTCTCCATGCCCAACAGCTTCGACCAGTTTCTCGAGGAGTTTCGCGAGACGATCGTGGACGCAACTGCGCGGCTGCGCGACATCACGCCGGAACAAAGCCGGAGTAAAGTCTCTGACGAGAATTGGTCGCGCATTGAGATTCTGGGACACCTGGTCGACTCAGCGGCCAACAATCACCAGCGATTTGTGCGGGCGCAGTTTACGGACGATCTCGTTTTTGCTGGTTACGAGCAGGACGGATGGGTGAGCGTGCAGAAGTATCGCGACGAGTCGTGGCCCGATCTGATCCAACTCTGGAGCTCTTATAATCTACATTTTCTACACGTATTCGCGGCGATACCAGAAGGCACGCGCACGAAGTCGCGAGCGAAACATAACCTCGACGAAATCGCGCTCGTGGCCGTACCAAAGAACCAGCCGGCCACGCTCGAATACTTGATGCGTGATTACGTGGACCATCTCCGGCATCATCTCAATCAGATTTTTGCGGAAACTTCTTAGGAGCAGTTCCATGGCGTACACATTCGAAGATCTAAAACATAAGACACTGGCAGAGCTGCGCGAGATCGCAAAGGGCGGCGACCAGGAGATCGTGCAGGGCTACACGCAGATGAACAAAGAGCACCTCGTCATAGCCCTTTCCAAGGCGCTTGGGATTCAACACGAACACCACGACGTCGTCGGCATCGACAAGAGTGGGATTAAATCGCGAATCCGCGAGTTGAAAACGCAAAGACAAGCCGCGCTCGACGCACACGATCGTGCGCAGCTCAAAGTCGTCAGGCGGACGATTCACCGCTTGAAGCGCCGGATTAACAGAGCGACTGTCTAAATTTCGTCTTTTGTACTTCGTACCTGGTGCTTTGTCAGGTTGACAAAAAACAAAGCACAAAGTAGTAAACTCAAAGTCCCACAACTAATATTTCAAAGTGAGGTAGCTCATGAAGAAGGCTATCAATCTTACCGTCAATGGTGTCTCTCATAGCGACGAGGTCGAGCCACGGATGCTGCTCGTCCACTATTTACGCGACATCCTCGATCTGACTGGAACACACATCGGTTGCGAAACGTCGCTTTGCGGCGCTTGCACCGTGTTGCTCGATGGACAGGCCGTGAAGTCGTGCACCGTGTTTGCCGTGCAAGCCGACGGCGCCGCGGTCACGACGATCGAGGGACTGGCGCACAACGGAGAACTGCATCCCGTCCAGGAAGGGTTCTGGGAGAAACACGGATTGCAGTGTGGCTATTGCACGCCCGGCATGATCGTCACGGCGGCGCAGTTGCTCGACAGAAATGCGAGCCCGTCGCGAGAAGAGATCTGTCACGGTCTCGAAGGCAATCTGTGCCGGTGTACTGGTTACCAGCACATCATTGAGGCTGTGGAGTACGCAGCGAAGAAGGCAGGTGCGTGATGACAAACAAGTACGTTGGCCAAAGAGTAAAGCGCACCGAGGATCCTCGGCTGATCAAGGGTCTGGCACATTACGTCGACGACATTACTTTGCCGGGCACGCTGCACGTCTCATTTGTGCGTTCGATCTACGCTCATGCGAGGATCACTAGCATCGAGACTGAAGCAGCGTTGACTGTACCGGGCGTTGTCGCGGTTTATACGGGCGCGGATATCGCCGGCAAGATCGGACCAGTGCCGTGCGCCAGTGCTTTGCCCGAGTTGAAAGTTCCAGATCATCGGGTGCTGGCACAAGACAAGGTCTACTTCGTCGGACATCCGATCGCAGCCGTGGTTGCCACCGATCGTTACGCGGCGCGAGACGCCGTCGACCTCGTGATGGTCGATTACGAAGAGCTGCCTGCGGTGACAGACGTCGAAGCAGCGGCGGCGGGTGGTCCAGTCATCCATGAAGCGTTCGGCAACAACATCGCCTACAAGATGACCTCGGGCGAAGGCGACATCGACGCCGCGTTCGCGGCGGCCGATCGCACGGTCAAACAACGGATACTCCACACGCGCCTCGCGCCGATCGCGATGGAGCCGCGCGGTGTGCTCGCGCGCTATTTCCCGGGTGAAGAGGAGCTGACGCTTTGGTCCTCAACCCAGATTCCGCACCTCATGCGAACCCAAGTCGCGCTGATGATCGGGATTCCCGAAAACAAGCTGCGCGTGATCACGCCGGAGGTCGGCGGTGGTTTCGGATCGAAGCTGAACGTTTACGGCGAAGAAGCGCTGGTCAGTTGGATCTCGATGCAGCTCGGTAAACCGGTTAAGTGGATCGAGACGCGACGCGAAAACATCCAGGCGACGATTCATGGTCGTGGTCAGGTTGGCGACATCGAAGTCGCCTTCAAAAACGATGGCACGCTGCTGGGTCTGCGTTACAGCGTCTTCGCAGATCTCGGCGCGTATCATCAACTGCTGACACCCGCGATTCCGACGTTAACCGGACTGATGCTCTCGGGCGCCTACAAGATTCCGGCGATTCAGATGAACATCACCGGGTGCTTCACAAACAAGATGGCCACGGATGCTTATCGCGGTGCGGGGCGTCCGGAAGCGACTTACGTGGTGGAGCGCGCGCTGGATCTGGTCGCGGCAGAACTCGGCGTCGATACAACGGAAGTGCGTCGTAAAAACTTCCCGAAGGCAGATGAGTTTCCATTCCACACTGCGACCGGACTCGACTACGACAGCGGCGACTACGAAGCTGCTCTCAACAAGGCGCAGGAAATTGTTGGCTACGCAAAACTTCGTGAAGAGCAGAAGAAGGCGCGCGACGAAGGCCGGCTTATCGGCATCGGCGTTTCGACTTACGTCGAGATTTGTGCGCTTGGTCCATCACAGGCGATGCCCGCCGGTGGTTGGGAAAGCGCGACTGTGCGTATCGAACCGACTGGTAAAGTTACTGTTTTGACAGGAGCATCGCCGCACGGCCAGGGACAGGAAACGTCGTTCGCGCAGATCGTCGCGGATGAATTGGGCGTCGGTATTAACGACGTCACCGTCATCCACGGCGACACGGGCGTTGTTCAATACGGCATCGGCACGTTTGGCAGCCGCGCCACCGCAGTCGGCGGTACGGCGGTGCTGGTGGCGGTGCAGAAGCTGAAGGAGAAAGCGCACAAGATCGCGTCTCACATGCTCCAGTCGGACGCGACGCGTGTTTCTTTCGAGGGCGGAAAGTATTCACTTCAAAAAGCGGCGGCCGCGACAACCACCGGCACTTCTGACCCGGTCGTGCCCGTTGGCGAAGCACCGGCAGGCGCGCTACCCGAACCGCAGACGGAGGGCAAGACGAGTCTATCGATTCAGGACATTGCGCTCGCTGCACACCTCGCGAAGGAACTACCGCCAGACACTGAGCCGGGCCTTTCGGCAACCTACTTTTTCGAACCAAAGAACTTCACGTTCCCATTCGGCACGCATATCGCCGTCGTCGAAGTGGATCGCGAAACCGGCGACATCAAGTTTCTGCGCTACGTCGCCGTTGACGATTGCGGCAGAGTGATCAACCCGATGCTCGTCGACGGCCAGGTACACGGCGGTATCGTCCAATCAATCGGACAGGCGTTGTATGAAGAAGTGGTCTACGACGAGCAGGGACAGTTATTGACTGGAACGTTGATGGACTACGCAGTGCCGCGTGCCAAGCACATTCCGAATTTCGAGTTGGATCGAACCGAGACTCCATCGCCGGTGAACCCGCTCGGCGTCAAAGGCGTCGGCGAGGCAGGCACAATTGGCGCGACGCCCGCAATCGTGAACGCCGTCGTCGATGCGTTAGCGCCGTTTGGCGTGAAACACCTGGACATGCCGATCAAACCCGAGAATGTCTGGCGAATTATTAATGGTAATTAAGAGGAGCAACCATGATTCCCACACAATTTGATTATCAAGCGCCCGCGACTCTCGAAGAGGCCGTATCGTTACTCGCAAGCGATTTCGACGGCGCAAAAATCCTTGCCGGTGGTCACAGCCTCATTCCAGCGATGAAGCTGCGTCTCGCGCAACCGCAGTTGCTCGTCGACATCGCGCGCATCAAGTCGCTCGCATACATCCGCGAAGAGGGCGACAAGATCCTGATCGGCGCAACCACCACGCACTATCAGTTGGAATCGTCAGGCCTGTTGAAACAAATCTGTCCGCTGCTGCCTGAATGTGCGAAGTCCATCGGCGACGTTCAGGTGCGCAACAAGGGCACCATCGGCGGAAGCATCGCGCACTCGGATCCCGCGGGCGATTGGCCGGCCGCGGTCCTGGCGCTTGCTGCTGAGCTTGTTCTGGTTGGACCAAACGGCGAGCGAACAGAAAAAGCAGAAGATTTCTTTGTCGACCTGCTTACGACTTCCCTTTTGCCCGGTGAAATCCTCCGCGAGATTCGCATTCAAAAGCCGGCCGGAAAATTTGGACAGGCTTATCAGAAAGTTCCGCACCCGGCTTCGGGATTCGCCGTCGTGGGCGTCGCGGTTCATCTTGTTTTGAACGACGACGGTTCATGCCAGTCAGCGGCGATCGGCGTGACAGGCGTCGGTGCGAAAGCTTTTCGCGCATCAGCAGTCGAGGCTGCACTGGCGGGAACGAGTTTGGACGACAATGCGATCGCGTCTGCTGTCACACACGTGTGCGACGGGATCGATCCGAATGCCGATCTCTATGCTTCGGGCGAGTACCGTTGCCATCTCGCGCAGGTGCACGCGCGCCGAGCAATTCAGGCTGCGAAGGCCAACGCGAAGTGAAACTGGAAGGCACTCACCAGCTCGAAGCGTCGCGAGAACGCGTCTATCAATCGCTGGTCAATCCGGAGACACTGCAGCGCTGTATTCCCGGTTGCGAGAAGTTGGAAAGAACCGGGGAGAATACTTTTGCCGCGACTATTCGTGCCGGCGTTGGTTCGATCAAAGGCGTGTTCAACGGAACCGCGCGGCTCGAGGATCTGCGAGAACCTGAACACCTGCGCATCGTCGTCGACGGCAAAGGCCCGCCGGGCTTTCTAAAAGGCTCAGGCGATCTCGACCTCGAACAAATAGAAGCAGGGACAAAAGTGAATTATTCCGGTGACGTTCAGGTCGGTGGGACGATCGCGAGTGTGGGCCAGCGAATGATTCAGGGGGCTGCGAAGATGATGGCGACGCAGTTCTTCACGTGTTTGGGTGTTGAAGCGAAAACGGAGGTGGGCGAACCACCTCCAAAACATGGCTTTTTTCGAACAACCCTGAGGTGGTTCTCAGGGTGGCTCAAAAGATTTTTTAGGACTCACTAGCCGCAAAAATGCACAAAATGCACAACAGGAAATCTCTTTTGTGACTTTTGTGCCTTTTTGTGGCCCTACTCCGTCGGCCGTCGCGCTTTCGCGATAAAATCCTCGATCTCATTGATCTTTCGCGGCAGCGCTTCGCTCATCCAACGCACGCCATCGGGTGTGATCAGCATGTCGTCTTCAATCCTCACACCGATGCCTTTGTACTTCTCAAACGCCGGACGCACAGCCTTCGTGAACTTCTCCCACTCGTCTGCCTTCCAACCAAACGGCATCTGGTCCAACGCATCAGGGCGGATATAAATTCCGGGCTCGTTGGTAAACACAACACCCGGCACAAACTTCGCCGGGCCGCCAACGTCGTGAACGTTCATGCCCAACCAATGTGACGTTCCATGCATAAACCAGAGCCGGTGCTGCATTGAATTTCGATCGGTGATCAATCCCAACTTGAACAGCCCCTCTTTGATCACTTCCGTTCCCGCTCGATTCACATCTGACAACGACGCGCCTGGCTTCGACGCTTTCGCAACTGCTTCCTGAGCGTCGTAAACAATTTGATAGAGCGCAGCCTGATCGGGACTGAATTTTCCATTCACCGGAAACGTGCGCGTTATGTCGGCAGTGTAGTGATCGTACTCGGCGCCGACGTCCATCAACAGGAGCTCGCCTGGTTTCACCGCTCCCTGCGATTCGATGTAATGGAGCGTCGTCGCATTTGGACCACAACCGACGATATCGGGATAGCCCCAGTTGTCTGCATTTCTGAGCTTGAACGTGTACGCGACCTGCGCATCCACTTCATATTCCCATTTAGCATCGGCCGCCGCAGCCCACGCGCGCTCGTGCGCCTCGGTGCTGATGTCGATCGCGTGCTGTAGGATGCGCAGTTCCATCGGCGATTTCACCAGCCGCATCTCTGTAAAGATGGGCCATGCGTTTTTAATGCTGTAACCCGAAGCCGTCGCGGCCCATTCGGAGGCAAAGCGCTGCTCCTGCCGGTATTCACGGCTTTCGCCCTGACCCGGAACAAGCATGAACAGTCCAGCCTCTCCTTTTGCCGCGGCGTCAAACAACTGATTGAAGCCGTGATCGTTCGTGAGAGTCGTAGTCGGAGGCTGATCTGACATCAAAATGTTTTCGGGTTTTGGCCTGTACGGCTGGCGATTGCGCAAGGCTTTGATAAACGGATCGAACTCGCTCGCCTGCCAGATCTCTCTGATGCCTGAGAGCCGAAATGCTTCTTCCGGCGTGTACATGTGGCCGTTCCACGTCTCTCGCAGAGGATCGCGACGCGGCATGAACAGGATCTCGCGGACTTTTGTGTTGCCAGGAAGCAACACCAGCGTTGCGTTGTTCTGCTTCAGGTTGGTGAGATAGTAAAGGTTGTTTTCCTGTCGATACGGATAGGTGACGTCGTTTGTGTACACGCGCGGGTCAGTACTAAACAGAATCAGGAACGACTGTGGACCAACGCTCTGCGCCACGCGCTCGCGTCGCTGCATCAACTCGGCAACTCGCTCCTTATCGTTGAAGACGGGCGCTGGTGGAGTGATGCGGACGTTTTGAGGAGCGGGTCTTTCAGCCGCAACGTTCGCGGGGTTGAGCATCGCGAGCGATGAGATTAAAGCGAGCAGCGCGAAAGCTACACGTGTGGATCTTGAATTCTTCATCACGTTCTCCTCATATTCCTCGCAAAGGCGCAAAGGCGCAAAGAAAGACTTCTTCCTCTGCGCCTTTGCGCCTTTGCGAGGAAGATTTACGCAGAGCAACTATGGCTCTGGCGTCGGTTCCGCGTTAGCTCTTGGGCGGTTCGGTCTAGCTGGACGAAGGATCTGTCGCTTCCCGTCCTTCGTGATCATGACCCGCATTCCGTCGCGCGTCGTGATGATTTGCGAGCCGTCCGGAAATGTTTTAATCACGGTGCCGCCGGGGAAAACCTGTGTTGTCGGGCGTGGTGGCCTGCCGCCCGGCGGTCGTTGCTCCGGTGGAATCGGCACATCCGGAACGTCAACCCTCACCTCCGGCTCCTCTGAATGTCCTGCAACGTCCGGCTCATCGCGATCCTGTTTTGGCGTCGGTGCTTTCCGCGGCTCTTCGTTGCGTGCTCGCTCCTGTTTCGTGGGCGCCGGTGTTGGCTCGTCGGTCTCCGGCTCAGTCGCTTCTGGTGATGGAGCAACACTGGCTTCCGCAGACGGCGAAGGAGTCGCTACCCGAATGTCAGACACTACTTGATCGTCCGGTTGATTCCGGCTTTTTAGCGCGAAGAACGCCAGCACCAAACATGCAACCAGCAGCACGGCTGCACCCGATAACGCAATCGGTAAAACGCCCTTGCGCGAAACAGGGCGGACCACCGTTGTCTCACCTGTTGCCACAGTCTCCTGTTTCTGGACCGGTTGAGTTGGCGCAACAGTCGCAGGGGGCGGCGGAAACAGCACGGTTTGCGCTTCACCGCGATTCACGATCGTCGACGCCTGCTCGGTCGCGTGCAGGGCCCTGCGCATTTCCGCGGCGCTGGGGTATCGCTGTTCGCGACCCTGGGCCATCGCTTTACCAAGCACATGGTCCACCTCGGGCGCAACCGCCGGATTCGCTTCGTTCACGCGAACGAGCGGATCTGGTTGGCCATTGACGAGAGCCGCCGCTCGCGTCAATGCATCGGGTGGCTTCACACCCGTCATCAGGTGATAGAGCGTCGCACCGAGTGAATAGAGATCGCTACGCGGATCAGTTCCCAATCCCTGAATCTGTTCGAGCGGTGCATAGTTCGGCGTGTAACCGAAGATGCTCGCGGACGTCGTCACACGTGAGATCTCTCCGGCCTGCCCCTTCGCCAACCCGAAATCGAGCAGGATAATCTGACCACGCGACGTGAGTTTTAAGTTCTGCGGTTTGATGTCGCGATGAACTATCTGCGGATCCTGCGTGTGAAGATAGTCGAGCGCATCGAGCAATTGATCGGCCCAGGTCAAAACCTGATCGGCGGGAAACGGGCCTCGTTTACGAGCCATCATCTCCGACAGATCGTCGCCGGGAATAAACTGCATCACGAGGAATTGGCCGTCGCCTTCAGAAAAATGGTCACTCACGCGAGGTAGCGCGGGATGATGCAAACGAGCGAGCAGACGCGCTTCGCGTTCGAACTGTTTGCGCAACCGTTCGTCGGAAAACAGGGTTTCTTTCAGCGCAACGGTCGTATCGAGACGTTGATCGATCGCCTCGTAGACAGCGCCCATGCCGCCCTGTCCGAGCTGCCGAATAATGCGATAACGGCCCTGTAAAACTGTATCTGCCGTGAGCATCAGTGGGTGATTATACACGCTTTCTCTGCGGTCCTCTGCGTACCTCTGCGTCCTCTGCGTTTAACGGCTGGCATTTACGCAGAGAACGCAGAGATACGCAGAGGGCCGCAGAGATGGCTTTGGTTACCGCAATGCAGGTATTCTACGCGCGTGAGTAACAAGCTGCATGACGCTGAGGTTATCGATGTAGGACCACGCAAACGGCGGCGTCTGAAGCTGTGGCTCATCCTGGCGGCTGTTGCGCTGCTATTCTCGTTGTCGCGCATTCTCTCGATCTACCTGTCAGCGCTGTGGTTTGCATCACTCGGTTACTCGCCAATCTACTGGTACGTCTTCAAAGTAAAAATCGCGCTCTTCGCAGCATCAGCAATACTCACCGCTCTTTTATTAAGCGCGACCTTTCTACTCTTTCAACGACTCTTCGGCGCTTACACTTTCGAAAATCGCACGATCATTCTCAACAATCAGCCGTTTCAGTTCTCTCCGGCAAAATTCATTCGACCACTCGGCTGGCTCATCTCGATATTCTTCGGACTGATCTACGGATTCAAACTCAAAGAACACTGGCGCGACTTCGCGCTCTTCTGGTATCAGCCTGCGACAGCCACGCACGATCCGATATTCGGAAAGTCACTCGGCTTCTATCTCTTCTCGCTTCCGCTTTACGACCTCGTTAATTCGTGGTTGCTCGGAGTGACCTTCATCATACTTTGCGCCGCTCTCGCGTATTCGCTGCTCGGCTTGCCACAAACAGTGCTGAAACCGAGCGTGCGCTGGTCGTCAGGCGCCGCGTTTCGAGCAGTTTGCGTCGCGCTCGCGTTATTTCTGATCGCGCTTAGCTGGCGCACGTACCTCTCACGCTTTCCTTTTCTCTGGGAGGATCATCCGACGTTTTCGGGAGTGACGTACACGGAGGCAAATTACACACTACCCGCGCTGCTCATCGTTTCGATCGTCCTGATCATCGCCGCGATCATTCTTCTGGTTAATGCATTCGCCGTCAGGCGCTTCAGTTTTTTGCTCATTGCACTCGCTCTGCCGGTCGCTACGTACATCGCCGGCGTTGTCCTGATCCCGTCTTACATACAAAGCTTTATCGTTAAGCCCAACGAGCTCGACCGCGAGTCACCTTACATCAGCCATAACATCGAGTGGACGCGAAAAGGTTTCAACCTGGACCAGATCGAGTTGCGCGAGTTTGAAGCTGATACCTCGATTGCCGGCCTCGACTTACCCAACAACCGCGATACTTTCGAAAACATTCGTCTCTGGGACTGGCAAGCACTCCAAGACACGTTGCGGCAGATCCAGGCCATCCGCACTTACTATGATTTTCCTGACGTCGACGTAGACCGTTACACCATCGCAGGCAACGTGCGTCAGATGATGAGCGCGCCTCGCGAGATCAACGACGCAAAGCTGCCGGCACAGTCGCGGAACTGGATCAACGAACGACTGATCTACACGCACGGCTATGGCGTCACGATGAACAGCGCCAACGGCTTCACACCCGAAGGATTGCCGCAATTCGTGCTGCTAAATATGCCCCTCGAGTCGCGGGCGGGTGAGATCAAGGTCACGCGTCCCGAGATCTATTTCGGTGAACTCACGGATCGTTACGTCTATGTGAAGACCAACACAAAAGAGTTTGACTACCCACAAGGCGATACAAACACCTACACCACTTACCAGGGCACAGGTGGCATAAGAATCGGCAACCGCTTACGCCGCATGATGCTCGCCTGGGCCATTGGCGATCTTTCAAAGCTGCCGTTTTCAAACGACGTAACGAGTGAGAGCCGCGTACTTATCAATCGAAACATTCGCGAGATCGTCAACGGAGTCGCCCCATTTCTCACTTACGACAAAGACCCGTACATCGTCGTCGATAACGAAGGCCGGCTGTTCTGGATGCTCGACGCTTATACCGAGTCGTCTTACTTTCCTTACTCGACTCATCACGACGTCCAGGAAGACTCACTTAACTACATTCGCAACAGCGTCAAAGTCGTCATCGACGCATACAACGGTACCGCTCGGTTTTATGTGTTTGACAATAACGACCCCATAATCGTTGCTTACCGTCGCATCTTTCCAACCCTGTTTCTTGACGCGGTTCAAATGCCCGCGGATTTGCGTATGCACGTGCGATATCCCGAAACGCTGGTGCGCGCGCAAGGCGAAGTCTACAGCCTGTATCACACGCAGAATCCGAAGGTTTTTTTCCAGCGTGAGGACGTTTGGAATCTTGCATTGCGCGTGACGCTTGACGAGCAGGGCAAGAAAAAGAATGTTCCCATCGATCCGTATTACGTGTTGATGAAGTTGCCTGGCGAGGAACAGAAAGGCGAGTTTGTCATCATTCTTCCGTTTACGCCGGCCAGTCGAAACAACATGATCGGCTGGATGGCGGGGCGCAGCGACGGCGATAACTTCGGCAAGCTGCTGGTCTACAACTTTCCCGCGTCGAGACTGATCGATGGACCACTTCAGATCGAGGCGCGCATCGATCAGAATCCACAACTGTCAGCGCAGTTCACGCTGTGGAACCAGCTTGGGTCTCGTGTCATTCGCGGTCACTTATTGGTGATACCCGTTGGCCGTTCGCTGCTGTTCGTGGAACCGATCTATCTACAGTCGGAGAGTAGTCCGATGCCGGAACTGCGACTCGTCGTGCTCGCGACGCAGGAGAAATTGGGATATGGACCAACGTTCGCAGATGCGATGAATAGTTTATTTGGTGAGGAAGCAGCCGCAGCATCAGCCGCTCAGCCAGCTCCAACGGCTCCTGGCGCCGCTCCAGCACCCTCGGCGACGCCAACGCAGGATCTACAGCAGTTAGTTACCCGCGCCATCCAGGAATTCGAGGACTACCAGCAACTAACCTCCCAAGGCAAATACGGCGAAGCCGGCCAAAAACTCGAGCAACACAAACGCACCCTGGAAGAGATCAGACGCCTAACGACCAAACCCTGACGCCTAACTCCCAAGCCATAGTTTGTGCCTTTTGTGGGCATCCTTTTGTGCCTTTTGTGCACTACCTACGATCGATCTTCTCCAGCAACTTCTTCCCCTTCTCAACCGCGGCATTATGTTCCGCGGCGTACTTCGGATCCGGAGTTATCGCCATCAACGCTTCAATCTCTTTCTTCGCCTCCGCGTCACGATTGTTCGCTTGATAAGCCTCAGCAAGATGAAAACGCATCAACCCGTGCCTCGGATTGAGCTTCACGCCCTTCTCCAAATACTCAATCGCCTTATTCGTGTCGCCACCGAGCACCCTCGGCGCCTGAAGGTAAAGCCGTCCCAACCCGAGATACGCACTGAAGCCTTCATAGCGCTCGTCGAGCTTCAACACCGCCTCCATCTCGCGCTTAATATCCTGAAAGCTCGAGAGATTAGCGAGTGTGCTGTTCGCGGCGGAACCTCCGTAGTTCGCGCCGAGCCAGAAGTGTCCCTCCGGCTTGTCAGGCTGTAATTTGACCGCGGCTTTGCCGGCCTCAGTGCCCTCGCGAAACATGTCGTCCTTCTCGCCATTGCTCTTCGTCCGGTCTCCCACGTAAAAGCTCGCGCGCGCGAGCTTCCAGGCTGCGTCGTAACTCCCGTAGTCAGCCATCCGTGCCTGCCGCAAAGACGCGACGGCCACCCGAGCCTTGTTCATGTCTTCCCGGCCATCGTAAAGCGTGTCAGCCTCGGCGACTTTCGTTGCCGCCATCTTCGCGTCGCCATTGTCGATGCTCGGACCGGTGACCACCGCGCTCCGATCGCACCCAACCCCGCTTAAAACGACCGAAAATGTCGCAAATGTCACGACAGCAGACACGAGCTTTTCTTGGTTTTTCCTAAGATTTATCATTAATCGGCCTCTGATTGTCTAGTACTGCTATACAGTGTGTAATACTTTTGCTTTCCGTTATCCAAATGCCTTCGAATACGGTATAGTGCTTCCCATTCAGGCCAGTTTTCGGCCCGACTCATTACCTGAACGCTGGAGGAGAGCTTGGCGGGGGCAGCATTCTACGATCTCGAGGGTACTTTGGTCAGTACCAATCTCGTGCACACCCTGTCTTTTTACGCCCGGCGACAGCAAGGCTTGATGGCGAGTTTTAAGAAGAGCGCCACCACGCTTCTGAGCCTTCCGGTCTTTGCTGTTACCGACCAGTATAGCCGAAAAGTTTTTAACGACCTCTATTTCAAGAGGTACAAAGGGCAGTCTGAGGACCGGCTGCGCTACTTCGCACATGAATTGTTCGAAGATGTGATCAAGCCGGCCGTCTTCCCCGGGACATACGAGCTTATCGAGAAGTCGAGGAAGTTAGGGCTGCGGCAGGTAGTTATAACGGGCGCGCTGGATTTGTCTGTGAAGCCGCTCATGGAGCACCTGGGAATCGAAGAGTATGTAACCAACCGGCTCGAGTTTGTGAACGGCGTGGCCACCGGGCGTTTGTTGCCACCAGTGATGGCTGCGGCTACGAAGGCCTCATGGATTCGAACTTACACGGAACGCGAAGGCATCAGCCTGAGCGATTCGTACGCTTACACAGACAGTATGAGCGATCTGCCGATGTTGTCGATCGTGGGGCATCCGGCGGTGATCAATCCGGATATGCGTTTACGACAAACAGCACTCCATCACGATTGGCCGAT
>DATNCH010000063.1:0-13468 GCA_035571655.1 Pyrinomonadaceae bacterium
GCTGCGACGCGCAAGCTGACCTCACCGTCGCGCGCCTCGACCGACGTCCCCTGCACACTCACGTCCAATCCCGTATCGAAGTGAAACCTCACCTCGTAAACATGTTCACCATCGCCGAAAAACTCATCATCGATCGTCCACGCTCGTGCTCGCTTATCGAATGTAACCGATCGTCGATGTGTGACCGGAGCGTATCCGTAATGTTCCGCGACCACCCTGTCGAACTCCGCACCAGTCTCCCACACGAGCACGCGCGGCTGGGCTTCGTTGCCGATCACAAATGGCATATGCAAGTCAGTCGTGTTCTGCTCTTTGCCATCGATCTGTACCGTCGAATGGAAGGCCGTCGATCGGAACTCGTGGCGCTTCTGGAGATCCGCGGAGTAAACGTAAGTTCCCGGATCGACGATGAACGCCCGACCACCTGCCGACACTTCAATGCTCAGTGCATCGTTGTGTCCATGCGAACCGCGCCCGTGAATCCCGGCGCCACTCGCATTGAAGCAGAGGTAAAGATCGCCGTCTCGCATGATGTACGTGCCTGCGTCGGGAAACGCTTTTGAACCCACGTGCTCGACATGATCAAACACGGCCGCGCCAATGGATAAAACGTACGCGTGATCGTCCGCCCTGCGATGACCAATGGGAAGAACCCGGCCGCTATCCGTGTCGCCAATCAGCGGCGCAAACCCATCGGGACGCAGGTAAGCACGAATGTAACTCAGCATCTGTTGAAGCCTGGACCAGTATCGCTCTTCGATTTCAACGCCATTGGCGCGGCAGAGTAAGAACGCGTAAAGCAGGAGCTCTGTTACGAACCGGTGGTAACCCGTCGACGCTTCAAAATCAGCTCCGTCGGGCAACACCTGCTTATCCATCTCGCGCAGCATCTGGTCCAACCCAAATTCGCGCCACTCACGAGCGCTCCGAAGCTCTGGAAGCAACAACCCCAACCATAGCAGCCCTACAACATCCGAAAGATAGTGATTGCTCGTAGCGATGTAAGAAAACTCGAGATTGCGACGGATATAGTTTCCGTGTCGCTGAAGTAATTGTAGAAAGAACGATAAGAAATCGGCGTCCAACTGTGGTGAACGACGGAACGTCTCGAACGCTGCCAGCGCGCTTATCGCTCGCAACGCGACCTCCATCGCGCAACTCCAGTTCGGACCACGCCCGTAAGGATTCTGCTCCGCCCAGCTTCGGAGCTGCGCAAAAAACTCGGCGCTGTAGCGCTCGTCGTTTGTTAACGAGTAAGCACGGGCGAGCGTGATGAAGTCGCCCAGACGGTTAAGTTCCCAGAGCACGCGCACATCCGACCCATCACCGCGCATCAACTTGACGTCGCGATGATAATCAAGCGGCCAGACGTAATTTGACAGCGGATCGCGCGTCCATTGAATCTCGCGACCAACCATCCGATCTGCCGCGGCAATCTCCGCGGCCTCAACCTCAAATACATCATCAAAAAACCGCGCGTCACGATCACCGCGAAAATACGCCAACAACTCAGCCGAACTCATCCGTGCGTATTCATCCGCGAGAGTCAGCGGCTCTACGGCATGGATTTCCGCGCGTTCTCTGCGCTCGTGAAGCGAAGCGCGGCTGCGACGAATCGCCTCCAGCGCGACAGTCGTGAGTTTCACTTCTCCACGAACCGCGCGTTTGATTTTCTTCAGAACTGCCATCAGGTATGAAATTGCTCGAGCGCATCGAGTATGCGCTCAGACGTGTGGCCATCCCAGAGAGGCGGCGACGCGATGGTCTTCTTTGCAGAGCCGTTCAACGCAGCATTCGCTTCGGCAACGATCTTCGTCGTGTCAGTTCCGACTACTACGTTGGTCCCCATCTCGACTGTGATTGGACGCTCCGTGTTCTCGCGCAACGTCAAGCAAGGTATGCCGAGCGCCGTCGTCTCTTCCTGAATGCCGCCGGAATCGGTCAGGACCAGCCGCGCGCCGCTCGAGAGATTCAGGAAGTCGAGATAACCAAGCGGATCGATCGTTCGCAGATCTTTTATAGACGCAACCCGATTCGTTAAGCCCAGTTCGGCGATCGTCTTTCGTGTTCGCGGGTGAACCGGAAAAACGATCGGCAGCTTCGACGCGATCACTTCCAGCGCGGCGAGTATTGGTTCAAATGATTCACGAAGATCGACATTCGACGGGCGATGAAGCGTCAGCAGCGCGTAATCGCGACCAGTCAACCCGAGCTGCTCTTTTGTTTGAAGCTTTCCGGCAACTGCAAGGTTTTTTTGCAGCGAGTCGATCATGACGTTTCCTACGAACCGGATTCGCTCGCGTGGAATACCTTCGGCCAGCAGGTTCTCGTCAGCGTCGGTCGAAGGCGTAAACAGCAAGTCAGCGATCTGATCGGTCAATAACCGGTTGATCTCTTCCGGCATCGTGCGATCGCGGCTTCGCAGTCCGGCCTCGACATGCGCGACTTTCACACCGAGCTTCACACATACGAGCGCGCACGCGAGCGTCGAATTGACGTCGCCGACGACCAGCACCCAGTCAGGTCGCTCCTGAAGCACAACGGGCTCGAAGCGCTCCATCACCGCCGCAGTCTGCACCGCGTGCGAAGCGGAACCTACGCCGAGATGTGTGTCGGGTTGAGGGAGATCGAGATCCTGGAAGAACGAATCAGACATTGCTGAATCGTAGTGTTGACCGGTGTGAACGACGAGCGGCTGAAACCTGTCAGGGCGCCTCTTCATCGCGGCGACGATAGGCGCCACTTTCATGAAGTTGGGCCTCGCCCCGACGACGTTAATGACTTTCAGCATAGATATGGGCCACAAAAAGGCACAAAATCACAATTTGTACCTTTTGTGCCTTTTGGTGGCTACAGTCTGATCACGCGCGCGCGGCTCTCGCGTCGCACATCACCATTCAACGCATTTCGTGTGTCGATAATGAGCGACGCCACCGAGCACACGCGTTTGTAGTCAACCTCGCTGTGGTCCGTGACGATGATGATGCAATCGGAGCCCTGAAGCTCTTCGTTTGTCAGCGACACTGACGCCAGCGGCTCGCCCGCCGCATCGGTGTGTGCATCGTCAAACCGAACCTCAGGCACGAACGGATCGTGATACTTGACGTTTGCGCCTTTCGCGCGCAGGCGATCGATGATCGACAACGCCGGACTCTCGCGCACGTCGTTGACGTCTTTCTTATACGCGACGCCCAACAACAAAACGTTCGAGCCTTTCATCGGCTTGCGGTCGTCATTCAACCCATCCGAAACGAGTTGGACCACGTGCTCAGGCATGCGCGAATTGACTTCCTCCGCAAGGCTGATGAAACGTGAATCGAAGCCGTGCTGTCGCGCCTTCCACGAAAGGTAATGCGGATCGAGCGGGATGCAATGCCCGCCGATTCCCGGTCCCGGATAAAACGGCATGAAACCGAAAGGCTTCGTCGCAGCCGCGCGTATCACTTCCCACGTGTCGATGTTGAGCGCGTAACAAAGCCGCGCCATCTCGTTAGCCATGCCGATGTTGACCGCGCGAAAAGTGTTTTCCAGAAGCTTCGCCGCTTCCGCCACGCGCGCGGAACTCACGCTGTAAACGTCTTTGACGATCTGTGAATAGAGATGCGAGGCGACCGTCGTCGAATCTGCCGTGACTCCGCCGACAACCTTCGGAATGTTGTGAGTCATAAACTGCGGATTGCCGGGGTCGACGCGTTCAGGCGAGAACGCCAGCAGAAAATCTTCGTCGAGTTTCAGCCCCTTCTCCTCAAACATCGGCAGCAGCACTTCGTCTGTAGTGCCGGGATACGTGGTCGACTCGAGAATGATCAGATGGCCGCGACGCAGTCGTTTCGTGATCTCTTCAGCAGCCGCAAGGATGTAGGAAACATCCGGCTCTTTTGTTTTGCGCAGCGGTGTGGGAACGCAAATGATAATCGCATCGCAGTTTCCCAGGTGATCGAAATCGGTAGTCGCCTGCATCTGCTTCGCGTCGACGACTTCCTTCAGTTTTCGCGACGGCACATCGCCGATGTAAGAAGTGCCCGAATTGATCTGTTTGGCCTTCGCCTCGTCGACTTCAAAGCCCGTGCCTTTGAACCCTTTCGAGGCAAACTCGACGAGCAAAGGCAGACCGACGTACCCGAGACCGATGACCCCAACGTGGGCCTGCTTGTTCGTTATTAAATTAATTAGTTCATTCTTCATAGTCGTTCAAATGGGAAGCCGAAACACAGATTAACACAGATGATTGCGGATCTAATCCGTACCCATCCGTGGAAATCTATGGCACTATACCCGCCGCCTAAAATGAGCAAAGAAGCTCCCCCCAAACTCGTCCGTGGTTTGAGCCTGCTCGACGCCACGATGATCGTGGTTGGCTCGATGATCGGATCGGGGATCTTTATCACCTCAGCGGAATCGTCGCGGTTAGCCGGCTCGCCGGGTTGGCTGATCGCAGCATGGGCACTCGCGGGCATCCTCACGATCACGGGTGCGCTCTGTTGCGCCGAGCTCGCGGCGATGTGGCCGAGAGCGGGTGGTCAGTACGTATTTCTGCGAGAAGCATATGGACCATCCATCGGGTTCCTGTTCGGCTGGGGACTGTTTCTGATCATTCAGACCGGGACTATCGCTGCCGTCGCCGTCGCTTTCTCAAACTTCACGGGCGTGCTTACAAACTGGGTCTCGGCAGACTGGTATCTGATCTCGCCGCTCGTGCTCGTAAAACCGTTCACGGTCAATCAGCTTTCGTTCAACGGTTACGCGCTGAGTCTGTCAAGCCAGCAGCTTCTCGCGGTGGTGATGATTCTGTTTCTTACTTTCGTCAACACTCGCGGATTGCAGACCGGGAAGATCATTCAAAACACGTTTACGTTTACTAAGACCGCCGCGCTCCTCGGCTTGATTCTGATCGGATTGTTTCTCGGGTGGAATCACGGCAGCGCCGCGTACACGTCCTCGTGGTGGGCGCCGTGGGAGAACGGTTGGAAACCTTCTGCGTCGCAGGTGTGGTTTGAACCTGCGACTCACGGTTTGCTTGTGCTGGCTTTGCTGATGCTGGTCGGCCGAGCGATGGTTGGACCACTCTTCGCGCAATCAGCGTGGAACAACGTTACGTTCACGGCGGGTGAAGTGCGCGATCCGGGCAGGAACTTGCCGCGCGCGTTGCTGCTGGGTTGCGGGCTGGTGGTAACGCTTTACCTGCTCGCAAATCTTGCGTACGTCGTGACGCTGCCGCTCGCTGAAATTCAGAACGCGCCGCAGAACCGCGTAGCAACGGCCGTGATGCAGGCGGTGCTTGGTCCAAGAGGCACGATCATCATGGCGCTCGCGATCATGATCTCGACGTTCGGGTGTAACAACGGCCTCATACTGGCGGGCGCGCGGGTTTATTACGCGATGGCACGCGACGGGCTCCTCTTCAAACGCGTTGACAGCGTGAATGCTCATCACGTGCCGGCGGTGGCGTTGATGGCGCAGGGATTGTGGGCGTCGTTGCTCGTACTTCCACGCACGGTGACGGTGAATCGACAAACAGGTGCGTACACATACGGGAACGTTTACACGCAGTTGCTCGAATACATTGTTTCCGCGGATTTGATCTTCTACGTGTTGATGGTGGGAGCGGTGATCGTGATGCGACGCAAAGCGCCCGAGATGGAAAGACCGTATCGAACTTTCGGCTACCCTTTTGTGCCGCTTGTGTACATCGTCCTGGCGGGACTCTTCATCATCGACCTCGCGATCCTGGCGCCTTCCACCTCCGGCATCGGATACTTACTAGTCTTCACCGGTATTCCGATCTATTTCATTTGGAGCCGCAGATGAACGCAGATGAACGCAGATCGAAATCTGCGTTCATCTGCGTTCATCTGCGGCTCATTTAACCCATTCATCCGCGATTTCGGTTTCGACTTTGACGGGGACGGTTTTTAAATACTCTTCACCTGCGGCGCACATGACGCGCTCGACTTTCTCAGCGACGCTTTCCGCCTGGTCGGCGCCGGCTTCAACCACGATCTCGTCGTGAATGATGTTGACGATCCGCGCGTTCGTGTCGCTCAACTCGTCTCTCAACAAACGGAGCGCGCGTTTCAGAATGTCGGCGCTCGTTCCCTGGATCGGTGTGTTCTTGCCGTTACGCTGCGTCATCGAGATCTGCTGTCGATCGTTCTCGTCGTAACGAAAACGCACGAGTCGTCCTGAAGCCGTCCGCGCCTGGCGCTCACTGACGGCGCGGTTCGCCGCTTCGCGCAGGTAGGAATCGAGCTGCCGGTACGTCCCAAAATAGCGGCGCAAGACGTTTTCAGCATCCGGGACGCTCAGTCCCGTCATCAGCGCAAACCGCTGTGCGCCGATTCCATAAACGACACCGAAGTTCAATCGCTTCGCAAAGTCGCGCTGCTCTTTCGTCACCTGGTCCAACGACGCGTTGAAGACCTGCGACGCCGTGACGCGATGAAGATCTGCACCGGAATTGAACGCGTCGATGAAACCGCGATCGCCGGAAAACTCGGCGAGTATGCGCAACTCGATCTGCGAATAGTCGGCGATGATCAGCTTGCGCCCATCCGGGTAACCACTGAAGCAGCGCCGGTACTCGATCGCGTGTGGCACCTGCTGGATGTTCGGGTTCGTGCACGCAAAGCGGCCCGTCGGCGCGCCGATCTGACGGAAATCGGCGTGCAAGCGTTTCGTTACGGGATTGATCATCTCGATCATGTTCTCTCCGTAACTCGTGAGCGCCTTCTGCACGGTGCGATATTCCAGCAACGTGGCGATGATCGGATACTCGGCCGCGAGTGGTTGCAACTTCCAGTTGCGAGTTGAATCGGGAACAGGGATGCCGAGGCGATTCAGCGCCTGCGTCAACTGCTGGTGCGAGTCGAGATTGATGTCGTCGCGCTGTGGCCCACCAAACAACGAGCCCTGCGAGGATTCTTCAGCCAACACTTGCTGCAATTGTTCGGCGAGTTCGCTTCTTCGTTTTTCGACGATCCCGAGTTGCTCGAGCCAGCGATCTTTGTGCATGTAGAAACCGGCGAGTTCGATATCCACCACCGGCATCACACACTCAAACTCGAGCTGCGCGCACTTCACTAACGACTCGGCTTTCAATCTCTCGATCAGCTTTTCACGCAACGGCAGCAGGATCGCGGCATCGCGCGCGGCATACTCCAACTGCGCTTCCGACAACTCGAAATTCCAGTTGCTCAAACGTTCCGATTTGTCGACGGCTTCATTCAAATATCGACTCGCGACGGTCTCGAGTCCATGACGCTCTTCAATGTCACCCGCGCCGACAAGCTGGCTGGCCAACAACGTATCGAAGAGCCCGCCGAGATCGACTCCGAGATTGTGTTTGAGGAACTTCGCATCGAACTTTGCGTTATGTGCGATTTTGATCGGTCTCGGCGCGGCGAGCAGCCGTCGCAAAGGCGCCAATGCATCGCTGTGCGCCGCATCGCCGTTGCTGAAGTGATCGAAGTCGAAGATGTAAACGCAATCCGGCGTCGCGAGCTGGATCAGTCGTAAGCGTGAAGTATATGGATCGAGCTCTGTCGTTTCGGTGTCGAGCCCGATTACGGGTTGTGATGTGAGGGCTTCGATTGCTTTTCGGAGATCATCGCCCGTCGTAATAACTTGATAATTCATTAAACGTTTCTAAAGCGCCATCATTCGCTTCAACATCAAAATCTGTCCCTTGTGCTGTGATTCGTGATCGATCAGGTGGTGCAAAATCCAGCGCAGATTATATTCAGTCGTTTCACCCTTTCGCTCGAAACTGATAATGCGTTCGAGGTCTTTATCGTTGTATGTGAAAAGCACGTCGCGCGTTAGATTGCGTATCTTCTCAGCCTCGTTCAGGCAAAACTCGACGGTGTAGCCATTGCGTGCGACGCGTTCGAGGTCGTCGAGAATGTCCCAGTAAGGAGCCTGCTTGTCTTCATCGGTGAGCTTGTGTCCGCCAACAACCATCTTCATCCAGAACCACTCAGCTTCGCCGATGTGCAACACGAGCGCGCCTATCGAATGTGCGCCGAGAAATGCCGGCTTGCCGATTAGATCGTCGGGAATGTCTTTTACCGCGACGGCAACCTGACGCCGCACTTCCTCCATTCCGCTGAGATAAAAGCCGATGCCGGTCGATAAACCGGGATGAGGAGATAAAACTCTGCGTCTCATTTAATATCCTTCCTGTTCTCAGGCCGTGCGAGCCAACGCCGGTTCCGGGTGCGGCCTCACAAAGATCAATAAGAGCACCGCCGCAGTTGCACCCACAAACGCGCTCGCGAGAAACGCCGTCGCGGGTCCCTTCCAATCCCAAATCATACCCATCAAAAGCGAAGCAGGAAACACCGTCACGCCGAATGCGAGATTGTACAATCCATACGCCGTTCCTCGTTGCTCTGGTCGCACGAGATCGGCAACCAGCGCCTTCTCTGCTCCTTCCACCAAACCAAAATAGATCCCATAGATCAAGAAGAGAACCCACAAGGATGCTTCCTGAGTAGCAAATGCGAATCCCGCGTACACCGCCGCGTACAACACCCAACCCGAAACGATCAGCCGTTTACGCCCAAGTCGATCCGAAAGATCGCCACCGAACAATGAACTCAAAACCTTCGTCGCGTGATGTGCCGCCCAAAGCAACGGGATCATCGCGACTGACACTCCCGAATCCACGGCTCGCAGGATAAGAAAGCTGTCTGAAGAATTTGAAAGCGTGAAGAGCGCAAGAATCACGAGAAAACGTTTGAAGTTACCGTCGAAACCACGGAGCGTCAGCTTCGGCATCTCAGCTTCCGCCGGTCGAGACACCGGCGACTCACGCATGAAAAACATCGCGACGAGCACTGCCATCAGTGCCGGTACCGACGCGATCAGAAAGATGCGCGTAAATTCAGATCTCGTCGGCGATTGTGAATGCGCTACAAATAGAATGACCAGGACGTAACCCACCAGCGGTCCGATTACGGCGCCGCAATGGTCCATCGCGCGGTGAAAACCAAACGCGATACCTCTCTGCTCGACCTGCACCGTGTCTGCAATCATCGCATCGCGTGGAGCTGTTCGAAATCCCTTGCCGACACGATCTGCCATTCGAATTCCAAGCACCTGCTGCCACGACTGTGCGAACGCGAGCAGCGGCCTGACGATCGACGCGAGCGAATAACCGGCAACCACCAGCAACTTTCGCTTCCCGAGCCGATCGCTGAGGTAACCCGCAAACAGTTTCAGCAGGCTCGACGTCGATTCGGCGAGTCCCTCGATGATGCCGATGGCTTTGGCGGATGCGCCTAAAGTGCTCGCGAGAAAAACCGGCAGGAGAGGGTAGATGATTTCGCTCGATGCATCGTTGAGCAGGCTAACGAGACCGATCGCGATGACATTTCGCGGAAGTCTGCGATAGCGATGCCATAAACCGGAAAGGCCCTGACCATTTGCAGTAGTTGACGAAGTCAAGATTTAGCGCGCGTATGCTGCTCTAACGATTGTCTTAATGTTTCCGCGCACGTGAAAATCGCCTTCGATGTTCACGCTGATTGGATCGCAGGCGGCGACGAAGTCTTCCAGGATGATGTTGATCACGTGCTCGTGAAAGATCTTCACGTTGCGGAATGAGTTTATGTAGAGCTTAAGGCTCTTCAATTCCACGCAACGCTCGTTTGGAACGTACTCGATGCGGATCGTTGCGAAGTCGGGGAAGTCAGAGAACGGGCAGATTGCCGTGAACTCCGTGATCTCGAAGTTGATCTTGATCTCGTTACCGGGAAACTCGTAAGGAAACGTGTCGAGCGGAAACAGGTTCATCTCCGCACGAGGCGTCGATTGAATGTCGAGACATTGCTGATTAGTCATCAGCGCGGATCTTACTTGAAGTGGCTTGGTGCGAAAAGTCGGGTTCACATGATTTACAAGATTCTCCAACAGGATTCACAAGATGTATCCTGTAAATCCTGATTAAATCGTGTAAATCCTGTGAAACTAATACGACGGTACCCGATTCCGATGACCAATATCGAAAACCTTGATCAGCACCAGGCCCGCGATGAAGCCTCCGATGTGAGCTGCGTACGCAACGCCACCTTGTTGCGACCCCGCGCCAAGCATACCGAGTCCACTGATTAACTGAAATACGAACCAGATCCCGATCGCAACGTACGCGGGAACCTGCGTCAGAAACCGGAAGAGAATCACTGTCACGCGCCGAGACGGATGGAGCAGAATATACCCACCCAAAACTCCGGAGATTGCACCTGAAGCCCCCAAACTCGGAACCATCATGCTTTGCTCGCTACCCGCAAACGCCGCGGTGGCGAACACGTGGGCCAACGACGCGAGCACGCCGCAAACCAGGTAGAAGATCAAATACTTGATGTGCCCCAGACGATCTTCGATTTGGTCGCCGAAGATCCAAAGGAAGAGCATGTTTCCGGCGATATGCGCGATGCCACCGTGCATGAACATCGAAGTAATGAGCGTGAAGTAAAGCGGAACCGGCGTCGGAACAAGCACGTCCCGCCCCGTAACGATCTCAAACGGCACGGTCGACAATGCGTAGGTGAATCGTTCGTTTGTTCCAAGCTGTTGCAGAAAAACAAAAACAAGGATGTTGATTGCGATGAGCAGGTAATTGACCCATGGTGTTGTCTGTCTGTCAGTGTTGTCGTCGTACAGTGGAAAAACCATGGACCGTGCACCTCATGTCTTGAATTCGAAACGCAACTCCGTACGCACAGATTGTGCCGTGAGTCGTTAATCTATGCCGCCATTCGCGGCAGGTACGCCTGCGTGAACCAACGCAGGCTCGTGTGGTCTCAATAATTCGTAGCCCTCGGAACGGGCCACGTAAGTCGCGGCTGTCATATCGCCGGTGACGTTCAACGTCGTGCGACACATGTCGAGCAAACGATCGACGCCGAGGATGATCGCGATGAGCGCTGGATTGACGCCGATCGTCACGAGCACGCCGATGATGAACGGGATCGATCCCGACGGAATACCAGCGGTTCCAATACCGCCGAGAATCGCAAGATAGACAACCGTCAACTGTTGGCCCAGGCTAAGGTCGACGCCGGCGAGTTGGGCCAAAAACAATACCGTCACGCCTTCGTAAAGCGCTGTACCGTTCTGATTTGCCGTCGCGCCGACAGTCAAAACGAAACTGTTGATCTCCTGCGGCACGCCGAGGTTCTGTTCCGAGACGCGCAACGCCGTCGGCAAAGTCGCGTTCGACGACGACGTCGAAAACGCAGTCAGGATCACGGTCTTGATTCGTCTGAAAAACTCCAGCGGCGATATGCGCGAGAGGAAATACACGGAAAGCGAGTAGACGCCAAACATGTGCAATGCCAAACCGAGCAGCACAGTCAACACGAACCACCCGAGCGCCTGAAGCAGGTCCAACCCAAAGCGCGCGGTGTTGTTGAACAGCAGGCAGGCGACTGCGTACGGCGCAAACTTCATGATGATCTCGATGATCTTCGCCGTGATCTCATAAACGCCTTCCAGCACGCGCAGAAACGGCGTGGTGACAGTCACTGGAAGAAGCGTGATCGCGATGCCAACGATCAATCCGAAAAACATGAGGTGAAGCATATTCGGATCTTCTTTATCCGAGATCGCGAAAAACGGGTTCTTCGGAACGATCGTTTCCACCACCTGCATTAAAGGCGACGACGTACCCTTCGATTGCTGCGCGGCTTGGAGGGTTTTCGTAGCGTCATTGGCGTAACGTGCCTGCAACGCCGCTGACGTAGTGGGATCGATCCGCTGACCGGGTCGGATAGTGTTGGCGAGCGTGAGACCGATGACTACCGAGATTCCCGAAATCACCAGGCAATATCCAAACGACTTGAGACCGACACGCCCGAGCTTACGGATGTCGCCGATGCCTGCAATACCGACGACGAGTGATGAGAACACCAACGGGACCACGATCATCAGCAACAGTCGCAGGAACAGTTGGCCCACGGGATGAGTGAAATTGTCGACGATCCAAACGACTCGCGGATTATCGCCGCCCACCAATCGATTGACCGCGATGCCCGCAATGACGCCGGTTGCCAACCCGATCAAAATCTTCGTATGAAGCGGAATGCCTTTCGGTTCGTCGGGAGTCTCTTCGTCGAGGTCTGTTCCGATCTCGCGTTCGAATGCGTCGCGCTCGACCCGATTTTTGGTCCGGGGTTTGTCGTTTTTGTCTTCAGGCATGTTTGGTGTTCGACTCCGTCGTTTTCGTAGTAGAACTAACGGCCCCAACGCAGCTTGTCGCGCAACACGTCGAAGTAGTTTCTGTTGCTGGGCTGTATGAGATTGAACGTCGTGCGGCTCTTTTGAATCTTCACTCGATCGCCGACCTTCAGTGGAAAACCAACCTGGCCGTCGAGCGTCAATGCAACCTCTTCCTGGTCTGTCTTCAGTATCAACTCGATCTCGGCGTCGTCAGGCACGACGATCGGCCGGTTAGAAAGCGTAAACGGACAGATTGGAGTGACGACTACGGCATTCATCGACGGGAAAATTACTGGTCCACCCGCCGAGAGGTTATACGCGGTCGAACCGGTCGGCGTCGAGACGATTAGACCATCTGCGCGAAACGAGTTGACGAACTGGCTGTTGAAAAACGTTTCGATCTCGATGATCCGGGCCAGCGCCGACTTGTTGATCACGACGTCGTTAAGAACACGATTGGTTGTGACAGAAACTTCATCGCGTAACAACTCGACGGCGAGCATCACGCGTTTATCGAGCCGGTAGTTGCCGGAAAGGATCGACTCCAGCGCGCTGTAAAGCTCTTCGATTCTGAATTCTGCGAGATAACCGAGCCCGCCGTAGTTGACTCCGAGAACCGGGACTTCGTGATCGCCAATCATCCGTGCAGTGGCGATCATCGTCCCGTCGCCACCGAGAACGAGCATCAAGTCGACGCCGGTCGGGAGTTTTTGCGTGGCGACTTCGTCGACTGCGCAACCCGTCTGGTGCTCGATGCGCTCGCGTTCGATTTCGGGCCCGCCGACAAGCTTGATGCCTCGCTCCGCAAGCCATAACACAAGCTCGCAGAGTGTGGTTAGAGCCTCGGGTTGATGCGGTTTAAGGACTATGCCTATCCGCGTGATTGTCGACATGGTTTGAGCCACAGATTACACAGATTTATGCGGATCAGAAAGCTTAATCTGTGTCATCTGTGGCTAAACCTTTGTAAAGCGCTAAGAACTCTACGTTACCCTCAGCACCTTGAATCGGCGATTCGATCACATTCACAACCGAGAGACCCAGCACCTTCGCTGCGGCGTTCACTTCCTCGACCACGCGTGATCGCTTCGCCGCGTCGCGGACGATCCCGCCACCGCCAACCTCCCCACGGCCGACTTCAAACTGCGGCTTGATAAGCGTGATGATTGCGCCACCCTCGCGAACCAACGGAATGACTGCGGGCAGCACTTTCGTGACGGAGATAAACGAAACGTCCATCACCGCCAAA
>DATNCH010000064.1:0-8154 GCA_035571655.1 Pyrinomonadaceae bacterium
GACATTAGCCCGACTTTACATCGAAACAACACAGTACGAAATGGCGCAGGAAGTAATTGCAAGGGCTGTTCAAACATTGGAGTTCACTGACGGTGAGGCGTTGTTAGCAGAGTCCTTGACGACGGCGGGTGTCGTGGCAGCCCGGCAACACCGGTACACGGACGCAAATAAGAGTTTTGAGGCAGCTTATAAGGTTGCGGAACGCTGTGGCGATAACGAGGGTGCAGGACGCGCGTTGTTGATCATGTATGAGGAAGTGGGCGATCGGTTGGGACGGTTGGAAAAGACTCACATCTCAGAGAAGTTAAAAAGGCTGTTTGCTATGACTCAGCAAACCGCGCTCCTCGCGCGTGTCGAAAAATGTGTTGCTGAGATCGACGAAACTTATGCCTCATAACCGTGCCTACGAATTTGCACCATATCGCCTCGATCTAAGTAAACGTGTGCTCATGCGGGCTGGTGAAACCATCTCACTCGCGCCAAAAGCCCTCGAGATACTCATTGTGCTCGTCGTGCATGCCGGTAAACTGGTGGAAAGGGATGAGCTGCTGAAAGCTGTTTGGCCCGACACGTTTGTTGAGGAATCGAATCTCAGTCAGAACATTTTCACACTGCGTCGCGCTATGGGAGATGGGCGCCAGGTACTCGAAACAGTTGGGCGGCGTGGCTATCGCTTCATAGCGCGCGTCCAGACCCATTGGTGCTGACGACAACGGAGTGGGGACCCCCAGACACTCGCCGCGTCCGAGCGTCCAGTGATTGCCGTGCTGCCGTTTCTGAATACCTCTGGCGACCAGGAACTCGACTACCTGGCCAAGGGCATCACCGACAACATCATCAATAACCTCTCGCGCGTTTCGCGCCTGCGCGTCATGTCACGCACCGCCGTGTTTCGCTATCACACGAAGGAAGCAGATCCACAGAAGGCTGGCAGACAGCTTGGGGCTGAGACTGTGTTGGTGGGAAAAATCAACGCACGTGCTGCCGCGGTCACGATCACCGTGGAACTGGTTGACGTCTCGACGGGCTGGCAGTTATGGGGTGAAAGCTTCGACTCGCAAAGCAGGGATATTCTCCAGATCCAGGACGCGATCACGCGGCAGCTACTGGCCACTTTGAGGTTGAATTTAACCGGCGCTGAAGAGAAGAGCGTTACCGCTCGATATACCGAAAGCGCGCAAGCCTACCAATCCTACCTTGAGGGCCGCTACCACTGGAGTAGATACACAAGAAAGGGCATCGAAAAGGCGATCAAGCACTTCCGCCACGCCATCGAAGTCGATCCCAACTATGCCCTGGCCTACGCGGGCATCATCGACTGCTATCTCCGCCTCGCGACCAATTACCTTCCACCCGACGACGACACACCACGCTGGCAGAGTGATAGAAGTAGCCGTACAAGTTCCAACCAAGAATCTGACGAAAGGCTTAAGCTGCGCTTCGAATGGGATTGGAAGGGCGTCGAGCGCGAACTCCGTCGCGCGAACGAGTTCAAAGCTGACTATCCCTCCGCACATCAATGGTACGTTGTTTATTGCATCAGCAAACAACTCCATAGGGAATCGATTTTGGGCAGTCAGTCAAATGAGCTCGGAATGCGAGTGGAGCTAGGATCGAAATTGGCGTCTCAAATACCATCGGTTCAACTCACACCAACCGAGGAAGTTCAAATCCTATGTTCCGTTGCGCGTGACCAGATAGCAATCGGTAATTTTGAGGCGGCCAGGCTAGTCCTACGACGTTGGTCTGGATCAGGAAAATGGCCCAGACTGGATTCTTTGAATCCTTACGCAGCGGCAGATCTCCTTTTTACGTTGGGCGCTCTGTTGGGAGCCATCGCGGGCACTAAGAAGATGATCCACGGTCACAGAGGCGCCGAAGCTTTCCTAAACGGAGCCGTCGCACTTTTTGAGCAACTGGGGATGAAGACTCGTTCCGTGGAGACACGAGTGGAATTGGCACGCTGTTACTACAGACAAGGACAGTTCGATATTGCACGAGAAACAGTATCAAGTTGTTATTCGGAGTTACCGTATGATGAGGTGGAAGTAAAGACATATTGTCTGCTCGCGTGGGGAGCAATCGAGAGAGATTCGGGACGTTTGAAGGATTCTTTGGCAAAACTGCGTGAGGTACTTAATTTGGCAACCGCAGGACACTTCCTAACAAACCGTGTTCACCATGAGTTAGCTACGACACTAAAGGAGATGGCGATTTCTGAAGGAGAGCAAAGCTATTCTGACGAGGCGAGGCTTCATTTTCTGCAAGCCCTTTATGAATGTGAGGTTCTTGGCCACCATCGCAATGTAGCGGTAGCCGAAAACAATTTGGGATTCTTGCTATTAAGTCTTGGATCCTTTGCAGAATCCGAAAAGCATCTTCTACGGTCCCGCAGGCTTTTTGAGTGTTTCTCTTACAGCATTCAAGCCGCCCAAGTAAACGAGACGCTAGCTAGGCTCTACATCGACACAAAGCAGTATGAAATCGCTCAGGAGGTAATTGCGAAGGCTGTTGAAACTTTGGAGTTCACCGATGGTGAGGCATTCTTGGCAGAGGCCTTGACAACCGCAGGCATCGTGGCGGCTAAGCAACATCGGTACATTGATGCGAGCAAGCGTTTCGAGGCAGCTTATAAGGTTGCCGAGAGATGTGGCGACAACGAAGGAGCAGGACGCGCATTGCTGATCATGTTTGAGGAAATGGGCAATCGATTGGAGCAGTTGGAAAAGACTCAGATCTCAGAGAAGTTGAAAAAGCTGTTTGCTATGACTCAGCAAACCGCGCTCCTCGCACGTGTCGAGAAATGCATTGCTGTGATCGATGAAAATCCTTAAGGGAACTCTCACCGAAATTATGAGTCATCACATCAACCTTGGCTACGAATTTGGATCATATCGCTCAGTCTAAATACACGTGTGCTCTGATCGCGCGGTGAAAACGATGGAGATTGGAGACAAGGACGTGCTTTTGGCGGAAGCACTTACCACAAACTGCAGATGTAAACGGCGTATCGAAGCCAAGCGAGCTTTGGAATACGCTCACGGCGTGGCTTCGCGATGTTGCGGCAATGGGGGCCGGACGGTCTTACCAGTTTTAATGTAAGAGGTGCGGGAGGTTCTACGAGGAACAACCCGGGTCTGTCAATTTGGTTGAATTGCTCCTCAGCATCCTGCATTGCTTTCGGCAGCTGAGAAAGTGCGTTCACAGCGTTCGCTTAGTGAAGCCTGCCGCCATTTAGATTGACCTACAAGACGTTTTCAGTTGGAAAAATAAAGCCCCGCATTTGCGCAAGTTCACCGCAACCACAATAACGTAATCGCTTTTGACGTTTCATCATGAACCTCCACGGAATGAGTGTTGCTGTATAAACAAATCGTGGTTCTTTCCGCCCTTTTTTAGGCAGATTGACCGACATCGGGTAGACCGAACTGCCAATGTGACTGACGGTGTTCAATATGACAGATAGATTCAGAAAAGCAGTCCGCTCTCGAGTAGCAGTTGGAATAACAAGGTGAAACCTAATCGACCCCGATCAAGGGAGGAGTCAACGGACGCGATCCCATCGCGAGCCGGGTTGATGTTCCCAGTGCGAGCCGGGTTAATGTTCCCAGTGCGAGCCGGGTTGATGTTTCCACTACGAGCCGGGTTGATGTTCCCACTGCGAGATGGCGTGATGTTCCCGCTACGCGGCACGATGTTACCGGCCAACGCTGTTGACGAAAGAGTCATTACGAGCAACACGGCGCAGATTGAAGGTTTTAGGTAACTCATTTCAAATCTCCTGGTGAACTGAATGTTTACTAGGTAATGGCTTCGGCAGGCTGCGTTTTGCCGCCCATCCTGTCGAGGCCCTATATTTCAACCGTTCGTTACCGGCTCTTTCAAAGACCGTGCCACTCATTGTAGATATCTTGCTCCAAACGCGAATCACTTGAAACTAAACAGGTTAGAACAATAGATCTTATGATCTCCGACTTTCTTTAAGGAGTGTGAGTCTTGAGTACCGGGTACACACAACCTATAACCCTGCGTCGATTTGCTCCTAATTCTTTGCCTCTCAAGAGAACACGACAATTTGGTTACACCAAGTGAATGCATACTCGAGTTTCAATGTATACAAGGTATTCAGCGTTCGGAGCACGACTACAAACTTCGATTGACCTTCGATGAGTACAGCTGATCAAACAATTCAGCAGGAACACCTAGAGGAACCGTTACTTAGCGACAATGAGCGCGCACGAGCATGCTGCGTGATTGCTCGTGAAAAACTCGAGAACGGAGACTATGATGCCGGCTTAGCAGCGCTTCAGCCTTGGTGGGCCATGGGGAAGTGGCCTGTTCACTTGCGATTAGGTACTGAGGCAGCGGCGGAGTTACTGTTAATAGCCGGTCTATTGAGCTCTGCCATTGCAAGTACGCAGCGGCTCACGGGAGGGCAAAAACCGGCTGAGGCATTGTTGAGTGGCGCCATAGCTCTTTTCGAACGAGTTGGGCAACACGCTCGCGCTTTAGAGGCTGAAATAGAACTGGCCGGTTGCTATTTTTGGGAAGGTCTTTTCGATCTTGCCGGACTCACCCTCAAATCCACACTAAATCAGATTGTTAAGTCACAGAGAAGCTTAAGAAGCGCTGCGTTATACCGTTTGGCGTTGGTCGAACACCATTCAGGCCGACTTCAGGATGCTTTCAGCTTGCTTAACGAAACGCTACACGTAATTGAGTCAGAGCGACCGTGGATAAAGGGACGTATTTACTTGGAGTTTGCTACCATCCTCAAGGATTTGGGCGTGGCTGAAAACGACAGTCGCTATTGTGATCGCTCGCTCAGCTATTATCAGCAGGCGCTTCTTGAGTTCGACGAATTGGGGAATCAACGCAACACTGCAATCACTGAGAATAATCTTGGCTACCTTCTCTTGACCCTGAGAAGATTTGACGAGGCCCAACAACATTTGCAGCGTGCTCGTACCATTTTCGAGAAATTCGGTGATCAAGTCAGAAGGGCACAAGTTGATGAGACCATTGCACAACTGTATGTGGGATCTGAGCGATACGACCTCGCAAACCGTTCAATTGAACTAGCAGTCACCGCGCTGGAGCCTACGGGCGAAGACGCGATTCTCGCTGAAGCTTTGACAACCCAGGGACTTGTTCTTTGCCGAATAGGGCATTGGCAGCAAGCGAAACCAATTCTTGAACGCGCTCGGCGCATGTCAGAGAGGTGCGGAAATCGCGAGGGGGCGGGGAGGGCGCTGCTCATTCTCATCGAGGAGATGTGTGACCAGCTGGCCGATGATGAGAGGCGGGAGATTGGGGCCCAGGCTAACCAGTTGCTCGCTAACTCCCAACAACAGGCCACGCGTGAACGGCTCCGCAAGTGTCTCGAGACCATTGCCGAAGCTCATACGCGCCATGAGGCGCAGCGCGAACAAGAGATTCATGCCCAAAAGATGGCGGCGCTCGGCGAGCTCTCCTTCGGCGTTGCGCACAACGTAAACAACACGCTCACTGGCATCCTTGGCCGCGCTCAGCTAATTCTCCGAAATAGTAACGATCCAGCCAAGATCGAGGCCGGACTGGAGCTAATCATCAAAAGCGCTGAAGACGGCGCCCACATCATCCGTCGCATTCAAGACTTCGCACGCCAGCGCCCAAGCCGCGAATTTGAAATCATCTCGATCGCCGAACTCCTCAAGGACGCCTGCGAAATGACCCGACCCCGCTGGGAGTCCCGCTCCGAATTCGCTCCAATACGCTTCGCCCTCTATGCCGATTGCACCGCGCACATCAAGGGCGACTCCGTCGAGCTACGCGAAGTGCTGGTGAACATGATCTACAACGCCGTCGACGCCATGCCGTCCGGTGGCGAGGTCCGCGTGGCCACTCAGGAAACCCGAGATCGCGTAGTAATCAGTATTACCGACACAGGCACGGGCATGACGCCCGAAGTCAAGCAGCGACTCTTCGACCCGTTCTTCACGACCAAAGGCAAGGCAGGCACCGGCATGGGCCTGGCCGTGAGCTTCGGTATCATTCGCCGGCATGAAGGCTCAATCGAAGTCGACAGCGAACCTGGCCGTGGCACGACTTTCAAAATCTCACTGCCGAAAGTCTCGCCGGCGTCAACAACAGCAGAAGGCGCCAGCCCTGTCGAATCCGCCATTTCAACTTCAGACGACAAGGTTCGCGTACTCGTCGTCGACGACGAAACACACGTGCGCGA
Source organism: Pyrinomonadaceae bacterium (assembly GCA_035571655.1). Classification (GTDB taxonomy): domain Bacteria; phylum Acidobacteriota; class Blastocatellia; order Pyrinomonadales; family Pyrinomonadaceae; genus PSRF01. The sequence goes on from DATNCH010000064.1 coordinate 6,224, forward strand.
AGTCTTAATCGAGGCGTTGGAAGCGGACGGCTGCGAGGTAGTCTCAGCCCAGAGCGGCGAGATCGCTTTAGCACTCTTCAATCAGTACGAAGGCAGGTTTGACGCTGTATTCACTGACATTGGCATGCCCGAGATGAGCGGCTGGGAGCTCGTGACCGAAATCCGAGAACGCTCGAAGACGATGCCCATCGCGATTATCAGCGGCTGGGCCGACGCGATTAGCGTTCAGACAAGAAATGCCGTGAAAGCCGATTGGGTCGTCGCGAAACCATTCGACATCAACAAGATCTCGAGCATCGCCCAGGAGATCTCGCAACGCAAAACCGCTCAAATATAAGGGAAAACTAAGCACTCACGCTGAGTTCGTGGCGCTCGAGTTTCAGGTAGAGCCCGCGACGAGTCAATCCAAGCTCGCGCGCAGCGCGTGAGATATTGCCGCCGTGACGGCGCAAAGCGTCGGAAATCATCCGCCGTTCAACTTCCGCCAATGCATCAGCCAAAGTACCGCCCGTGCTCTGCAAACCCGAGGAAGGTATCGACGCAATCGAGGCAGCCGAGGGCGTCGTCGGAGAGGACGTTCGTTTCAATTCCGGCGAAAGATGCTCAGGCCTGATTATTGTTCCATCTTCCGCTCGGGCCACCGTGCGCTGAATCTCGTTACAAAGTTGACGCACGTTCCCAGGCCAATCACTCACCATCAACAAATCGACCGCCTGCGGCGTGATCTGTATATCCTTGCGCCCGAACTTCGCCGAGTAATGGTTGACGTAGTAATTGACGATTGTCGGGATCTCAGATCGACGTTCCCTCAATGGCGGAACCCGTAAACGAATCACGTTCAGCCGGTAATAAAGATCTTCACGAAAACGACTCTGCGCCACCATGTCTTCCAGGTCGGTATTCGTCGCGGCAATGATGCGGACATCAACTTTGCTGGGCCGTTGCTCGCCGAGCGGCTGTATCTCACCTTCCTGAAGAAACCGCAGCAGCTTCGGTTGAACGTCCAGTGGCAGATCCCCGACCTCATCGAGGAACAACGTTCCTCCAGCAGCAGTTCGAATCACACCATGCGAATCCTGGACAGCGCCTGTGAAAGCCCCCCGCCGGTAACCAAACAGATAACCCTCTGACAACTCCTTCGGCACCGCAGTGCAGTTGAACGGTACAAACACCTTCGCACGTCGCGACGAAATCGCATGAATCGCACGCGCCACCAACTCTTTGCCCGTGCCTGATTCGCCCGTCACCAACACAGTCACGTCCGAAGAGCGAATCTTATGAACTTCTTCGACCAACTGCGTCATTGCCGGGCTCGAATGGATAAAGCCGGGCATCAGGCTGGCGCCGGTTAACTCGTCGGAACGTTCGCTAGTACCGCTCTTCTGCGCCCCCGCGCGCAACGCGCAAACGTCCATTCCTAACTCGACCACACGCAGCAACGGCTCAAGCGCAACTCCATTCGGCATCTTAGAGCGGTTTCGCGGTGACAAATACATCTTCGCAGCCGGAGCGTTTGACGACTTCAACAAGATCACTTCGGCATCGTGTTTTTTCGCATAACGATCACGCGCAACGTCGTCCTCGATATCACCGATCTCGTTTGCGATTTTCTGACTTTCCACGGGCGCACAGCCCAGTGCAACGACGACCTTAAATTCGTTACGTTCACCGCGCTCAGTGATTATGACTCGTTGCGCGCCAGTTTCCTGACGCATCACCGCTGCCAGCTCGCGTAACAACAGCTCGCGCGATGCTACAGCTTCAGCAAGCCGTAACGTCAAAAGCTGCGTCAATGCCGACTGCTCTTGAGTCCGCGCAGGCGTCGCACGCGCAAGCTCCCGCAGTTCCTCTTCAGCGCGCGTCAAATCGATTCGCGCGCCCAACTCACGAAAAGTATTCAGCGCCCGGCTGAGATGCTCGCCGGCTCGCTC
>DATNCH010000065.1:0-37935 GCA_035571655.1 Pyrinomonadaceae bacterium
CTGCATGCAGATTATCTGCACTTTCTGCTTGGCAGCGTCTTCGATGAACCTCAGGTGTTTCTCGATATTCAGACGCTTGATCTCCTCGATCGGGAGATCCGACGAACCTGCATTCGAACACTGTATGAGTGCGCATTTAACTGTGCGTGCCATGGCTTGTTCCCTTTTTTAGACAGGATTTACAAGATTTAATAGGATTTGCACCATCACCGCGATCTTATAGCATTTAGTGTTGCGGTGGAGCTAGTTTCATCAACGCGATATGCGCGACGGCCGCCACGCTAAACCCGATAAACCAACCATAGTCGAACATCGGCCTGAGCGCGGGAACAACGAGGCCGATCCACGCGAGACCGCACCCGAGCAAAGTCGCGACGATCGCGCGCCAGTTCCAGCCGCCGCTAAACGTGTATTCGCCTTGCTGACGATACAGATCGCCAAGCCGGAGTCGCTTCTGGTGTACGAGCCAATAGTCGGCAATCAGAACGCCGGCGATTGAGCCCAGTCCGCCGGAGTATCCGACCAGCCACGCGAAAATGTACCCCGAAGGATCGGCGAGCAGTCGCCAGGGTTGCACGAGTATGCCGATGATGCCGGTGATGAGTCCGCCGGTTCGGAACGAGATCCACCGCGGAAATGCATTCGCAAAATCGTTTGCCGGTGAAACGACGTTTGCGGCGATGTTGACGGCGAGCGTCGCAACGACGACCGTGAACATCGAGATCGCGATCACTGCGACGCTCTGAAACTGACCCACGAGCTTCATCGGATCCCACAATTCCTCGGGTCGCATGTGTGGATAGATCACCACTGCCGCGGAAGTGATCATTACGCCCATCGCGGCAAACACAGTCATCGTGGTGGGCAGCGCGACCACCTGGCCCACGACCTGGTCGCGTTGGCTCTTACCAAAGCGCGTGAAGTCGGGCATGTTCAGCGACAGCGTGGCCCAAAACCCGATCATTCCGGTGAGCGAGGGAATGAAGATGGGCCAAAACTCTGCGAAGGTGTGAAACTTTCCCTGCTGATTTAGCAGGTATCCGAGTCCATTTGCTTTCCAGATCGCCCACGTGAGTAACAACGCAGTCATAATCAGCACAAACGGCGCCGCCCAGTTTTCAACCTTCCGCAGCAGATCCATGCCACGATAGATGATGTAGATGTTCAATCCCCAGAAGAGGAGGAACGACAGCCATTCGGTTACTGTGTGCCCGCCGATTGGGCCACCGAGCAGCGTTTGCCATCCCGGTATGATGGCTCTGAAGAACACGTTCAATGCTTCGCCGCCGATCCACGCCTGAATGCCAAACCATCCGCACGCAACGAGTGCTCGCATCAGTGCGGGAACGTTTGAACCGAGGGTGCCGTACGCAGCGCGTGCGTAGATGGGGAAGGGAATGCCGTATTTCGTGCCCGGATGTGAGTTGAGCAGGATCGGGATGAGGACGATCGTGTTGCCGAGAAGAATCGTGATCAGCGCTTGCCACCAGTTCATGCCCGCGCTGATCAAGCCGGACGAGAGCATGTACGTCGGAATGCAGTGGGCCATGCTGATCCAGAGCGCAGCGTAGTTGTAGGTGGTCCAATTCCGCCTGCTGACAGGCACAGGCGCCAGGTCTTTGTTGTAGAGAGGGCTTTGACTGATTTCTTCGAGAGCTTCCGGTTTAAGCTCCACACGTCCGTCTGGGTGGTGAATCTCTTCTGCTGTAGACAATAGGGTGTTCTCCGTTGGGGGATTCGATGGTTCAGATGGCCACGCACGTACCGCGTTTCAAAAACTGCCCATCACCGGCCTTGCCCTTGAACTCTCCTTTATCGACTACGACTTTGCCGCGCGACAAGACTGTCTCGACGACACCTTTGATCTTCTTGCCTTCGTAGGCGTTGTAGTCGACGTTCATGTGACTCGTCTTCAAGCCGAGGGTCTGTTCTTTTTCCGGATCGAAGATCACGATATCGGCATCCGACCCGATGGCGATCGTTCCTTTTTTCGGAAACAGGCCAAACATCTTTGCCGCCGCGGTTGAAGTCAATTCGACGAAACGATTCAGGCTGATTCGATTCTCGACCACGCCGCCGTTGTAAATCAGTGGCACGCGGTTCTCTACGCCGGGTGCACCGTTCGGGATCTTGGTGAAATCGCCGAGGCCGAGCTCTTTTTGCTCTTTCATGCAGAACGGGCAGTGGTCTGTTGAGATCACCTGTAGGTCATCCATCTTCAGACCTTTCCACAGTTCGTCCTGGTTCGACTTCTCGCGCAGCGGTGGCGTCATGACGTACTTAGCGCCGTCGAATCCCGGTTCGTCGTAGTTGTCGATCGAGAGAAAGAGATACTGTGGACACGTTTCTGCGAACGCCGGGATCCCGCGATCGCGCGCCTGTCTGACCTGGTTGAGCGCGTCTGCACACGAAAGATGGACGATGTAAACGGGCGATTCGGCCATCTCGGCGATTGCGATAGCGCGATGAACGCCTTCTGCTTCGGCGATAGTGGGGCGTGTGAGCGCGTGATACTTCGGTGCGGTGCGACCTTTTTCCAACGCGCGCTTGATGATCTCGTTGATGACGATTCCGTTTTCGGCGTGCATGCAGATCAGTCCACCGCGTGCGCCCGCGGCTGACATGGCGCGAAAGATCGTGGCGTCGTCGACGAGAAACACGCCGGGGTAGGCCATGAACATTTTGAAGCTCGTCACGCCTTCGTCCATGGCGGTGTAGAGTTCTTCGATCTGTTTGTCTTCGAGTTCGGTTGTGATCAGGTGAAAGCCGTAGTCGATCGCGGTTTTACCTTCGGCCTTTTTGTGCCAGTTGTCGATGCCTTCGATCAGTGACTGACCTTTGTACTGTACGGCGAAGTCGATGATGCTGGTGGTTCCACCGTGTGCGGCGGCGATCGTGCCGGTGCGAAAGTCGTCGGACGCCTGCGTGCCGCCGAACGGGAGTTCCATGTGTGTATGAGGATCGATGCCACCCGGGATCACGAGTTTTCCGCCGGCGTCGAGCACCTGGTCCGCCTCCATCTCGAGGCTCTTCCCGATAACCGACACGCGTTCGTCTTCGATCAAAATATCAGCCTTGTAATCATCGACCGCAGTCACCACGCGACCGTTCTTGATAAGTGTTCTCATTCAGTAGCTCCGATTAAGATTTGCCACAAAAAGGCACATAAGGCACACAAGTGATCACAAATTCTTTTGTGCATTTTGTGCCTTTTTGAGGCTCACTTCAGTATAAGTTTCCCTCGCGCTTGCGGCCGGTGTAGTCGACGTAGACCACTTTCAACTCCGTGTAAAAATCAAGCGCAGTCGAGCCCTGTTCTCGATCGCCGATTCCGGTGCCCTTGCTGCCTCCAAACGGAATGTGCGCTTCGCCGCCTGTTGTCGGAGAGTTGATGTGAGTCATTCCGGTTTCGATGTCGTCGACAAAGCGGAAGATTCGTGAAGCGTCGTTGCTGAAGATCGACGACGACAACCCATACTCGCAATCATTTGCGACTTCCATCGCCGCTTCAAAATCCTTCACGCGCAGCACTGACAACACCGGTCCAAAAATCTCCTCGCGCGCGATTCGCATGTCGGGCGTGACGTGATCGAAGATTGTCGGCCGCACGAAATAACCCTTGTCGAGTCCGTCGCCGGTCGCGCGCGAGCCACCGCACACGAGCGTCGCGCCGTCTTCGCGTCCGATGTCGATGTAGTTAAGCACTGTTTTGAACTGGCTCTCATCGACACTCGGACCCATTTCCGTCAACGGATCTGCGCCTGGTCCAATCCGCATCGACTCAGCGCGTTTCGCAAGACGTGCGACAAACTCGTCAGCGACCTGGTCCATCACGACTGCGCGACTCGTAGCCGTGCACCTTTGACCCGACGATCCAAACGCCCCTTGCGCCGTCGATTCGACCGCAAGGTCCATGTCAGCGTCTTCAAGCACGACGACCGGATTCTTTCCGCCCATCTCGCATTGGACCTTGGCGCCGCGCCGCGATGCTTGTTCGTAAAGTCGAATACCGACGCCATTCGATCCGGTGAAGGAGATAGCCTTGACCGCCGGATGGTTGATTATCTCGTCGCCCGCCTCTGAACCCGATCCGAGAACGAGGTTCAAAACACCGGGCGGGATGCCCGCGGCTTCGAAGATCTCCGTGATCCGGACCGCAGTTGCGGGCGTGATCGACGCGGGTTTGAAAACGACTGTGTTTCCTGCAACGAGAGCAGGCGCAATCTTCCAAATGGGAATCGCAACCGGAAAATTCCAGGGCGTCACACACGCGACCACGCCGAGCGGCTGTTTAATTGTGTAGGCGAAGTTCAAAGGCAACTCGGAGGGAATGGTCTCGCCATTCATGCGTCGCGACTCGCCCGCACAAAACTCGGCGACATTGATCGAACGTTGCAGCTCACCGCGCGACTCCGCGATCGTCTTGCCTTCTTCGTGTGTCAGAAGTTGTGCGAGTTCTTCTTTGTTCTCCTCCAACAGGCGCGCGGCTTTGGCGACGATGCGACCACGGGCAGGAGCAGGTGTAGACCGCCAACAGCGAAACGCGGCGGCGGCTGCTTCAACAGCCGTGCGCGCTTCTTCGCGAGTCGCTTGCCGGATGGTGCCGAGGACGTCGTCGGTGTCGGCTGGGTTGATGTTTTGAGCAGTGCGTGTGGAGGCGGATTCCAGCCATTTGCCGCCGATAAAATTGCGATAAGTGTTCATATAAGGGCTCGAAATATATCATGAACCTGCCTTTCTCTGCGGTTCTCTGCGTATCTCTGCGTCCTCTGCGTTAAGAAACGTTTTAACGCAGAGAACGCAGAGATACGCAGAGATGCGCAGAGAAATGCTATAAAGCTGCCACCATGACGAAGGACCCTCAAAATATTCCTGAACTGCTGAAACAGCGCGTGAGTGCCGCGCCTGACAAGCCTTTTCTCTTCTCAGAAGCCGACGTGCGACAGTTCACGTACAGAGAGTTTGAAGCTGCCGTGAACCGCACGGCGCGGCTGCTCGCTGACAAGGGAGTGGGGAAGGGCGACGTCGTCAGCCTCCTGTTGCCGAACAGCGTGGAATACGTCATTGCTTATTTTGCGTGCTGGCAAATAGGCGCGCTCGCTGGTCCAATCAACTCGCTGCTCAAGGCACAGGAGATCGAATATGTAATCTCGAATTCTGAAGCCAGGGCTTTGCTGGTGAATTCGGAGTATCTTCCGATAATTGAGACTATTCGCGAGCGGCTTTCGGTAATCATCATCTTCGACGACGAGACCGAAGCGACTTCAAGCGTTTCAGAAACGGAAACTCCAAACCCGGAAATCGCTTCGGAAGACGAAGCCATCATAATTTACACCTCCGGCACGACCGGCAAACCCAAGGGTTGCTTACTCACGCACGGCAACGTCATCGCGAACGCACGACAGATCAGCAGTTGGCTCGGATTCACGGAAGCAGATCGATTGCTCACGATGATGCCGCTGTTTCACATGAACGCCGTTTCGGTGACGACGATGTCGGCGCTCTATGCGGGCGGCTCGACCGTGGTGAGCCAGAAGTTCTCGGCGTCACGTTTCTGGGAGATCATTTCCGACTATCAGATCACGTCGTTTGGCTCGGTGGCGACGATGCTCTCGATGTTGTTGACCACTTATCCTGACGGCGTTCCCGCGGGACTAAACACCAGGCAATTGCGTTTCGCGATGTGCGGTTCAGCGCCTGTGCCCGCCGAGGTGTTAAGACGTTTTGAGGAGACGTTCAACTGCCTGGTGGTCGAGGGTTATGGTCTATCCGAGTCGACTTGCAGATCGACTTTCAATCCGCCTGACACGCGACGCCGGCCGGGTTCGTGTGGTCTGCCTATCGGGAATGAGATGTGTGTCGTCGATGAAGAAGATCGCGAAGTGCCGGATGGAGAGTTGGGTGAGATCGTGTTGCGCGGTGAGAACATTCTGAAGGGCTACTACAAGAACGATGTCGCCAACGCGAACGCCTTTCGCAACGGATGGTTTCACACTGGCGACGTCGGATATCGGGATGCTGACGGCTTCTACTACATCGTGGATCGCAAGTCAGACATGATCATTCGCGGTGGTGAAAATATTTACCCGCGCGAGATTGACGAGGTGCTTTATCAACATCCGGACATTCAGGCTGCCGCGGTCGTCGGTGTGCCGGACGAGCTTTATGGTGAAGAGGTAGCGGCGGTAGTCGTGCTGAAGAATGGAGCGAACACTTCCGAGCAGGAAGTGATCGACTACTGTAAAGCGCGACTTGCGGATTTTAAATGTCCGAAGACAGTGCGGTTTCTTGACGATATTCCTAAAGGTCCGACAGGGAAGTTGTTGAAGCGCGAACTCGCGAAGATCTTAGTGCCACAAAAAGGCACAAAAGGAACACAAAATAATTAATCGGCGGCATTCATAAGAGGCACCGAGGTAGCGTTGTGGCGCGTGCCCTTATAACGGTCGATCAGCCATGCGCCGACGAGCCACAGCGCGCAGATTCCGATCATGATCGGAGAAAACCATTTGCCGTAGAGTCCATCAGGTGAAAACTTTTCAGTCGCGAGATGCAGCGCCTCACTATTCGGCAACAACCCTGCTTCAGTGAACTCGTGGAACGAGTAGATCGCGACCTGGACCATGAACAACAGCAGGAAAATGCTTGTGACCTGAAAGAACCGCTTCACATTGATCAGGTGACCAAACCGAGCCCAACCCGCTGCGAACAAGATCGCCGCAGCCAAACCAAGCAATGCTCCATTGATCAGGTTCGGATCCCTCACCTGCATCAACAACAACGCCGTTTCCATTCCCTCGCGCGTGATCATCAGGAACGTAAACAGAAACACACCCAGCACCGCTGCGACTCGCGAATTCTTTGACGAAACAGCACTGAGCCGCTCGCGCATGCGCTGCTGAATCTTTGGACCAGTGCGCCACATGTGAATCACGAGCGTCCCCACCATCACCACTGCAATCGCGCCGAGCACCGCTTCCCGCAACGCTTCATTCGCAAAGAACGTGCTGACGTAACCGCCGATAACGGTTCCGAAGATGCTTTCAAGCGTGGCATCGTTGACGCCCGTGCTCAGCACGTAAGCAAGTCCGCCGCTGGCGGCGAGCGCAAGCGCGATAGCGACGTAAACAGATGAGTTGAGCCAACTCTGGCTTGATTTGCGCAGGTAAGCGAGGATGACGGCGACCAGGAGGAACGACTCAAAGCCCTCGCGCAGTACAATGATAAATGAGTTCAGCATGGCATAGGGAGTATAGATTAGTTGAAAATAGATTTCAATTTCAGCCACGCAGAGGCGCAAGGGGAAGCCCACAAAAGGGGGGACAAAGATTATTGACTCGAAGTGGGGACGATAGCGAGGTCGGCGCGCAGGGCGCCCAGTTTCGTGTGGCAGGTAAAGCGTACGGGCAGACGGCGTCGATCGTCGCTCACCCACATTCGCAGTTTGTACTTATCGGGTTCGGGATCGTCGGTCGTGATAGAGAGCGCGATCGTCGGAATCTTTCGATCTCCTAACTCGATCGACTCACGTTTGAGCACATCCACAAAAAGAGTCTTCGGTTTCTTTTCCACCAGCATCGAGAGGACGCTCTTTTTCGTTGGGTTGAGGTTGAGAGTCCGCAACGCATAGAAGAACGAAAGATAGTCGTGCGTGCCGACCGGCATTTCGATTCTCCCACCTTTATCGCTCGAAGCGGTGCCGGTCTCCTGGTTCAACGTCAGTGTCTCATTCAATCGCCGTGAGCCCTCGGAGAGATTCAACACAGTACGATACGGCAGGAGTCCTTTCGGATCGACGTAGGAATCGATCGTGTCTGTTGCGTTGAATAATCGTGCGGCGGCGCCAGTGGTGTGAGCGTTGACCGTCAGAAACACACCGTCGCGATCGAAGTACTTGGAGCGCCCACGCACCTGGAAAGTCGCGAGGCCGAGTGGCGTAGACCCGCCGCTGATGAACACTTGATAATTGAGTTGCTCGCCGACAGTAAACGGCAGGTTTTCGTCTAGGGCTTTCGGCGGCGTCGGTGTCGGAGCCGGCGCAACAACGATCGCGGGTGTTGGCGTCGGTGCGGCGTCGGGAGGTTTGATCAGCTCGGAGCCTGCGAGTTCGGCCCGCAGGTCACCCGAACTCACGCGGGCAGTCACCAGTACCGGAACGTGTCCGGGGTCGTCGCTGAAATACGCCTTGATGTTTTTGATCGATGAGGTGTTGACCTTGATCTGAGTGACGATCGCCGGGAACGAACCTACGTTTGTTCTGATTATCTCTTTTCCAACCACTCTCAATTCCGCCTGGTAATCGCTCGATTGACCGCGCACCGAAAAGTTGTAGACCGCACCAGACACGAGCGGAAGCGCGCGGGCGCGATAAAACGCAGACACGAAATCGTAGATTCCCGCAGAGCCTTTCTGCGGCGGCGTGATTGCGTCATTCCCGGCGGGTTGATTGAAGTCGTCGACTGAGCTTGCGGCCCTGATCGCGTCCCGCGCTGTTTCTTCGGCGCGAAACGGCAGACCTGTCGCGGGATCGATGTAGGTGACGTAATCGTTGTTTATTGCGAGCAGCGCGACGTTGATAACGCCCGTGGTTTCAAGGTGCCCTCGAAGCTGTATCGCCTCACGTCCAAAATGAACTCCACGGGAAACGACTTCGAGTTCAACATGCGCCGCATCCGGAAAGCTCGAGTAAGACACGTTGTACGTGAGCCGTTCGCCGACGCGGTAGGGCGTTTGCGCGAGTGGAATCGTAGCGCCATTTTCCTGACTAAAAAGTGGAAATATGGACGCTAAAACGAGGATAAGTAGCGTGGAAACGAACGGGGGTTTCAAGCTGAGATTCACCGTCGCATGATAGTTTCAAATCCGTAGTTGGGCAAATACCGAGTGCTCGACCTATTTTACACGCTGCCCGGATCGATCAGTTCCGTTGCTTCGCGACATTTGCGCCGGGCTGCATGTCTCCAATGATTTCGTGCGCTGCCGCGAGCGGGTCTGGCGCGCCGGTTATCGGTCGTCCGACGACGAGATAACTCGCGCCCGCCGCGATTGCTGCTGCCGGCGTTGCGACTCTTTTTTGATCTGCGTTCGCGTCTTTTGCGGGACGAATCCCGGGCGTCACGATTAGAAAATCGGGGTTCGGGACTGTTTGCCGGATTGATTCGATTTCCTGTGGAGACGCGACGACGCCATCGCAGCCAGCGCTTTCCGCCAGCCGAACGAGGCGCAGCACTTGTTCCTCGGGAGTTGAAGTTACACCGGTTTGCGAGAGTATTGCCGCGTCGATGCTTGTGAGAACGCTGATGGCGAGGATTCTCGACCAAACACCGCCTCTTTGTTCAGCGACTTCAGCGACGGATTCGACTGCTCTGCGCATCATTTCTGCGCCGCCGCTGGCGTGAATTGTGAACAGCGTGACGCCAAGCTCCGCGGCGGAGCGTGCTGCTCCGGCGACCTGGTGCGGGATGTCGTGAAACTTCAGGTCGAGGAAGACCTTTGTGTCGAGCGCGATGATATCGCGAACGATCTGTGGACCGGCGGCGGTAAAGAGTTGGGACCCGACCTTGAACATCCCCGCGACGCAGCGGAGCTCGCGGACGAGGTCGAGTGCTTTATCAGGTGTTTCAACATCCAGTGCGACTATCAGTTTTTCACTCGCAGACAATTTGTTCCTCCTTTTTGTAGTTACAACCCACCGCTGCATCGAGACTCGCGAAACCCTCACGCGCGAGAATGCGCGAGAGACCCTCGTTAATCTGTTGCGCGATGGTTGGTCCCTGGTAAATGAAACCAGTGTACAACTGCACGAGACTCGCGCCCGCACAGATCTTTTCCCAGGCGTCTTCCGCGTTGAAGATCCCGCCGACGCCGATCAGCGGAATTCGCCCGCCAGTCAATTCATACAACCGTGCAATCATTTTCGTCGACCGGTTCGTGAGCGGCTTGCCACTGAGCCCGCCTTCGCCGAACGACGCCACGCGCCTCGCATCGGTTCGCAATCCATCGCGGCTAACCGTTGTGTTTGTCGCAATGATGCCGTCGATCTTCAGTCGCTCAATCACGTCGACAATCACCTCGAGCTCGCCGTGTTCCAGGTCGGGTGAAAGCTTCACGAGTAGCGGAACGCGCCTTTGATAACAGTGCTGCAACTCGCGACCGCGCGCCCGCAAGGTTGAAAGCAGCGAAGCGAGTTGTTCAGATTGTTGCAACTCGCGCAAGTGCGGCGTGTTCGGCGAACTCACATTCACCGCAATATAATCCGCGACGTTATAAACCAACTCGAAACTCCCGACGTAATCCGCCGTTGCTTCGGCGAGCGGCGTGATCTTGCTCTTGCCGATGCTGACTCCGAGCACGCAATCAGGTCGATGCTGCTCAACTCTTCGCGCGAAAGCGGCGGCGCCTTCGTTGTTGAATCCCGCGCGATTGATCAGCGCTCCATCTTCGGACAAGCGAAACAATCGCGGCCGCGGATTTCCCGGTTGCGCGTGGTATGTAACCGTGCCCGCCTCTATATGACTAAAACCGAGCGCAGCCAGCGGTTTCAGTGCAACACCATTCTTGTCGAAACCCGCGGCCAGCCCGACGGGATTCGGGAACGACAAACCAAATCTCTCAATCCTGAGCGCCGGATCGCTGTAACGCTTCGCAATGAATCTCTGCGGAATGAAGGGGAGCGAGTGCAAAGCCAATTCGTGAGCGGTTTCGGGTGGGAGGCGAAACAGAATTGGACGCACCAACGATCGATAAACGGTCATGTTGGGCTTACAAGATACCAAGTACGAAGTACAAAGGCAAAGATCTAAAACCCTCGTAAACTTGTCACCCTACACGCTTCTTGCTAGTATCCGCCCACATGGAATTTGTCGAGAAGGCTCGTATCATGGATGGCCCGCGCATCAATCGCGCGTTAGCCCGCCTTTCGTCCGAAGTCGTCGAGGAAAACCATGGCGCCGGCGATCTGTTTCTCGTCGGCATCAGACGTCGCGGCGTTCCGCTCGCCGAACGCATGGCAGCGAAGATTGCCGACCTCGAAGGTTATCGACCGCCCGTCGGCGTCCTTGATATAACGCTCTATCGCGACGATCTATCGACCGTCGGCGCGAAGCCGGTTGTCAATCGCACAGAGCTTCCTGGCGACATCGAGAATCGCAACATCGTGCTGATCGACGACGTGCTTTACACCGGTCGCACCATCCGCGCCGCACTCGATCAACTGATCGATTTCGGACGTCCGCGACGAGTTCAACTAGCCGTACTGATCGACCGCGGTAAAGAACATCGCGAGTTGCCAATCCAGGCCGACTACATCGGCAAGCTCGTGCCGACGAAGAAGAGTGAAATCATCAAGGTGATGCTTCAGGAGTTTGACGAGGAAGAAGGCGTGGTAATCGTCGAGCGACCGTCAGAGACGGCGTAACGAAGCGGCCGATGGCCGCTTTTTTTATGGACTTATGAATACTACTTTCAATCGCCGCCACCTCCTCGGCATCCGTGAGCTCGATGCCGGAGAGATTACTCACCTCCTCGACACCGCTGAAAACTTTCGCGAAGTTTCCAAACGCCAGATCAAGAAAGTCCCCACACTGCGCGGCCGCACAGTCATCAATCTCTTCTTCGAACCTTCCACGCGCACGCGAACGTCTTTCGAAATCGCGGCGAAGCGTTTGTCGGCGGATGCGGTCAACGTCAGCGTTTCGACGTCCAGTGTAACCAAAGGCGAAACACTCCTGGACACAGCCCGTAACCTGGAAGCGATGGCGCCCGATTGCATTGTTATTCGTCATTCGATGGCCGGCGCGCCACAACATCTCGCACGCATGACGAACGCGCCAATCGTCAACGCCGGCGACGGATCGCACGAGCACCCAACTCAGGCGCTCCTCGACGCGCTGACGATTCGCGAGCACAAGGGCCGCATCGAGGGTTTGAAAGTCGCAATCGTCGGCGACATCCTGCACTCCCGCGTCGCACGTTCAAACATCTACTTGCTGACAAAACTCGGCGCAACGGTCAGCGTCGGTGGTCCTGGAACGCTCGTGCCTGACGATTTTGCGGAGTTGGTTGAAAGCGGTCTTAAGATCGAAAAACGTTTTGAGGATGCGGTTAAAGGCGCTGACGTCGTGATGGTTTTGCGAATCCAGCGCGAGCGCCAGGACGCCGCGTTCTTTCCGTCGATGCGCGAATACGCAGTTCATTACGGTCTACATCCGAAGCACCTCGAAGGCGCGGCGCCCGACGCCATCGTCATGCATCCTGGTCCAATGAATCGCGGCGTCGAGATCTCTTCGGAAATCGCGGACGGCAGCCGTTCGTTGATTCTCGATCAGGTCACGAACGGAGTCGCCGTGCGCATGGCTGTCCTTTATCTTCTAGCGGGCGGTGCTCCCGAACCGGCCGAAGAAAAACCACCGGCGAAGAAACAGAAACGCGAACGCAAGGTGAATCACGAATGAAGCTGCTGATTGCAAATGGATACGTGATCGATCCGGCGCAGCAAGTCAACACCGGCGGTCGCAGCATATTGATCGAAGATGCGCGTATCGTCGGTATGCTCGATCGCGGCGAGCCGGTTCCCGAAGGGACGCACGTGATCGACGCCACCGGCTTGATCGTCGCACCGGGTTTCATCGATCTGCACACGCATTTGCGCGAGCCGGGTCAGGAGTACAAAGAGACCGTGGCCACCGGCGCCGCTGCTGCGGTTGCGGGTGGTTGGTCCAGCATCTGTGCGATGCCGAATACCGATCCCGTAAACGACAACCCCGCGGTCACGCGTTTCATCATCGAACAAGGTCAGGCGGCGAAACTCGCAAACGTTTTCCCCCTCGGTGCGGTTACGAAAGGCAGTCAGGGAAAAGAGCTCGCCGAAATGGGCGAGATGAAAAACGCCGGCATCGTTGCGGTTTCCGATGACGGGCGATCGGTTCCGACTGCCAGCATGATGCGCAGGGCTTTAGAATACGCGCGCGGTTTCGATCTGACTGTTGTCGATCACTGCCAGGATCAGTCGCTGAGTGCGGGCGGCGTAATGCACGAAGGACGCTGGTCGATGATTCTGGGTTTACGTGGAATGCCCGCGGCGGCCGAAGACGTAGACGTCGTGCGCGACTGCGTTCTCGCCAAACTCACGAAAGCCAAAGTTCATATCGCGCACGTCTCGACGCGTGGAGCGCTGGAAGCGGTTCGCAGAGCAAAGAACGACGGACTGCAAGTCACTTGCGAGGTGACGCCGCATCACTGGACGCTGACCGACGAAGCAGTCGCGGAATACGACACGAACACTAAAATGAGCCCCCCTTTGCGAAGCAGGGAACACGTCGACGCCGTCGTCGAGGCGATGAAAGACGGAACGATCGATGCGATCGCGACTGACCACGCGCCACATCACGCGGACGAGAAGGCGCTCGAATTTGACCAGGCTGCGTTTGGAATCACCGGGCTCGAAACTGCCGTAGGCCTCGCGTTTGACCTGGTTCACGCTGGCTCAATCGATCTGGAACGTGTTGTCGAGATGTGTTCCGCAAACCCGGCGCGAATCTTCGGGTTTACTGATCGTGGAACACTGAAACCGAACGCACACGCGGACATCACGCTCCTCGATCCACAACTCGAGTGGGTGTTCGACGTCAACAAATCCAAGTCGAAGAGCCGCAACACGCCGTTCCACCGGCGCTCAATGTACGGCGCTGCTGTCGCAACCATCGTCGGCGGCCGCCTCGTCTACCTGAATCCTGACTACACGCGAATCAACGAAACCAAACTCCGCGCGGTAGCGACGTAATCTGAAGAAGTTTCCTCGCAAAGACGCAAAGGCGCAAAGGAAAGCAGTCTCTTCTTTGCGCCTTTGCGTCTTTGCGAGGGGAATCAAATCTGAACACTTCCGAGATAGCCGCAGCACACCTTCACGCGATTATTTGCCGCCCGACACCAAAATCATTGCGTATCCTGAAGACGCGCCCTAAAATGCTCCGGACTGTTCCCGGATAGTTTCTGAATCGAAGTGAATTTCCTTCTTCGCGCCCCACAACGCGGATTAAGGGCGTCTTGATCTTTTCCTGATTTACGGGATCGTTTACACAACACGCGAACTAAAGAGCCTGAACGGAGGTCACGATGAAGAGTAAGCTTTGCAGCCTTACCTGTATGGCCGCCCTCTTGATTGTTCTGCTTGCCCCTGCCAGTGCGGCTGATAAGGGCTCAAGCAAAATACTCAAACAACAGGAGCGCTATACACTTTCGCTGGAGTTGGAGTTTTCCAAAAAGCAGCAGAATCCACTGGAGCAAGCCATTTCCGTCTTGTTTGACGTGGGGCCCAACGGATATGCAACAGGATTTTTGGTAGGCGACGGGTTGGTGATGACCGCCTATCACGTAATCTCCGGCAATCTCAGCAGCACTAAGAAAGTGATGCTGGGTTTTAAGGCGAGCGATGAGCTTAATGTGAAGGTCTTTGTCGATGGGTGTCGCGCCAAGGTCCTCCGGGTCGATAAGGAAGCGGACCTGGCGCTACTCGAGATGTGTCGCAACTCCAAGCAGGCGAAAGCACCGAAGTTTCAAACGTCGCCGAACAAAGACGACGCGCTGTTTCTGATCGCGCGACCGCATGGCGACAAGATCGTCAGCCATGGCAGCTTTTATGGAAACTACATGCTCGGAAACCAGGAGTACTGGTCGGTGAAGATCGACAGTCGTGACGGTTTTTCGGGCAGTCCGGTCTATAACTCTGAAGCGGAAGTCGTGGGAGTTTTCAGTGGTTACGACTGGTCGCAGAAGCTGGCGCTGATCAGCCCGAGCACGCGCGCACAAAAACTGCTCGACGATTACAAGGCAGAGACGAAGCCCTGAAAGTTAAGTTCGCCACCAAAGGCACAGATTTCATGTTTGTGCCTTTGTGGACTGCCTAATACACCTTCCGCTCTTGCACTTTCTGTTTTGTCGCGAGGCTGAAGCGCGGTTCAGGCGTGCCTGTGCCGTTGATCATCTCTGCGACGTACTCCCCCACGACCGGCCCGTGCTTGAAACCGTGTCCTGACCCGCCACCGACGAGCCAGACATTCTCGAACTCCGGATGCCTGTCGATCAAGAGATCGCCGTTCGACGTGTTTTCATACTGGCAAACACGCGTTTCCGTCACCGGCGCATCGGCCAGCAACGGTACTCGTCGCGACAGGTATTCGCGCACAGCCTTCAATCCAGACTCTGAAACAACCCGCTCGCCGGTGTCGGGATCGAATTCTGGTCCATGCGCGTCGATCGCGATCTTGAAACCACGGCCGTCGAGGTTTGGTAGTCCATAAACGAGGTCGTTGAAGTCAATCCACGCGGGAAGTGGCCCTGGTTTGAACCTCTCGTCACCCGGCGGCACACCAAAGAACCAAACTTCCTGCCTGGTGACGTGAATCAACCCGCCGAGCAAATCCGGAAACAACTTCGGCAGCCATGGACCACACGCAAACACGAACTGTCCGGCAACGATCTTCTTAGCAGACCTCGTCTCGATGAAATTTAATTTGCTCTCCGGTGGCGTGATTGCTTCCTCGATGTATTCGACCCCATTCGCTCGCGCCTCCATTGCAACTGCCTGCACCGCTCGCCGCGCCATCAACACGCCCGACTCCGGCTCGAGAATGGCCCATGCGATCGGACCAGGCTCCAGTTGCGGAAAGCGCCTGACTAGTTCATCGTGGTCCAGGCGCTCATATTTCGCGCCGAGCTGCTGAAGCGTTCTCAGTGTCGCTTCGCAATACGGATCCTGTGCGCGTGCGAGCCACAAAATGCCTGTTTTCTGAAACAGGTTCACCGAGTTGGTCTGCTCGAACAGCTCCTGCCAGAACGAGAGCGATCTTTGCGCCGAACGTGAATAGATCTCGTCTGGACCATAGCCGAGACGAATCATTCGCGACTCGCCGCCGGAACTCGCGCGACTGTTTCCTGGTCCGTATGAGTCAACCAGCAGAACGTTGGCGCCGCGAAGACGAAGTTGATACGCGGTCCAGGTCCCAAACACTCCCGCACCAATGACCGCAACATCGTAAGTCATGCGTGGATTGTAACTTAGAAGCTTTTTTCCGCGTTGACTGTTTATCGACATTTTTTCGTAAAACGTCCGGGTTTGAATAGCGGATTCTTTGGAGGTTAAAGCTCATGCGTTGGCCGCTTCTCGTGGTCCTGCTGTTGATCACTGCTCCTGTCCTGGCGCAAACAAGCCGCGACGATCGCAACGATCCGGTCGCAGCGCTCGCTTCGTATTACGACGCGATCAATTCGAAGGACTACCGCCGTGCTTACGGCTACTGGGAATCGCCTTCGTCTTCTTACGATGAGTTTGTAAAAGGTTTTGCCGACACGAATCGCGTTCGTCTGCTGGTCGAGCCGCCTGCTCGTGTCGAGGGTGCGGCAGGAAGTTTATACACGGAACTTACGACAGTGCTTGTTGCCACGACGCGTAGAGGCAACGAGCGTGTGTTTGCCGGTTGTTATGTGTTGAGAAGGTCGAATGTGCGCGACAGAGGCTGGCAGATCTACCGCGCCAATGTCTCAACCGTGCCTTCGAGTGGAAGAATATCCCGACTGCTTTCGCAGGGTTGTCGCTAGATCTTAATTTCGTGGATAAAAGAGGAGGAGAATGATGCGTTTAGGTATCGCGGTTACGATTTTAACAGGGCTTATGTTTGTTACGGCTTGCAACAATCCTGCAGCCGATAAGTCGAGAGCAGTCACCGGTGAGGCGGCGCAAGCGTCGCCGCAGACTGTCGCGGGACACAAGTACGTGATCAACCCGCAGAATTCGAAGGTCGAGTTTGTGGGTTCGAAAGTGACTGGCAGTCACAACGGCTCGTTCCAAAAGTTTTCCGGCGAGATCGATTACGCGGGTAGTCCGGAAAAGAGTCGCGTCCAGATCACGATAGATACGAGTTCCATCGTGGCGAATGACCCGAAATTGACTGAACACCTCAAGACTCCCGACTTTTTCGACGTAGCCAAGTTTCCGGATGCCAAATTCGTGTCGACGGAAATCAGGGCGGGCGGAGACAAAGGAGCAAGTCACACCGTCACCGGCAACCTGACAATGCACGGCGTTACGAAGTCTGTGACGTTTCCCGCGACGATTGCAGTCACTGCGGATACGGCGAGTGTCGATAGTGATTTCTCGATTAACAGGAAAGACTTCGGGATCAACTATGCGGGCGCGGCTGATAATTTGATTCGCGATGACGTTGTGATCAAGTTGACTATCCGCGCAACGAAGGCGAGCTGAAGAGGAGGGGGAGACGCGGCGACGGGGAGACGCGGCGACACGGCGAGCATCACTTATCTGCGTCTCCGCGTCTCCCCGTCCCCGCGTCCGGTCTAGCAGAACGCAGGCGAAATGCTTTCAACTCGTTGACGCGCTTTCAGCGTTAGCCATCCAAGCGTGTTAAGCACCTTCTCGTGCGTCATACCCGTGCCGAGATAAGTCCAGCGGTTCGCGCGTAGTTGCACGCGACGAAACTCGTCTTCCTCATCTTTCGTCAAAGTCCGTCCCGTAGCTTCCTCGAAGCTGTTCAGATCGAACTCGACTTGCTGCTGCAACCCGCCATCGAGAAAACCGCCAATCTCGAGATACTCCTCGACGCCCCTCATGATCTCTTCTTCGCTGCGACTCGCCGCCAGCGCCTCGACCATCAGCGTATCGAGTTTTGCGTGTTGCACTTCCTCCATCCAATGATGTTTCAAAAGGCTCTTGAACTGCGGATCGAGATCCTGATTGTCCTTGATACTGTCGACGTAGTGTCGCTGCACCATCCACTCGATATGAAGTGTGGTGATCGCCACGCCGAGTGGATCGTGTTTCAGTATCTCAGCCGCAATCGCTTCGGGTGGTCCAATCACCGGGCATTCGGTGCCGAACCCTTCCGCAAACTCCTCCCGAAAACGTTTGAACAGTTGAATGTGTTTAGCTTCTTCTCCGGCAAACTGGAGCAGCGCCCGCACGCGATAGTCGTTTCCTTGCAGTTGCGTACGAGCGTGGTCCAAAACGAACGGTAAGATGAACTCTTCAACGAGGCCGAAGATAACGAGGTAAGCATGGCCTCGGATCTGGTTCAGGATTCGTTTCTCCTCTTTTGTTAAGAACGTCAGTGGCTCCGTATGGGCCAGCGTTTCCGGCATAAAAGGCTTGTTGAAGTCGAGCCGTTTTTCGCCGCCTATGATGTCTTCAATGCGCCAATGAATTGCCTCGGACGCCGCGAGGGCAGATTGATAGGTATATAGGTCAAGCATTTTTGGGAACCCTCCTTCGGTTCCTTACGTCCTTAACGCGTAAAAAACGTTCCATAGGGAGCAGAAATCTGTGTAATCTGTGGCGAAATGATCGAAGACCTATCGCGCTATCACACACCCGTGGGGGACCTGTTTCCGAAGCTCGACGACCCCGCACGTTATCGGCTAAGTGACGAGCAGGTCATGTTTTACCGTGAGCACGGCTACCTCGCGGGCATCAAAATGCTGAACGAGGAGCAGCTTGACGTGCTCCGCCGCGAGTTACTCGAACTGGTCGATCCCGCGCATCCCGGTCACAGCTTGTTTTACGAGTTCAATGCAAACGAGTCCGCGGATCCGGAGCAGATACTTTTTCATGCGCTTGGCGCCTGGCGCATCATGCCGGGACTGCACGATCTTTTGTGGCATCCAGCGTTCGTCGTTGCGGCTGCACAGTTGCTCGACGGACCAGTCCGTTTCTGGCACGACCAGATCTTCTACAAGCCTGCGCATCACGGTGGCGTAGTGATCTGGCACCAGGATTACTCGTATTGGACCAGGACGACACCCGTGGCCCACATTTCATGTTGGATAGGTCTGGACGATTCGACGCGTGAGAACGGCTGTTTGCATTACGTTCCCGGCAGTCATCACTGGCCGTTGCTGCCGCGCGCCAGCTTCGCAAATGAAATGGATGCGATTCTCGATTCCTTGACGCCGTCGCAGCGAGCGGAATTCAAACTAGTGCCGATCGAGCTGAAGGCGGGCGAGTGTTCGTTTCATCATCCGCTGATGGTCCATGGCTCGTATGCGAATGAGACGCCAAGACCACGTCGCGCGGTGGTAATCAATGCTTTTCGCGACGGTGTTGTTTCCGCTTCCGACCAACCGCCGTTGGAGGGTGTGCCTTCAGTTGCAACGGGAGAGAAGATGAGTGGCCAATTTTTCCCCTTATTGTTTAACCCTGCCATTAAAACGTAACAACGAGATCGGAAAACTGCGACATGCGTTTGGTCGCTGTGTTGTTTAATAGATTCCATACTTCAAATGGAAGGGGATCTTAGTAATGACAGCAAAAGCGGCGTCGATGCCGAGCCGTAAGAAAGTGTCGAATGTTTTCAAGGCGGCAAAATCGTTTTCGAGTTTTTCGGTAAACGATTTAAACAAGGCCAAAGATTTTTATGGCCAAACGCTTGGACTCGACGTGTCAGAAACACCGGAAGGACTTGAGCTTCGCACCGGCAACAGCACGGTGTTCTTATATCCGAAACCGAACCACACCCCGGCCTCTTTCACCGTCCTAAACTTCAAAGTGAATGACATCGATGAAGCAATCGAGGAACTCGCTTCGCAGGGGATCAACCTCGAACACTACAACCTTCCCGACATGAAAACCGACACGCGTGGAATCTTTCGTGCCCCAGATCACCAGATCTGCTGGTTCAAAGACCCCGCGGGAAACATACTTTCAGTAATCGAACAACAGTAGTTAGGCCACAAAGAGGCACAAAAGAAACAAAAGTCTTTTGTGCCTCTTGTGACGAATTAGCGTCGTCTTAGACCACCTCCTCCTCCCCCACGAATCCCGCTGACGTTGCCGCGCAAGGAACTGAAGTCGCGTGTGCGCATCTCGCCGAGACCTCGCGCTTGCTGTTGATTCTGCACCCAACTCCGATCGGATGATCGCTGTACAGTCTCCCAACCGTTGCTCGTCTTCTGCTGTACGCCGCTTGACTGGTTGTAGCGATAGACGTTGCCGTCCCTGCTTGCGTACACGTTGTTGTTGCCGACGGCAACTCCGGTATTCGTGTTCGTGTTGTAGGCGAATGCGCGACCATCCGCTGTCACCTGACCTGTTGAGCCGTTTCTGACGCCGCCGACGGCGCCGCCACTGATCACACCAGTTTGCGGATTGTAAGTAGCTCCTCGCGCACCCGCAGCGGAATTGCCGTTGTAAACATTCGTCATAGTACCGGCCTGGCCCGCGTATCGTGTGCCTGTAGCGGTGTTCACGCCTCGATAGGCGCCGCCGTATCCAACGTTGCCGGTGTACGGGTTGGCCCATGCGGCTCTCGTGCCTGCGTAGGCTACGTTGCCCCACTGACCGTAAACTCCGTAATACGCGGCGGAGCCGTAGCCGTAGGCGAGTCCCCAACCACTCGCAACACCCCACGTGAACGCTGCGCCATAGCCGTAGGTGTAAGGCCACCCGTACCAGTAAGCGCCGACATATGGCGGGTAATACCAACCCGAGCCGTAGACGACGACGCTGCTGGATGTAACAACCGTGCCGTAGTAACCAGGCGTATAACCGACGTAGACCACTTCAGGCGTCGAACCGTAGACCTTCACGTACGTGACATAGTGAAGCGGTGAACTCACCGGGATCGTGTAGATGACCACCGGAACCGACGTTGCGATCGCCCATGGACCAGCAGGAGAACTCGCAACAAACCACACGCCATTCTGCACTGCATAGTAGTTTCGCGAATCAACCTTAATAACTGGCACCGAAGTGTTGACCGCGTACATCAACGTCGTGGGCTCGATCGGTTTGAATTGCGGTGCGCCATCGTAATTCACCGTCAGCGCAGCAGCATTTCGCGTGATTGTCGCGGTCTGTGGGATCGCGTTGGCAATCAGTGCCTCTGTTGCCTGCGGCGTCCCGGGCACCGAAACGAGCACCGCGGCTTTCTTGTGTGCGGCTGGAATCTTCGCAAAGTCAGCCGGCAATCGTTCACCGGCGACATACTGCCATGGTCCATTCATCGACTGCGCCTTGAACCAGCGACCTGAAACCAGGATGTAGTGCTCCTGAGACGGCGTGTACACGAAGATGTGGTTCTCGGTATTAACGACGAAGATCAGATCTGTTCCATCGATCGGTGCGACTTGCGGGTCGCCCTGGGTTTGCAGCAGCTCCGCCGGCTGTGTGCTCACGATGATTGTTGGCACCGCATTCTGTAACACGGCCTGTGCGAGTGAGCCGGTATTCGCAGCGGGTTCCAACACCTTCTGTAGATCACTCGGCGTTTGACCGGCGATGGTCCATGGACCGTGAATGCTTTGTGATTCCATCCAACCGTCCATCAGACGTAGATAAAACTTACCCGACGCTGGATCGCGCAGCAGCAGACCGCGCGTGTTGACGACTCGTTCGAGTCGCGTGTCTTTGGCCGGACGAAGCACCGGCGAGCCATCGATCAGAACGAGAACTGCCGGCCTGGTGCTGAAAATGATTTGCGGCGGGTCGTTCTTCACTTCGTAGGCCGTACTGTTCGTCGTGGCATGATTGATGGCCATATCGGCGAGCAGACGATCGAGCGCGATGACTTCGCCCTGCCTGTTTGCCCGCGCCTGAAGCCCTGTCTCGAACGCTGCGACTTTCTCCGGCGCCATCGGAATGTTGATTTTTTTGACTCTGAAGTCAGTGAGCGTCACGAGTCGATTAACTTTATCGATCTCGGCACGCGCGGCAAACCACACGACACCATAAAGCGGCTTGCCTGGGCTTTCGGTTATCGCAATGGCGGCGCGGGCGGAAAAACTGTTCCCAGTCCATTCTTCGATTTGTGGCTGGTAAACGGCCACGGAATTTGTGCCGATAGTGAATTTGCGCGGCCAGCCGTTATCGGTAGTCCGGGTCTGGGCTGCGGCGATGGAAACTGCGAAAAGTACGAGCAATAAGGCGCGAATGATTCTGTTCATATGTTCTCTCTGCTTTCTTAAGGTCTTTCAAACGACGGCAGGAGAATAGGAAATGGGCGGATGTAGTCGCATATGCCGAAAGATACATTTCTCGGGTGTAGTTACGTGCGGCCGGGACAATTAGAAAACCTTGTAAATCCTACCTATGCTTGTGTTAGCATGCGTGTACTCATACCGCTGGCAACGGCTGTTAATTAACCCCTACGCCTCTCACGCACCACCGGAAGCGCAGGAAGTTTTAAATAAACATTTCAACGGGAAGCTTGACCCTTACCACGTTTGGAGGCCCGCGTGAAAACTAGTTCTCATTTTCCTCTACTCCCACGAAGAGAATCTTCGAGCGCAGTGTTGGTATCCGTGGTGATTCTGAGTCTCTTGGCGATTCTGTTGCCGCCTCCTTTTCACGGCGCCAGAACGGTAAAGGCTCATGCGAGTTTGCCTCAGAACACGCCAGCGCGTTTATGCATCTTGCCACCGACGGTGAAGAAGGGGTCGCTTTCTGGCGAAGCATTCGTTGATCGGCTGATAGGCCAATTAAAACCTAAGTCCGCAATCGTACAAGTGGCGGTTTTGGAAAATGTGAACGACCCAGACAAACTGCGACCGGACGCAGCAAAAGAAGGCTGCCAGTTCTTACTCTTCCTTACAATTGCCGGTGACTCACCAAACTTCAGGTTGCCTTTCGGCGCGAAGTACAAACTGGAAGTTCAGTATCGTGTTGAGGACGTTAATTCGCTTGGTGTGCCTGATGAGACTCTGTCTGAGAAAGGCGGTGACGCAGAGGCAATCCTGCGCAATGTGCTGAATAAGATTGTCGAAGCAGTGTTAGTGAAAGTTGGCTTGTCGAGTTCGAAAGGACCATCAACACCGACCACTGGTCCAAGCGAGACACCGGCACCCACTCCTCCGCCGCAAAACGGCTTGTTTAGCACCGTCAGCAGACCTCGTCTGGTGGTACAAACCAGTCACACCTCGATGGTGACTGATTTTGTGTACAGCCCAAACGGACAGCTACTCGCGACACTGGGCGCCGATGGTGTGGTGAAACTCTGGCGGACGAAGAAGGGCCAGGAAATCGTCAGCATACCGGGTTATCAAGTCGTCGGAATGGCCTTTCATCCGGACAGTCGAAGCATTGCGTGTCTTAGCAAGAGTGGCGTGCTGCGAATCTTCGACGTCAGCACAGCGCGGGTGCTTCACCGCCTGACTCCGATCAAAACCGGCGGCGGAAGTTTGCTCCCACTGCCTAAAATCGGGAAAAAGGAAGACGTCAATCCTTTCTTCAATCTTCCTGCTCCGGTCGCTTTTAGTGCCACAGGCAGAGTTTTGGTCAGTGGTGGCAACGGCGGCGTTAAGGTTTGGGATATTGCAAAGAGCAGCGTTCTATACCAAATGGCAAACAAGGAGTACGTTCCGCTTGTCGCTTTGAGTAATGATGGCAGTCTCGTGGCTGGAGTAGTGGAGGGTTACAGAATAAAGATCTGGTCCACCACAACGGGAAAAGAGAGCCGCATTATCAACACGGATGTAGCTGCCCTGTCAGCTCTGACATTCAGCATGGATGGCAGTCTGATCGCCTGTGGCAACATCAACGGAACGCTCAAAGCTTATACCGTTAGTGATGGCAAGGAGTTCAAGAAACTGATTGATGGACCAGGTGAAGAAGAATTCATCGGAGTGGGCCGCAAGGTCGGAAGAATTCCTATCGTAGGCGATGTTGGCGATGCGTTTTCAGATCTGATCGAGGCGGGCGATCAGCTGCGAAACTTCCTCTTCAAAAACAAGAGTATTCGCGCTGTTGCGTTTAGTCCGGATGCGAAATCCCTCGCTTACCAAGCGGGCGATAACATCATTCACGTACTTAGGTTGGAAGACACAAAGGAAGTTCTCACAGTCGAGCAAGACGATCCTTTTGAAACAGAGGAGGATAAACAGCAAGCCAAGGCAACCGGGACGAAACCGAAGAAGAAAGCTTCTGATGCGGTCAGTGCCTTTTTCCGGCAACTCTGCCCGATTCGTTACAGCACTGACGGTAAAACTATCAACGGTTGCAAGGACTTCAAAAACATACAACGTTGGGACTCCGTCACTGGCGAGGAACTCTCGACTCTCGCCGTCGCCAAACGAGGCGCAATCAAAGGACAGAAAATCCCGATTCCTTTTCCGCTGACAACGGTGGCGCGCTTCGCCAACGACAAGTTACTACTCACGTCGAGCTTTGCCGGCGGAGTGAAGTTATGGGATCTCGAAAAACGTTCTAATCCGCAGCGGATTGTAGAGACATCTCCAGTCCTCGGAAACAACTTGCCTGTTTCGCCTGACGGCAAATTTATCTTGCGAGTTTCTGCGGGCGAAAAAGGTCTGGCTATCCGAGAACTCAATTCTGACAAAGAGGTTCGCACTTTCTCTGTTGAGGACCCCGAGAACCAAAATATCATTGCGGCGCAGTTCAGCCCTGACAGCAAAATGTTGTTGCTTGAGATTCTGGAAGAGAAGGTGGTGCTCAAGTTCTTTAAATCGCGCAAAGTTCAGATCCGAGTTATGGATATAGCCACAGGCCAGCGAGTTTTTGATGCGGGTAATATTCTGGAGAATCAGTTCAGCTTCAGTGCTGACGGACGGCGGTTTGCCTACATGCCGAAAGGCCAATCCATTTGGGATTCTTTCCGCAATAAAACCGAAATCCAGGTCTATGAAATCGGACCAGCCGGAGCGTGGCGCAAACTTTTCGAAAAGGACGTCGAGAAGGAGTTTGACAGCAATTTCGTGTCAAAGGTCGTTTTTAGCTCGGATGGAAAAATGCTGGCTAGCGAGGACAAAGACACGATCAAAGTTTGGGATGCTGACAACGGTAAACAACTTTACGAACACAAGCTCGACCTCGGAACCTCCATCAGCAGTTTTGTGTTTGTGCCGCAAAAGAACGTACTCACCTTTACTGTCTTCAGCCGGATTTACACGTGGGATTTGGCGGCGAAGCGTGTTGAGAAGCTGAAGATTGAAACAGATCTTTGGGGCAGTCTTGCATACAGCCCGGACGGTAAAACGCTCGCGCTCGGAAGCGTTGAGAACAAGGTGCGTTTGTTTAATGTCGCGACGCAGGACGAGTTGGGAAATCTGGTGGCGCCCAATGAAGACGACTGGATGTTAACGACTCCTGAGGGACGTTTTGATACCAGCCGTTTGGATGAAGTCGAGGAAGTTCATTGGGTCATGCCAAACGAGCCTTTCAATCCAGAAGCTGTCGAAGTGTTCATGCGTCATTTTTACGAACCACGCTTACTGACGCGCCTGCTGAATGCAGACGGTTTCAAGGAAGTTCCGGATCTGGCAAAGATCAATCGTGCTCAGCCGCAAGTGAAAATCAAACAAGTGATTTCCGTTGGTGCAGACCTGGTTCGCGTTCTAGTCGAGGTTGCCGACGCGCCTAGCGAAACGCAAACCGATGCTCAAGGGAAACCACTGCGGTCGGGTGTTTATGACGTCCGTCTATTTCGCAACGGTCAATTGGTTGGCTATACGACGCCAGTGAACAAGTTGGAAGAGCTGGCGAAACGTTCTGGCAATGAAACTTTTTCGGAAGAGGTTGCAGCCTGGCGTCAGGCAAATCGCATTACTCTTGACGCAAACGGACAGGCAGTGTTGACGTTTGACAACATAAAAGTTCCGCAACGCGCCGAGAAGAGTCAGCTTGTTTTTTCCGCCTACGCTTTCAACGAAGATCGAGTGAAGAGTTTGACGGATCGCTTCCGTTACGAACTTGCAGCGTCTGCTCAGCCGCGTAAAGGCAAGGCGTATGTTGTCTCGGTCGGGGTGAGCGCCTTTGAGAACTCGTCGTTCAATCTCGAATTTGCAGACAACGACGCGCGGGAAATGCAGGCGGCAATCGGAGGACATCTAGCCGCGACTGGCCAGTTCTCTGAGATCGTACCGATCACGCTAACGTCTGATTATCGCAAGGAGAATGGACAAACCATCGTCACCGAAAAGCTGGCCTCCAAAGATAACTTTCGAAACGTGTTGATGCGTCTCAGCAGTCGCAATCAACTGGCAAAGACAGAAGCTCCGCAACCCCCACCTGCGGTTGTCGCACCATCGCCTGCTCCTCAGAAGTCCAGGACACCTCAGAAGGGTAAGCGACCGGCGACCAAGCCTCCCCCTGCGCCGGTGAAACCCGTGGAGTCAGTCGTGGCGAAGCCGCCCGCAAGCGCTTCCATTCCCAACTTTGAAAAACTGCGCGCTGCGACGCCAGACGATCTCGTGTTGATTCTGTTTTCGAGTC
Organism: Pyrinomonadaceae bacterium; assembly: GCA_035571655.1. GTDB lineage: Bacteria > Acidobacteriota > Blastocatellia > Pyrinomonadales > Pyrinomonadaceae > PSRF01. Next base: position 26,231 of record DATNCH010000065.1, read on the forward strand.
ACGGTTACGCCGATCGTGCAGGAAACTTCTATCTCATTCCTTACGACACTGGTCCAGGTACCGCGAAAGTGTTTGACGAGAAGGTGCGACAGCACAGTATTGGCAGCGAAGAATTGTCTTTCTGGCTGCGTGATGTCGATGCGGGCGAGCTGGTGTTGATTGTGGATGCGTGTCACTCGACGGCTGCCGTTGATGGTGGTGACTTCAAACCGGGTCCGATGGGTAGTCGCGGCCTGGGCCAACTGTCTTATGACAAAGGCATGCGAATTTTGACCGCAACGCAAGCTGATAACGTGGCGCTTGAAAATAAGGCCGTGCAGCAGGGGTTACTGACTTATGCATTGACGGTTGACGGTTTGGGTTCAGCGCTCGCCGACTTCAAACCTTCTGACAAGACGATCACGATGCTGGAGTGGCTCGAGTATGGCGAAGCTCGCGTGCCGCGTCTGAATGAACAGATTCGAAGCGGCGAGATTTCGGCGACGAGCGCGAGTGATAAGCCGCGATTGATCGCAACGGATGGCGAAACGCGAGGTTTAGTCGACACCGGTCCGGCGCCGCCAGCCACGCCCACGCCGGCCGGTAACAACAATGCACGGGCATCTACAGCTAAGCTGCAACTGCCGGCATTGTTCGATTTCGCTCGTGGGCGAAGAGACATCGTGCTGTCGCGCGAAAAGTAAGGCCGAACTTTACACATGAATAATTTCGACAAAGAGACGCTGTTGTCGACCGAAGTGGTTTCTTCAACAGTTCCCGCGACCCCCAGCCTGATTGGTACAACTCTGGCTGACCGTTATTACGTTGAACGGAAATTGGGCCATGGTGGTATTGGCGATGTTTACCTGGCACACGACAAGCCGGAATTGATGTCGCGCCAGGTTGTGGTGAAAGTGCTTCAGGAAGAGGCACTCAGTAATGAGTGGATCGTTACTAAGTTTCGCCAGGAGATTGAAGCTCTAACGCGCATCGACGATCCAGGAGTCGTCGGAATACTCGATGCTGGTACGTTGCCGAACGGCCACCCTTTCCTCGTGATGCAGTTTGTCGAAGGTGACAATCTTCGCGAACAAATGCGACCGGATCGGGGAATGGAATTCGACGACATCGCGCACATCATGCAGCAGGTCGGAAGAACGCTGACCGCCGCACACGCAAACGATGTAATTCATCGCGATCTAAAACCGGAAAACGTTATGGCTCGGCGCCGCGCCGATGGGCTTTGGCAAGTTAAGGTAATCGACTTTGGGATCGCGAAGGTGAGGAATTCACTGATAGCGCCAAGCACCATGACAGGAGGGCAGGTAGCAGGAACAGCGCAGTACATGGCGCCCGAGCAATTTCAGGGTAAGAAAGTTTCAGTGGCGAGCGATGTTTATGCATTGGGCATCATCGCGTACGAGATGGTCACGGGTCGCCGGCCTTTCAATCCTGAGACGCCGTATCAGCTCGTCGAAATGCAACAGGCGGGCGTGCAGGTTATGCCGAAGGCTTTGCGACCGGCGCTGTCTGACGCTGCGCAAAATGTGATCTTGAAGGCGTTGTCGCTTCATCCGAGCGATCGTTACCAAAGCGCTGCGGAGTTTGCGAATGAGCTGGCGAAAGCATTTCTCGCCGATGATTTTGTGACCACAGCGCCGAGAGCGGCTAACCTGGCGCCGACCGTTATTGAACCTGCTGGTTCATCAACATTAGTTCAACACGAAAAGCGGACGGGCGTTTACGCTCTGATCGCAGTCACTGTCGTCTTGGTACTGGGAGTGACCGGCGTGTTCGCGTGGAAGTTTTTGTTAACACCCCGAGGTCCCGAACGCAATCTAAGCTACTGGCTCACTGTGCAAAGAATGTATGACGGTAAAGCTCTGGGCCAACCGTTTCAGGCGACCGGTCGCGATTACTTTCATACAGGCGACAAGTTTGCATTGAACTTCACAACGAACGATGCGGGTGCCTTGTATCTCATCAATCAAGGTCGCGACGACAATGGAGCGGTGGAGTGGAACATCCTTTTTCCCACGAAGACTAACAATTCCGGTGTCGCGAAGCTGATGGCGCAGCAGACCGTAAAAACGGGTGATTATAGGTTCACCGGTAGTACGGGAGTGGAAACAGTCTGGGTGATTTGGGCTACACAGCCGGATCCTGTTTTGGACTCGGTTTTTCGTGATGCGCTGGAAGATGGAGTAATACGAACACCAGCTCGAGTACAGGATTTTATTCAACAACACGAGTCGACACCGACTGAGATTGTTTACGATGAACCCAATTCGCGCGCGTCTCTCAAAGGACGTGGCGAGATTCTCGTGCGACGCCTTGACCTGTCGCACAAGCCCAACTAATACGCCAGGGAGAAAACATGTTTTTAAGAATCTACACAGTCGTAGTTCTCTTGATGCTGTGTATCGCAGTAACCGGCCAGGACAAATCGATCAAATCAGAAGAATACCTGAATAAAAGGCCCGAAGGTTCCAAAGCTGAACCTGAAACGCGAGGCTCAACCGGCCGAAGTAACAAGGGGAACCGACCGCAATCCAGATCGCATGTTTACTCGGTGGACAAAAACTTTCCTGATGGACCACCGCCACGTGATCAGGAGTATGTGCGAATTGGCGTGACGATTTGGCGTTTCGGTCCGAGTCAATGCGCAATACCGAATTGTCCGTTGCCGGGGGCTGGGACGAAGGGTTTGGTCGATACAGCGGAGGGTACGCGAGTCGATGACAGCGAAGCTTTAAGTACGGGCGAACGTGTGCGTTTGGCTCTGGAGTCACTTTCGCATGAGGGTTTTATATATGTGATTGATCGTGAGCAGTTTGCTGATGGGACATTGGGCGAGCCGTATTTAATCTTTCCTACGCGAAACATAAACAACGGCAACAACTACGCGCGGCCTGGTTTGCAGATTCAACTACCTCGGTCTGGCGGCTGTTTTTGCGTGAAGTCGCGCAATCCGCAAAAAGTTCTCACTGCAGACAATTTGATCGTCATCGTTTCTCCGACTGCGTTACTCGCTTCGGAGGAGATTGGACTCAAAGAAATTCCTTTACCCGCCAAGTTGCTGAGTTACATGAGTCGCACAGAGAAGGATCGAACGCACCGTGGCAGTCTTCAGGGTGGCGCCGGATTAGCGCAAACACGAACGGAGCACCAAGCCGGCACGAAGGGATTGGTCGATACCGAGCCGGTCTTAACGCAAACCGATCTCCCGCCGCAGAACTTCTATCAGAGCCTGGTGCCGCGCGGAACAGCAGCAGTGTTTAGTTTGTACTTGCGATACAACACGACGCGGTAAGACTATTACCAGGGAGAGACTAATGTCCGTCTTACAACGTCCAGATGAAAGAGCCGAGCTTCTAATTGCTTAATAAACTCGAGTTAGGTAAGCCTCAGGCAATCCTTCCAAACGGAAAGCCGATCAAACAAAACAAGGATCGAGACGCCGCATGGCTGGAGGTAACCAAGCAGCTAGATAGAGTAATTGAAAATCTGTCAGCCAGAATCGCGTAAATCCTCTCCAATCTGTACTGGGCGTATCAGAGAAGTACATAAACCCCCACCACGATTCCTCACTAATACCCCCAAAACCCGGCCAATTGCGCAACGTCGCCTGTGGCAGCGAAGTTGCTCTCGTTTCAATTTCTACGTTCAGCGCAGGAGAGCTGTATGAACCCAGGAGATCTGTATGAATCTTAGCCTCAAGGATTTGTCTGACCAGGTGATTGTCATTACGGGTGCCTCGTCGGGGATTGGACTCGTGACGGCGCGGATGGCGGCGAAGCGCGGCGCGCGTGTGGTGCTCAATGCGCGCAACCTGGCAGCGCTGCAGCAGGTCACGGATGAGATCAATGCAGCGGGCGGCGAAGCAATCTACGTCGTTGGCGACGTCGGTCAATTTCATTACGTGCAGAACATCGCGGACGAAGCTTTCCGGCACTTCGGCGGCTTTGACACGTGGGTGAATAACGCAGGCGTATCGATCTATGGACCAATGCTGGACCAGCCCCTGCAAGACCAGCGACGCCTGTTCGACACAAACTACTGGGGTGTGGTCCATGGCTCGATAGTCGCTTGCGCGCATTTGCGCTCACGCGGCGGCGCGCTCATTAACGTCGGCAGCGTACTTTCGGACGTAGCCATCCCGGTTCAAGGAACGTATTGCGCAACCAAGCACGCAGTTAAGGGTTATACGGACGCGCTACGGATCGAGCTCGAAGAAGAGGGCGCACCGATCTCCGTAACTCTGATAAAGCCGAGCGCCATCGACACGCCTTACATCCGTCATGCGAAGAATCTGATGGACGTCGAACCACAAAATCCTCCGCCTGTCTATTCACCGGAGACTGTCGCTGAGGCGATTCTTCATTGCGCTGAGAATCCTGAGCGCGACTTGTACGTCGGCGGAGGTGGTGCGGTGCTTGCCCAAGCCGGCTATCACGTGCCGCGACTCACGGACAAACTGATGCAGGCGACATTTTTTGACGTGCAGAAATCGGATCGTCCAGCGCGGGATGATCGTGCCGATAGTTTGTATGCGCCGTCGAAGGACGGAGATGAGCGCGGCGGTTATCCGGGTCACGTCGCGGAATCGAGTGTTTACACAAAGGCCTCGCTGCACCCGATCATCACCGGTTCGCTGATCGCGGGGCTCGGCCTGGCTGCATTGGTGGGATGGCGTTCACTCTCGAGGGAAGGAAACGGAAGTCATGCACAATAGAAATAACACCAGCGTCTTGAAAGGTCTCGTCGCCGGACTCGCCGGTGGCTTGATCGCCTCCTGGACCATGAACCAGTTTCAAGCTGCGTGGACTCGCATGGCAGAAGGCTCCGAGAAACCGCACGGCGCGCAATCGATGCAGCCCACCCAAGGATCCCAAGGCGATGATGAAGACACTAAAGAGCAGGACGACGCCACGGTTGAAACCGCGAAAGTGATCTCCAAAAACGTCTTTGGGCACGAATTGCAGGAAAGCGAGAAGAAACCCGCGGGCGCGGCGGTCCACTACGCGTTTGGTACTGTAACAGGTGGATTCTACGGAGCGCTCGCGGAAGTCTCACCACAGGTTACAATGGCAGCGGGCCTTCCGTTTGGCGCCGCATTTTGGCTGATAGCGGATGAGATCACAGTGCCGGCACTGGGACTCTCAAAAGGACCAATGGAATACCCAATATCAACTCATGCATACGCGCTCGCTTCTCATTTGGTCTATGGAATGACTGCGGAACTCAGCCGGCGCGCCTTGCGACACGTTCTGTGAGCAGACTCACTTTCTTCTGCGATCTCGCAGAAGCAACGACACCACTCCCGCACTTCTGGGAACATACGGTCGGAAGCGACCACGCGTCTATGGCGCTGCGCGACGATTGGCAGCGCGATTTAAAACGAGCTCATGTCGAGCTTGGGTTCCGACACGTCCGCTTTCACGGTCTGTTGTCAGACGATATGACGCAGAGACGCGGGGACGGGGCGACACGTAGACACGGTGACAAGATCTCCGCGTCTCCGCGTCTCCCCATCTCCGTGTCTCCGCCTCGAGTGTTTGATTTTCTCCTGTCGATCGGCATGAGACCTTTTGTCGAATTGAGCTTTACGCCGGCAGCGTTGGCCTCCGGTAAGAAGACGGTCTTCCACTACAAAGCGAATGTCACACCACCGAAGAATTACAAGGAGTGGGCCAGGCTGATCGAGCAACTCGTCGTGCATTTGGTTGAGCGGTATGGTGAGAACGAGGTTCGTGAATGGCTGTTTGAAGTATGGAATGAGCCCAATCTGAGAGCATTTTGGAGAGGGACCCAGCGTGATTACTTCCGGCTCTATCGCCATACGGCTGAAGCTATCAAGACGGTTTCAGCGTCGTTCAAGGTTGGAGGGCCGGCGACTGCGAAGAGCGCGTGGATAGCCGACTTCGTCGACTACTGCGAGCGAAACGATGTTCCGGCAGACTTCGTCAGCACGCATTATTATCCGAACGATGGGTTCGAAAACGACGGCGGAACTGAAGTGCAACTCTTCAAGAGCCAGCGTGGAATCATGCGTGAGGTCGCGCAGAACACTCGCGCGCACGCGCGCGGCCGGCCTGTCTATTACACCGAGTGGAACACGTCGTCGAATCCGTCCGACGAATTGCACGACGAGTCTTACGCAGCAGCGGCGATTGCGTCGACTGTGATGGAAGCGAATGGGCTCGTTGAGGGATACAGCTTCTGGACGTTCTCAGACATCTTCGAGGAGCATGGTCTTCCGACAGTGCCTTTTCATGGAGGGTTTGGTTTGCTGACATTGCATGGCATTCCGAAGCCGGCGTATCGAACGTTTGAGTTACTTCACGATTTGGGCGAGCAGCAGTCGCTCGTCGATGGGTTGCATGAAACTGTTGATTGTTCCGTGGTGCAGAAGGAGTCGAGCGTCACTGTGCTTTTGACCAATCACACGACGCCGGGTCACTCGATCGAGACGGAGGAGATTCACATTCGACTGACGAATGCTCGCGAACCGATTGCGGCACGAATACGGCGCGTCGATCCGGATCATGCGAATCCGAAACGTTTGTGGGTAGAGATGGGCCGACCGGAGTCTCTTAGCCAAAAAGATATCGATCGATTGGAAACAGCGTCCGCGCTGGTAAGTGAGAAGCAGGGTGTCGAATTCCAGGACGGTTCCGTGTTTCTAAAAACCAACTTGCCCGCGCATGGCGTCGCGGCGATAACGATAGACTTCAATCCACAGAAGCTTTGCCTCAAAAGTCACGATTCAGACTTGGGGGAGGTCGGTACCGTAACGCGGTAGCGTCGGGTCAGTCTCGAACATTCGATATGCTCAACAAATTGAGAAGGCTCACGTACGACCCGACGCTACCGCGTTACGGTACTGACTGTATCCAACAATGATAGTCGACTTTTGAGGCAACGCTGCTCACAAAGATGAAGGTATTGGAACCATCGCTCACCGATGAAGAACTGGCGCGGCTCGAGCGCACAACGTTTAAATACTTTTCAGATAAGATCAACCTCGAGAACGGTCTCGTTCCTGACAACGATCGACGCGGAGCGCCGTGTTCGATAGCCGTCGTCGGCTTTGCGCTAACAGCGTATCCCATCGCCATCGAGCGTAAATATTTGAGCCGATCTGAAGCCGTAAAGCGCACGCTGACTACGCTGCGGTTTTTTCACGACGCACCGCAAGGCACGGCGACCGACGCTACCGGTTACAAAGGCTTTTACTATCACTTCATCGACATGAAAACCGGGCGTCGCGTCTGGAACTGCGAGATCTCCACCATCGACACGACTTACCTCATTGCCGGCGCGCTCACTGCCGCCTGCTATTTCGATCGCGACACGGCCGATGAGCGCGAAGTGCGCACACTCGCGGATTCGCTTTATGCGCGCGCGGATTGGAAGTGGGCGCAAAACGGCGCGCTGACAGTCTCGCACGGCTGGAAACCCGAAACAGGTTTCATCCGATATCGTTGGACCGGCTACAGCGAGGCTTTGATTCTGTACGTTCTTGGTCTTGCCTCGCCGACTTTTCCGCTTCCTGCGGAGAGTTATCGTGCGTGGACCAGGACTTACAAGTGGAAGAAACTGTACGGTCACGAGTTTCTTTACGCTGGACCACTCTTCATTCATCACCTCTCGCACATGTGGATCGATTTTCGTGGTATCCAGGACGATTACATGAGCAGCAAGGCAATCAACTACTTCGAAAACAGTCGTCGAGCGATCTATGCGCAGCAGGCGTATGCGATGCGCAATCCGAAACGGTTTGCGGGCTATGGCCGGTTTAGCTGGGGTATCACGGCGAGTGATGGTCCAGGACCAGCAGAGCGCCGCATCAACGGACGCAGGGTTCGCTTCTTCGACTACAAGGCGCGTTCGATTCCGTACGGACCTGACGACGGCACGCTCGCGCCGTGGGCCGTCGCTGCGTCGCTGCCGTTTGCTCCCGAGGTGGTCCTACCGTCTCTGCAACGTCTCAACAAAGACTATCCGGATATAACCAACGAGTACGGTTTCAAGTGTAGTTACAATCCGACGTTCACTTCCCGAGGCGGCAAAGGCTGGGTGTCGAAGGGTTACTACGGCCTCGACCAGGGACCAATCGTGATGATGATCGAAAACTATCGCACCGGTCTGATCTGGCGACTGTTGCGCCGTTGTCCGTTCATCGTCAACGGTCTGCGCCGCGCCGGATTTCGCAACGGCTGGTTAGGCCTTGCATCAAAGAAAGGCGTTGAGGTGAGCGCCGGGCAGAGTCTCGATTGCGTCTAAACCTTTACGAAATATTCTGGCGCCGGTAGAGCCGCGCAAGATCGTCTCGCCGTTCTCGAGGCGCAGCATGGCGCCTTCGCGCAGGCCGACGACAGTCGTGTCGTTCTCTTCGAGGAATTGAAGAATCCGCTCTTCGCGTGTCTCGCCCATGTGTTTTGAATTCGGATCGGGATCGAGGTAGTGCGGGTTGATTTGAAACGAAACCAAACCGAGCGCATCGAAGGATGGTGGCTGGACGATGGGCATGTCGTTGGTCGTCCTGATTGTTGGACCAGCGACGTTTGAACCAGCGCTCGAACCGATGTACGGCATTCCTGCTGCAACTCTGTCTCGAATTGGACCAGGCAAATCGAAGTCGTAGAGCGCCTTCAACAGACGAAACGTATTTCCGCCGCCGATGAAAACGGCATCGGTATCGTCAAGGGCTTTTGCAGGATCGTCAGCGGTATGTATCGACGATAACTCATATCCCATTTTTGCGAAGCGTTGTTGTGCGGTGGCCGCATATTTGTCGCGGTCATAAAGAGCAAAGGGCACGAACAGCACGTGTTTAAGGTCGCCCAGAAAGCTGCGGATCTCGGCTTCGGCGTGATCGAGATAGCCGCTGCCGTACAGAGTTGAGTTACTGATCAGAAGAATTCGCTTCATGTGTGTACTAGATAGTGCCACAAAGAAGCACAAAAGGAACAAAAGGATTATTCTTATGATCGATGACCGACCTGCTTGCAGCGCGTTCGCAGATGGCGATGTCGCTCGCGTTTCACATCATCTTCGCGGCGATTGGGATTGCCATGCCGCTGTTGATGATCATTGCTGAATGGAAATGGCTGCGCACTAAAGACGACATCTACCTCACGCTCGCGAAGCGCTGGGCGAAGGGGACCGCGATACTCTTTGCGGTCGGTGCGGTTTCCGGAACGGTGCTTTCGTTCGAGCTCGGCTTGTTATGGCCCACGTTCATGGGGTACGCAGGCGCGATCATCGGCATGCCGTTCTCGCTCGAGGGTTTTGCATTCTTCACCGAAGCGATCTTTCTCGGAATTTATCTCTACGGTTGGACGCGCGTGCCACCGCGTGCGCATCTGTTTGCAGGCGCGATGGTTGCCGTTAGCGGCGCACTCTCCGGCATTTTTGTCGTCATCGCAAATGCGTGGATGAATGCGCCCAGGGGGTTTCGAATCGTCGATGGCAAACCCGTCGATATCGATCCTATAGCAGCCATGATGAATCCGGCCGCGTTTTCGCAGACGCTGCACATGACGCTCGCCGCTTACGCTGCGACGGGTTTCGTCGTCGCCGGCATTCACGCGTTCATGCTGTTGCGCGATCGGCAGAATCGCTTTCACAAAGCAGCACTCGCGATCGCGCTTGCGGTCGGTGGTATCGCTTCAATCCTGCAACCGTTAAGCGGTGATCTCATCGCAAAACGCGTAGCAAGAACTCAGCCTGTGAAACTGGCGGCGTTAGAAGGTCAATTTGAGACGCAAAACCGCGCGCCACTTCGTATCGGTGGCATCCCTGATGAAGAGGCGGGTGTTACACGTTATGCGATTGAGATTCCGTATCTATTGAGCATTCTGGCCCATGGCTCTCCAAAGTCTTTTGTTTTAGGCCTCAATGAATTCCCTCCGGATCAACGGCCGCCGGTTGCGATCGTTCACATAGCTTTCCAGATCATGGTTGCGTGTGGCGTCGCGATGATGTTGATCGCGCTCTGGGGCGCGCTGCGATTTCTGTGGTCGATAGCACGGAACAAAGTGTGGCCCGACTCGAATTGGTTTCTGCGCGTCCTTGTTTTAGCCGCACCCCTCGGCTTCATCGCGATCGAAACGGGCTGGGTAGTAACGGAAGTCGGACGGCAGCCCTGGATCATTTTCGGCGTGATGCGCACAAGCGAAGCAGTTACTCCGATGCCGGGACTCATCGTGCCTTTCATCACCTTTACTTTGCTCTACATACTGCTCGCGATCGCCACGGTTTGGTTGTTACTGCGGCAGGTCGCGGCAAGTCCACAAGGCACCGAAGCAGATCGGAAGGAGGCGCGACTTGTCGCTTGAAACGATTATCGCCGGCGTGATGATGGCTGCACTCGTTTTGTATGCACTCCTCGGCGGTGCGGATTACGGCGGTGGCGTGTGGGACCTGTTTGCGTTTGGAAGACGCGCGCGCGAACAGCGAGCACTGATTGCGGAGGCGATTAGCCCGGTTTGGGAAGCGAATCACGTCTGGTTGATACTCGTCGTCGTGATGCTTTTCACGGCGTTCCCACCCGCGTTTGCCGCCATCGCAACAGCACTGCACATTCCGATCACATTATTGCTCATCGGAATCGTGTTGCGGGGCACCGCGTTCACGTTTCGCACGTACGACGTTCAGCGTGATGATGTGCAGCGTCGCTGGGGTCTGGTGTTTTCGATCGCAAGCATTATCACGCCGGTGCTTCTCGGTATCGTGCTCGGTGCAATTGCTTCCGGAACGATTCGTGTTGAAGGCGGCATGGTCACAAGCGGGTTCTTCGGGTCGTGGCTCGCGCCTTTTCCTTTTGCGGTCGGATTCTTCGCACTCGCTCTGTTTGCATTTCTCGCTGCGGTTTACTTGACGCTGGAAACGCACAACCGAGAGTTGCAGGAAGACTTTCGGCTGCGCGCGATTCTGTCGGGCGTTGTTGTTGGCATCCTGGCGCTGACTGTTTTCGTGCTTGCGGAAACAGGTGCGCCGACGGTGCGTGCAGGGATTAGCAGGACTTCGTGGGCGCTGGCGTTACACTTCTTAACCGCCGTATCTGCGACAAGCGCGTTCTACGCCCTGTGGGCCAGAAAATACAGATTGGCGCGCGTCTGTGCGGCAGCTCAGGTGACGTTGATCTTACTTGGCTGGGCCTTCGCTCAATATCCACATCTGGTTGAACCAGACATCAGGATCTTCTCTGCCTCCGCGCCACGGAGCACACTTCAACTGCTGCTCGGCGCTGTCATCGCCGGCGCAATTCTGTTGTTCCCGTCTTATTACTACCTCTTCCGGATCTTCAAAACGCAGCCACAAAAAAGCACAAAAGGCACTCGTTAACAACCACATTCATTTTGTGCTTTTTGTACCTTTTTGCGGCACAATGTTCACATGCAGCGGTCGGCCTTGGACCAGAAGTGGGCGGGGTATGTGGTGGCTGGGTTGAGTGTTGTTGCGACGACCGTCGTTCTCAAGCTGCTCGGCGACCACGTGAATGCGGCAACGGTGTCGCTGGCGCTGCTGTTGAATGTGCTTTTTATCGCGACTCGCTGGGGTAGCTGGCCGGCCCTGCTCGCCTCGATCGTCGCGATGCTTTGTTTCAATTTTTTCTTCCTGCCACCGTTCAAAACTTTCAATATCGCTGCAACTGACAACTGGATCGCGCTCGTGGCGTTTCTCGTTACCGCCGTCACTGCCGGACAGCTTTCAGC
>DATNCH010000066.1:0-18299 GCA_035571655.1 Pyrinomonadaceae bacterium
CGGCGGTGTCTATTATCCAAACGCTCCAGTATATTATGACGCCAGGAGAGGTGAAGGATATGTTTGTTACCGCATTGCTTACGAGCATGATTGTGTTGACCTGCGGTGCGCCCGCGACGGCGCAGAACAGCGACTTCAAGGAGCGCGACGAGATCAACCAGACGTACCAGCTCGCGCCGGGAGCGCGCGTTGAAGTCTCGAGCATTCGTGGCCCCGTAGAAATCACCACTGGGGATACCGCCACCGCTGAAGTCCGAATCATCCGTTCGGCACGCACCCGTGCTGACCTCGAGCATCACAAGATCGAAATTGAACAGACCAGCAACAGCCTCGTGATCCGTGGTCGCGATGAGACTGAACAGCGCTGGGAGAGGATTCAGGTAGACCACCAGGTCATACTCAAGCTGCCTCGACGCATCGATCTTTCGGTCAAGAGTATCAGCGGCTGGATCAAAGTCGGCGACGTAGACGGCCAGACGCATCTCAGCAGTATTAGCGGCTCTGCCGTGTTAGGTAACGTCGGTGGCAGACTACAAGTGGGCAGCATCAGTGGAAGTCTCGAAGTCGGGAACCTGGGCGGCGAGGCGCGCGTCAACAGCATCAGTGGCAACGTCGAGATGGGTCAGGTGAACGGGTCGCTTGACGTGACGAGCGTGAGTGGTGGCGTGACCGCGACGCTTGTCAATCTGAGCCCCGAGGGCGTTCACATCAGGAGCGTGAGTGGCTCTGTCGAGATTGGATTCAAGAGCGAAGTGAACGCGGATTTCGAGTCAGCACATGTCAGCGGGCAGGTTTACCTGGACGTGCCTAACGTCACGCGCGACAGTGAAGAAAAGTCGTCGAACGTCCGCGCGCGCATCGGCGCAGGAGGTACGCCGATCACGATCTCGAGCGTGTCAGGCAATATCCGGTTGCATTGATTCGTTAGCGCCAAAGGCGTGCCCCTGGCTATTATAGATCGCGCCTTTGGCGCTCATACGCCGCGCCTTCGGCGCTCAATATGCCGCGCCTTTGGCGCTCACATGGCGCCCTATCGGTGGCCGGAACTCTGCCACGAGCTTCCATCCGCGTAATCCAACCGCACTATGACCACGCGTTCCTTGAACAGCGCGCGGTTGTGCTCACTGAGGCCTTTGCTCTCATTCGCCGGAAGAACAGCCGACGTAACTTGATCGTGTAAGTTCTTTTCTTTTCCCGGGGGAATTTCAATCTTCGTCGTGAACAGGTAAGCCAATGTCTCTTTCTCATCCTGCGGGACAAAAAAGTATGCCCACTGAACATTTGTAATTGTCTTGCTGCCGGTGTTTCTCAATAACGCTGAGAACTTGCGATCGACACCTCGAACACGCATCTCAGGCCCACCCAGTGGATCCATTGGGTCCGCCTGACCAGGTGTGCGCGTCGGTGGACCAGCTTCACCCTTCTCACTTGTTCCGAGTACTCGAAGACCAGTTTGACTGACGGGTGTTGTACTCACAGGAATTACAGGTGATGAAGGCGGATCAAGTACTCGTGATGGCGTTTCGCTCCAACTGAACTTGACGACGGTCACATCAGCAGGCGCCTGGTGCTCGGCGCGCAACACTGCTTGCCGTTTGATTTCATGTACCGTCATCTTCAGTTGAACCTCGAGCGTCTTATCGAGTTCAAAACATTTCTTGAAATCCAAATCAGCAACGGCGTCCTCGCCGCGCATCAGACGAACGATACCTCTATCGCCGTACGCCTTTGCATACTTCGGATCGATCTCGATCGCCTTGTTGAGATCGACCAGGGCACCGTCGAAGTCACCTTTTTGGGCCAACAGATTCCCGCGATCGTGATAAAACCGCGGATGTTGTTTAAGGGTTATGGCTTTACTTAGATCCGCTATTGCTTCGTCAAGTCGCCCGCGTCGATATAGAGCAATGCCACGGAAGTAGAAGCAGAACTCCAGTTCGTGGCCGTGCAAGTCGATCGCTTTGGTGAAGTCGGCGATGGCACCGTCGAGATCGTTCTTTTCAAAGCGGCTGATGCCACGTTGTGAAAAGTCATCTGCTGACGCCGGCTCCTGTGCGTAAGCAGCACAAGCGAGGAACAGAAGCAGAACGATAAGCTGAAGACGGAAGTAACGCATGGTTTCGTCAGCTCACAGAATAATCACAAAGCAGCCAAATGTCCTCGATGGCCTGGTGTTTCAGCCGAAGGCGAGGTTGGTTGTCGATCTGAACAACTTCCCACCACGAAGCATCGGTTGGTGTCTCGGACGGTAGATTATTTCCAGCCACTTGAATGTCAAATGAGAATGGTACGGCTTCGCCATTCAACGTTCGCGTGCCGGATGGTATGTCGCCGGCCGAACTCCCCTGCTCGAGAAGATCGATTGGGATTTGGTTCAACGTCAGAGACAACTTCGCGCCGTCGTCATAAACAAATCCCGATTTAAGTTTTAAGAACAGCCTGGCGTTGTTGAGTGCAAGCTGTTGCCCTCTGAAAAGGAATGGAAACCGTTCCATCGTGAGATTGACTACTATCTTGTGGAGATACTCTTGTCCACTCGAAGGGTCGTTTGGATGTAAAAACCGGTGCCACTCAGTTGGAAATTCAGTCTTCAAGCTGAAGAACCTCGTCAATGGCGATGAAGCCGCGTCGGAGATGAGCTGCTTTCTGTCGTTCCATGCGGCGGCCCGCAGTAATTCGCCGCCATCGCGCGCGGTGTACTTAAGATGCAGCACGACATCCGAGATAGTGCTGAAATCGAAAGCATTGGTGTTGGTAGGCAACTCAATCTGCCATTCGCTGATAGCACCCGCGCCTTCGAATGGAAGATAACGCTCGTCGCGGAAGTTGAGTTCAAAAACGCCGGAGTCGCTCTGACCATGGCTGGTAGCAATGGACTGTTGGGCCGCGAAGTTAAAGATGAAGCGAGGATCAGCAAGATCGTTCGGCTCGTTATGATAAGGCTCGGCAGGCGTACTCGTAGTTCGCGCTCGATTGCTCAGCAGCGTCAGCGTGCAGTTCACGCTCGTGTACGGACCGACAACGCAGGGAATCGTTAAGCCAACACTCTTGATGCGCCGCAGGTAGTGTCCGGGATAATCAGCATCGAAAAACGATTCAGGTAGTTTGACATTACATTTTCCGGTTTCCTTGAGCAGGATTAGTTGCAGCGGATCGTGAAACATCAACGAGACGTGCCTGGTGATTTCAAAGTCGCGCTTGTTTTGATCAAGGTAAGCAGCGTCCATTCGCTTGAGTGCAAAAGCAAGCTGTTCTCCCGCCAATAAACCCTTTTTCAGATTGTCCCAGTAACCGAATTGGATGAAGCTGGAATCGCTCAGGCCCAGCTCGAAGCGATAGGCTCGTTCCGCGCGTTTAGCCAGATCGTAAGCCAGGTTGTAGGTCTGAAAATAGACTTTGGAAATCTGTGAGATCATCCAACTGTAGAGGTCTTCGTTGGTGTACTTGCTGCGAAGGAATTCCTCCACCTCGCGACTGTTTTCGATTTGCCGATCCTGGTTCTGTAGTTCCTGCTCACCAATAACCTGACGGATTTCGGCTGCGATAAGCTGTTTATCGATCTGCGACAATTCTGCGGACGCCAGCTTCTCGTTTAGTTTGTAATCGTCCCAGCGGCGGTCGTATCCGCCTTTGATTGAGGCCATTTGGGCCTCGTGAGAATGAATAGCCGAAATCATAGCGACAATCGTCGAGGCAGATTGCAGCGCGTTACCAAGGTTAGCGCCGCCCCACTTCGCGACCGCAAACGGGCTTGAAAAACCAGCGGCGCCGGTGTGGAAATCGGGCATCATATGCGCCAGTGGTACACCGGCGGAAAGAGCCTGAGCCGCCAAACTGAAATCATGCGACGTCTCCAACTGGTCCATGTGTTCCTGTTCGTTCGGATTGATTTTGACGACGTCGCGATAATGGTTGTAACGTGTTTCAGTTACCGCGCGAGTCTTGTTCAAAGCGTCGATATTGGCCTTTTGTTCATCGACCTGGAGCTCTTTGACCTGGCGCGCTAAGGTCAGCATCGCGGTCTCCTGGCTTGCCCTCAGGTTGGAAAGCTCTTCGGAGTCTTTCTTCTCCAGCGCCGACAGCAGCGCGCTGCTGAGAGACTTCAAATCGTTGCAAAGATCGAGCGCTTTCTGAGCCAGCACACTAAAGCGATATCGCGGCAGCGGCGCGAAGAGATCGTTCATTACGCTGCTTAGATCCACGCCGGCAGCGCGCGCTTTCACCAGCAGGGCCGGATCGATCGGCGGCTCGAATAATGGAAGCTCGCGCACGACGCCTTCAATATTCATGCAATGCCTGATCTTGAAGAGCCGATCGCCGACGGTGTCCCAGCATTCGAGCAGGTCCTCGTTGTCCGGTACGCAAAAGTACAAGGCCTGAACAGTCGACTTTCCGATCGGTCCGGCAGGCGCCGGTTTAATCAGTGGATTTTTTCGTTTCAGTTTCAAAGATTTATTGGATCTCACACCCCACGACACCAATTTTTTATACGTGATTGCCGGCAGCTCGTTCTCAACTTCAAGGAGCACGTTTGAGAAGGCGTCGAGCTCTCCGCTGAGGTCGTGATAGGTCTTCGCCGTAACAGTGCTGCTCGCCGGATAAACTTTTGGTCGAGGGCCCAGAATGTTACCGGCCAGCACGTAAAGCAGGGTTGCCTCGTTAATCGATTCCAGAGTGTCCTGACTAAAGAGCTGATCTCCCCAGGCAATCAGGTTTTCGATGTACTTGATGACGACGTTTTTTTGATATGCGGTGATTCGCATTCGAGCGATCAGATGCGGGTTGAAAGGATCGTTGCGCCATTCCTCAATCTGGTCCTGGATCTTTTGCCATCCGGATTTCTTACCCGCCAGCGTCAGTAACAACTCTTGTATCTGATCCTTCTCGGGATCAGTGTTTTCATAGAAAGGCAGTGTCTTCCAAAAACGTTGTAGCGGATGGTTTCCTGTCGCTTTCTCGCCGGTAGTCGGATTGAAAATAAAATGAAACCACTGCGTCGCTTCTTCGAAGCGCTGGTTCAGGCAAAGACTGTTGGCGATGAAAATCGGGATGTGGAAGAACAACTCCCAGTTGTAGAGCGAATAGGGACCGCTTTCGAAATCGACATCCTCTTTCGGATACGGGAAAGCCACTTCGCCTGTCGGATCGTACCTCTTCGCAAATACGAATCCGTTGTTGTCGTTATCGAGTTGCTGCGTGGAACGCTTGAGGAGTCCGGATACTCCGTCCTCATAAAGTCGCTCCACAAACTCGCACACGTGGGGGTGGAAAAACGTAATGAACTTTAATCCCTCGTCCGCGAGAGTTACGGATCCCAGAGTTGTGTTGTGAACGCTTTCGCCTACGAGTTGTGCTTTCCCTAATTGAACCGGGCCGGCAGATGAACCGTTGTCGTTATCAATAACGGTGGAAGCGGCGGCTCGCGTTTTGACGATTTTTATCGGCGACGCGCCCGACATTCGCGACGCATTGCTCGCAGCCGCAGCGTTTTTGCCAACCGTAGTGATCAACGACGAATGTTTGTTGGGTGTACCCGTCAGTAGCGATTTTGCCGGATCTGTAAGCACAGTCTTGTCCGGCACAGACTGATAGGCCGCGTAATAGACTTTTCCGGCGTCCTGATAAAAGAAATCCTGGTAGGGTGGCTTGAGTCGGAAGCCGAGGTTCTGGTGCCCGCCGAGAATTAAATATTCTTCGCCCGGAACCTTCCGGAAAATATTTCTGGATTTACCGTCATTCGTGAAAGTTAACCTGGAACCATTATCGTGCTTGAAGAAGACGGCGGAATTTGTGCTCCCGTCAGGACGTGTCAACGACTCGTAATCTTTCTTGCTATGACTGGTAGTTGCCTGAACCTTGTTCCCGCAATGAATCTCAAACTTACCTACTAACTCATACCCCTCCACCGTCAAATCCAGCAATTGCAGAACAGACTCCGTATGCGAGTAGCGGCGGTAAACTTTGACGAACAGATGTCCTGTATCGTTGTCGATGAGAGTGCGCACGAAATGGGTTTTCTTGTCGGGCAGGAACACAGTAAAGATCGTCTTTTCGAACGTTCCGTCATCCTTCATTTTCATCAATTGATACTGCTCGTTGATTGCACCGAGGGCTAACGCTCCGAATATGACGCCCGCTTTCTCGATGAAGTAATCCTGTAGAGACTCTGATACGTAAGGGGATTCGATAGATTCCAGAGACGACTTTTTCGCCGACCACCGACCATACTGATACTCACTCCAGGCGAGCTTGATTTCCCAATGCTTTAAGGCGGGTGGTGTGGTAAATGCCGGTTCCTCCGGTTCGCGGGGCTCAGGATCTTCGTCAGTCAATGGATCGATTCCAAAAGCATCAATGAATTGTTGTCTAACTTCTTCTCTAAAAGAATCTGCTGCCTTCTCAGCTTTCAAGAGACTCTCGATCGATTTCCAAATTTCCCGGATTTCATGTTCGGTGAGCCAGTCCTGATGATTTTTTACCCAATTCGGATGGTCTATGGTCAGCCAACGCCAATGCTCCATCGATTGTATGTAACCTGCTGAAAGTTCCTGGTTGTCATTCTGGGTTTCTGCAAACGTCAACCAGAAGAGGTAAAGTCGATGGTTGTGAACAACTGGAAAAACGTGGTCGCCCTCGATGTCCATCTCCAACTTTTCCCAGGCTGTCCAGGTGCGTTCATCAATAAATTGTCGATAGTAATAGACGTGCGGCTCAGCCGTAGTACGTCCAATGACGTGAGTAATCTCGTCCTCGTCATTCTCCGCCTTTTGTTTATAAAGGCCGCAGATCTCCAAATTCGAAACCTCGTCAAGTCTCTCGAGATAGTGGACAAAAGCTTGTTCCGCCGTCTCCAG
The DNA here is from genome assembly GCA_035571655.1 of Pyrinomonadaceae bacterium. Classification (GTDB taxonomy): domain Bacteria; phylum Acidobacteriota; class Blastocatellia; order Pyrinomonadales; family Pyrinomonadaceae; genus PSRF01. The sequence goes on from DATNCH010000066.1 coordinate 6,855, forward strand.
GGTTAAATCGTTTTGGAGAAGTTCGGTTTCGAGCTGCTTGAAGAACGGAGATTTGTCGTCGCGCAGCTCAGGCTCGATCCAGTTTTCCGGGTAAAGAAATATCTTGCGGTTTGCTTCCCAAACACGGTAGTTCTTCATCCACTCCCAATGGTCCGAGTCGATTGCAGACGCGCTGACGCCGTCTTCCAAATTCATTAGACAACGTTGTATGAAAAGTTGAACGGACGATATCGCCAGCTTGATGCGTGAGGTCGTTCCGCAACCACTCATGTCAACATCGATAAGAAACTGTTCGAATAACTGATTGCTATCCGTGAGCCCAAGGTTATGACTTTTTTCGCTGGCAAGGATCGCGCTCAATAACGCAGCCTTCTGTGCTTCACGCAACGTGTCATTCAGTGGCCTGGCGACCACCGGCCACTGCTCTTCTGAATATTTCGCCCTGACCGCCGCCACGATCTCATTAGCAATGGCAGGACTGGGACTACTCAACGACCAGCCAAATAGCTGTTCACACGAAATACCGAGACGTTTGTTAATCCGAATACAAGCAGCGAGGTCGCGAAGCCTGAGCTCGTTCTTGAAGGCGTCTGGGGCGTTCAGGTTCAAGCCATTTGGTCCAACGAGGAAATCGACCTCCTGCCCATCCCAGGCAGTCGCTTTCTTAAGCTCGTCAATAGCTTTCTCACGCGGATTATCAGCGGCGGGAAGCGAAGCAGCAGCAAAAACGTCGATCAGATCACTCTCGACTTGAGGAATACTTTGCGCCAACGCTTTGTAGCCGGCGAGCCTCAACCAATCTGCAAACAACTCCGCGTTGAAAGCAGCCTCTTCCAGTGGTAGTGCGTTGAAATCGAGATCGCCGAAATCCTGCGCATGAAGTGAAAGGTGAGTCAGCTCCTTTAGATTGATCTTGAACCCACTCAACAGCAGTGAAAGCTTATGCAAGTGAATGACGGCCTTTCGAGCCGTTTCGATGAGAGCTAACGCGGCCGGGTCTGCGGAAACACCGGTTATTACTTCCGCGGGAATCGACGTGAGTGCGAGAAAGTCGTCAAGGGAGCGTTTAGCAGGATCAGCTTTCGATCTGACAATCCGCTCAACCATTAATCCCAGGAGACCAGCGTCCAGTTTGAGCTCGTCGCTCAGGACGTGAGTAACCGTGCCTTTTTGCTCAAATTCCAACACGCGTTTCGTTATGTATGTTTGTTTCTGTTCTCGCGTCGTCGACGGATTGAGTAACAACGACTGAGCCTCGACCGGATCTAAAAACGTAACGAAGTGCGTATTGATGAATTCGACGCGTTCTTGTTCCGTTAACTCGGATGTGCCGTAGACAACAGCCATTGCTTGATCTGCCAGGTCTTCGCCGACAACCTTCACCAGCGGTCCTCTCAATGGATCGACCGTCGGATCAGGTGTCTCTTGTGACAGCACTTCCTGAAGACCGGCATAAATTGCATTGATTACTTGAGTAATCGTTTCGCCGGCGAGACCCAAAGGATTTTTCGGATCTGAAAGATGCCGGTAGACGTAATCCAACTCGGATATTTTGAATCCCGACTTCTTCACAACGCCGGCAATCTCGACGAATGCGGCGGTCGACGAAGGTTCAGCCGGTACAAAGGGATCTTTGCCGCTCAACACCAGCAGTGAGAGAAACTCTGTGACCTTTAGTTTCAGCGCTCGGGCCAAAACAGCATGCCGGTGCAGTGCAGACAACGAAGCAAGACTCAGCGTGGCTTGATCAGGCAGATTGAGGTGCTGAAGAATCGCTTCGAAGTCGTCGACTTCAATGCGAACTTCGGCGCAGATTGCCGCGGCGTGATCTCGCAGTAGTTCGGTTGAGTTGGGCAGCGCGGCGACGTCGAATGCGGGATCAAGTGGCGTGATTACTATCTTGTTAAGGAACAGTTGGGAATAGAGTGACGTTGGCCTTAATACATCCAAATCACTCCACAAACTGAACAAAACCGGTAGCGACAGATTCAGATCGCTTTTCAGTTTTTTCGCGATAGACAGCTTACGCAAAAATCCTTCTGAGATGTCATCTGCATTCAAACTTCTGAAAGCGATATCGAGATCTCCGAACGACCAGCCGGTTTTCTTCCAGAGACGAATGATCCGGTGGGCCTTCTGCCAGAACTGCGCAGTCAAGTTCCTGATAAGGACTTTCTCCGGATTACAGCGCGGCGGATTATCACTGTCCTCCAAGCGGATGGACCCGGCCGGATTAAGAATTTGAACTGTCAGTAACTCGGTTAAATCTTCATAGGAGATTGCGGTACGCTGAAGAAAGTCAGCTACGCTGATTTCAGCAAGGCCGCTTGGATCGCTCCCGGTTGTTCCGTAAAAGTCAGCCAGAGGTCTGTTTAGACTTCCGGTAAGAATGCTGTCCTCAAAGGAAGAGATTTCAAGACTTTCAAGATCAACTTCGGCGTCTGTTGGCTGGCCCTGTTTACGAAAGGCATTCATCAGTTCGTGCCGCGAGACGCCAAGGTGGTTCAGGTAAAGACGAGAAATCGTGAGCGAGCGATTGAACGGAAGATCGACAGGGTAGACGGCCTTGGCCAACGCTTCATAAGCAGCGTCGACAACATACTGTGGATTGATGCGTAACTCTTCAGCCGTAGCCCCGGCGTTGTCGTGCGCCGCTTGTGCAGACAAGGTCTCGTTATGCGCGACATAGAATTCAAGAATCTCGTTGATCAGATCGATGTAGGGAAGCTCGGTATTTGTGTTTTCACAGGTTAACGGTATGAACTCGATGTCCGGGCGACGTTCTCGCAGCTTTGTAAGAGGCTTCGCACCCGCTTTGGGGTCGATCATTTGCAGGAGATCAACCAGGTAGGCTGCGGGACTAAGAACGGAGTTGCAATCTTCGCAGGAACACAAACTCTGCGATCCAAATAGCGTTGTGAAGTTAGGATCATCTGCGATCGTTGCAGGAGTAGGAGCGATTACCGAAGGGGTTACTGCCATTGTTCCTTGTTTGATTGCCGCCACCACGCCGAGTACGGATTCGTTAACCTGGACGGCCCTCTGATGATAAGCGTGCGCGTGGTCTGGCCCACCGAGCTGCGCAGCGAACTGTTCTGCAAAAGCCTCCGCCGGAAGACTCGCGATCGCATGTGCCGATTCCAGGCCGCCAGCCAGCAAACTTTCCGCATGTTCCGGATTGCGCGACACCCGCAGGACTCTTTGCGTCTTCTTCAAATGATTTCTCACGGCCTCGACGTCGCTTATGCCGTCGAACACCTGCGGATTCTCCTGAAGAAAACGATTCAATGGCACCTCGACCAGATCGAGGTCGGGCCTGCTGTCGAGCACGCGCGCAACGTCTCGACGAACAGTGTCTATGGATTTTTCATACGATACCTTGAGAACGGCCGTAGGAACTGCGGCGTGCACAGTTGCAAAAACGTCGTCGACGTAACGTTTCGCTTTCTGTTCATTGCTCTCGTTTGCATCTATCGATGGGATGGCAGCGAGAATGTCGGTTGAGCTCTGCACCAATCGTTGCAACTCCAGACGATCCATTTTTGGTAAGTCCCGAATCGAACGGATGTTGCGCGACGAAAGCGCCTGGAGAAGTGGCGCGTTGTTCCCGGTTACGCGGTCGAGCTGAAGCGCGTCTTGAATTGCCGGCACACGACGCGCGAGCGCGGTGGTCCCAAGCGATTTCCAAAACTCTTCGATCGTACCTTCGTGCTTGAAATAACTGCTCAGAAAGGTTTCCTGTTCCGCGGTAGAAAGACCAGACACGCCGAGCACACTTCCGACGTTGATTTGTCTGCTGCCGGTCTGCACGGTCGAGAGCACAGAGCCTCGCACTGTCTCGAGTGCAGCGAGAAAAGTATCAATATCCGTTTCAGCCCGCGGCCTGATGACGAGCTGTTTCATGGAGATGTCGAGCGCCTCGCGCAGCACTGTTGATTGCTCGACGACGAGGGGCGCGAGCTCTGTAGGCATGTCTTGCCGAAAGAGTCCGTAAAAGAGATCGGGACTGGATCTGGTCGTTCGGCCGTGCTGATGGGCCATCGTGAGATAGCCTATGTGAATTTGAGGGATGCCGGTTTCGCCTGATAAGAACTCTATGTCGTCCTGGTCGAGAGCTTCTGGAGCAATGTCACCCAGGACCGGGCGCATAGTCGCCAGATAACGATCGAACTCCGGAACCAGTCCTTCTACGGTTGCGATTTGAAAATCAATCGTCTCTTGTGGTTGAGAATTGAAGATGACATCCGACGACGCCAGGACCTGGTTGCGGCTCATCACACGCACGATTAGATCGGCAGAATCCTTCTCCGTACGTTGAAACTGGCGCGTCGTGTAAGAGATTTCATAACGACCTTCTTTGGTTGTAGATGTTTGTCCGAGCACTTCTTCCCGGCGCAAGTCTTTATCAACAACCGAGACCGTGAGATTGGGTAAAGGCGTTCCGTTTTCATCTGTGACAAGCCCCCTGACCCTGCGGGGACTCTCTCGATCGAAGTCGCGATTGATGACTGCCGCCGTCTTCTCGTCGACAATGCCATTCGCTTCCAACCCGTTCTTTTGCTGAAACTGCGTAACAGCTCTGACTGTCGCTGGACCAAAAAGGAAGCGGCGTACTTCATCGTCAGGAATGACCAGGCCGATTTGGCGGAGTTCACGATGCAGAAGTGCGACGTCCCGACCTCGCAGGTTGAGAGAGAGTGAGCGACCGTTGAGTTTCATTGGTTGTTCCTTCTATTCCGTTTTCTCAGTCGTAGATAAGCGTAAGAGACCGCTGTTGGACGAGGTCAGTACCGTAACGCGGTAGCGTCGGGTCGGTCTCGCATGCGGACTCGTGGGTACTATTTGCTCGTCAACCCGACGCTACCGCGTTACGGTACTGACCTCGTCCAACAGCGCGTTTCTTTATTTACGGTACTGACCTCGTCCAACAGCGCGCTTCTTTATTTACGGTGTTGTCGGCGACGGCGACATCTTTTTAACCTCCTTGCGCATCTTCCACCACTCGTCGGAAATGAGTTTGAACCGGTCCTTGTAGTTCTTCTCGAATTCCTCACGATTCAAGAAATATTCCGCGACGGAAACGGCCACATCTTCGCCGGGGTTTTTGTGTGCATAATCATCCGGAGGCTTCTCGAGCGGCGGGACTGGGGTTGCAGCCGCCGCTCCTTTCTTCTTGTTCACTCTGCCCAGCACGTCAGCCTTGATCGCGTTCCGTGCCTTTTCAAGCTCTGCGACCTCTTCCGGAGACGAACGAGGTTTGTCTGACTCAGTGACCTGATTCCGCCACGGATTGGTACTAACCTGTGCGGGGAAGTATTTCCAGAACTGTAGCTTTTCGAACTCGGCCGCGAGTTGTCCGAAGAATACGTGGGCGAGTTCGTGAACCATGACTTTCAAAACCTGTTTGTTCTGTTTCTGTGCGTCGCCCATCGAGTCGAAAAACGTGATCTGACTTCGCCTCACCTGACCCTGGAGAGAATCATCCCCGAAGATGCCGGTCGTTAAAAATGGAGCCTCGCTGACGCGCGCGACTGATCTCGAGGACAGTTTTCCGCCGCTCTTTAAATCGAGCCCTTCGTAATAGGCGAGCGCTAGTTTCAGCGTTCTCAACTCGGCTAGTGTCCAGGGGCGGACGATGGTCGTGTGCGGTTGGTTCATCCGCTTCAATGTCGGCGACGCTTTGTCGAACGCGTCCTGAGCGAGCTTGTTGTACATGTCGGCGCTGGCTTGAGAGTTGAAGGTGAGGCCAGTCTTTCGGATCTCCTTATAGAGTGCTTGTGCCTCCTCCAACTCTTTATCACTGGTATAGGTCACCTTGTCCTTAGTGTCGCTGCCGAGCTCCGCGCTTTTTCTTCCCGTCGGGTCGTTGAGGCGGACAGGATTGTCGCGCGCGTACGTGTACAGGTTCGTGCCATCGACAAGGCCGGCAGGATCTGTGGCGGTCCATCGCCCCAACCACGATGCGCAGTATCGTGCCCCGTGGTAATAGAGTCCTGTTTCCTCATCCCGTTCTTTACCGGTATAGCGATAACGCTTGAGGCTCACTTCGGCGGCGCCAGCCATAGCTTGAAACGCAGTCGTGCCGTAGGAGTGATACTCCTCATATGAGATCAGGGCGCCGTTAGCGTCCACCTCCAAAGACGCTGAGCCAAGATGATTGCTTAGTTGGAGGCGTTGCAACGACGTGGGCGCGTCGAGCGGGTTTCCGTTTGCGATCGTTTGCGTCTCGACCAGCGCAATGCGCTGCTTCTCATCCATCACGTGCAGCGTTTCGCGCTCCAGCGTCACAACACCGTTGCCGTTGTATTTGCGAAAGACCTCAAAGCCGCCAATGTAGATGCGCTCCTCCTTGCGCGTCCCGTTCTGCGTCTCAATCACTTTCCGGACGCGCTGGTTGGAAGCGTCATAGACGTAGAAGGCCGTGCCACCCCCGCCCAGGTCCACCTGTCGCAACTGGTCTTCAAAGTTCCAGACCATCTTCAGGCTGTTAATGGCTGTCATGCAGCCATGCACGTCATGGCCTTGCGCGTCAGCATAGGTATAAGTTTCGGTAAAGTTGCCAATCGTGGTGCGCGTCAACCGATTACTTTGCTTGGCCGGCTCGATCAAGCTTTCTTCTTCATAGTCGTAATCACGCGTCCAACTGCCGCCATTAGCAACATGGCGCATGAACTGAAAATTTCCGAAGGCGTCGTATTCGTAGCGTTCGATATAACGGCGCAGGGCCTGGAGGTCATTCGGTTCCGCGCGCGACCCGATGAAGGGAATATCACGCCTGTTGTCCACGGGCGGATTGAAGTCATGAGCCGTTTGCGCTATGTGCTCGCGGCCCGATGATTCGATGAGACGATAGACAGCGTCGTACGTGTAATCACAGACGGGCTCGACCTGTTCGCCGGCGTGGAAGACGATCGACAGAGCGGCGTCTTCAACACGCGTGATGTTTCCTACCGCGTCGTAGGTATAACTAAGATCTTGAACGCGATCCGCGCTCAGGAAGATTTGCGAGGCGAAGTCGTCCTGGCCGGTGCGCGTGGTCGTGACGTTTGTCAGGCGGAAAGTGTTCTTGTCGTGAGTGTACTTAGTTTCAACTCCATTCGCGTAGCGAATTAGAGTGCGCTGGCCCTTGGCGTTGTAATCAATGTTAGTTACGAACGGCGTGGCCGTATCCGCGCCGCGCAAATGCACGTCGACTGTGTTTAGCAGGCTGGCCTCATTGTAGGTGGGGCGATAGAGGCTCTTGTCAGGTGTAGTGACCGCGATGGGTCGATTGAGCGCGTCATACTCGGTCTTGCTGAGAAAAGTTCCATCGTTGGCGTTGGGATTTTGAATCCAGTTAACTTCGACGCCATAGTCCGGCAAGAGATCGCGTTTGATACCCAGCAGATTCCCTTTGAAATCGTAGCCCTCGTTGGTGACAACGCCCGCGCCATCGAAGACCTGGAAGACACGTGTGCGATGATTGTTTGTGTCCCCTTCGCTTTCTCCGTAAACCGTGCGCTGGGCCAATCGCTCGCTGCCGTTCTCGGTCACGAACAATCCTGTCGGACGTCGAAGTTCATCGTAGGTGATATGCCGCGTGAAGCCCCGACTGTCCCATGAGCGCACGGGTTTGACCATAACGTCATTCAGCATCCAGCGCTCGCCCGCCTCCATACTGCTCTGGTGGATGACATTGCCAAGCATGTCGTAGTCGAAGCTCATGACGATGCGCCCCAAAGCATCGCCATTTTGTACGACAGCGTCGCGCACAGTGCGCTGGTTTCCTTCGATGTCCAGGTCGATGCGGACGGGAAACCTCTCCTCAATCGCGACGGCATTCCGTTCGAAGCGGTTCTGACTGATAGTTACGAACGTGCGGCCCAACGCGTCGAAGTGAGCGACAGTCGGAGTCTGCCGATGAACGGCGGCCTTGTCCGCTGCGATACGCTCCGGATCGGAAGCGGCCAGATTACGTCGCTGCTCGTACCAGGTTGGAAGATAGTCAGCAACAGCGAGGCGCGAAAAGAAGCCGCCGGCATCTTGATCTGATTTTGGATCAGTTGTGCCGTCAGCATTCAATACGGTGTCGTTGACATCGAAGGTCGCCTGCTCCCACGGGTCGAACACGACTTTCCGCCAGGTATGATTTGGGTGCAGCGTGGCCACGACGCGTTCCAGCGGGTCGTAGAAGAGAGTTGGGCTGACGCCAATCCGCGCGTCGAAGTCGAAATGATGAGTGTCGCTGAAGAATGGCTCGTACTGGCGGACCGGCTTGCCTTTGTTATTGAAGATGGTCCAGCCGCTGCCCACCCAGCGCGGGCTGACCTCATTCGGCGTCACCTCAGGTTGACCATCAGCTCCCAGGATGATTTTCCCTGCTGCGTCACGCCGTGGTACCGTGCCCGGCTCTGCCTGAACTTTTTTCTGGATCTCGCGAGAGAAGCCGTCGGAGTACGAGAAGCTGTGTTGTACTTTCGTTTCTGCTCCAGCAGCTAAGTCAGCCGCATGAGTTTCACGGGCCAGCGTGTAGACCACAGCAGAAAGAGGCTGCGGATCGTTTTGTGTGCGTTGGTAGGCAAACAGATCATAGACGAGGCGCGTCGTTGCGTTGCGCAAGATCGCATGTGGATTCGCCAACGGATTGTCGAGGTGCTCGCTGATGGTCGCGTCATCCAGGTCAGGCTCAAAGTCAGCGAGCGAATCGCCTTTGCTCTCGTCTGCTTTTCCCCTCAACGCTGTGCCTACGACCAGGCCCATTGCATCGAAGGCCACCTCTGAACGATTGCGGTTAGCGTCTGTAATCAACTCCGGCTGGAGGACGCGATAGTTGTTTCGCGCGATGGTCACTTTGTTGTGAAGTGGATCTTCCGTTTCCAGAGTCAATAAGTCGTAATCGTCGAAGTGAATGGTGCTGGTTGCTCCGAACGGGTCTCGCGATCGATGGGCGAGAAAAAAGTGTTGGCGCGCGAAAGCCAACTCCTGAACCGAGGTGTCATCCGGCTGCGGCGAATAAAACGCCTGACCGGAGGGAATCCACCAATTAGAATCATTTTCGCTGTGAACAAATCCGCCTTCGTCGGTGAGCATCTCGTCGCTCACTCGCGAGCCATAGACCTGCTGAACCAGGCCTGTAGTGAAAGCGAGTTTATAAATCTCGAAGGGCAGTGCCAGTGATTGCAGCTCTCCCAGAGTTAACGGCCCGCTTAGGTCATCACGGCGGTAGAGAGTTCGGATGTGTTCGATCGGCCGCCGGTAAGGATGACCGGCTTGAATCCCGGTAGCGTTAAGGTTTTCATAATTAATGTCATGATCACCGTCTCCGGCGGCTTGAATCTTCGCTTCGAGTTCGGCGAAGGGGAACAGGTTTGTTATCTGTGGATTATGTGCGGCGGGAGTCAGCGACGGCAGTTCGATCAGTTCGAACGTTCTCACATCAGAGGGTAAGGGGACGCGGTAGGCGTCAACTTCCTCGACGGGGTTTGTGTAAGTGCTTACGATAAATGTGATCTGTGTTTGTTTTTGTCTTGCGTGATCCGCGGCAGTAAACAAGGCTTCGGCGGCATCATGTCGGCGGCCGTAACCGATGTTGGCGGCTGTTAAGACATTGCCGAATCTATCTACTGCGAACGTGATTGAATGAGTCACGCGGGGGTCAGCAAGTTTATTGCCCAACACGTCAAACAATTTGCGTTCGTAGTGGAAGTCAACTGTTTCGCGGGAGTGCGTGAAGAACACCGCGTGTTTGTTTTCGCCTTGTGGTTGCAGCAGTTCGATGGTGTAGCTGCGTTCGGATGCGCTGTAGGGTCGATCCTCCTCGTCGCTGCCGTCCAGAGCGTAGATCTCCTGGCGCAGGATTGAGCCCTTCAGCGCGCGGCAAGCTTCGCGAACTTCCTCGGCTGTTAGCTCCCATGAAACAGATGAGCCATCCGCTAGTTTCAGTGTCGTCGGGACTTCGGTATCAGGCAAGAGCATCGCTTCGACTTGCTCATTCGTCAGTCCGGAGTTTCCTTCACTTTCGTCACCCTCGCGGTAGTACTCATCCTCGAAATGACGAGAAATGCGGCCTTCTTCGAAATATGCGCCCGTGTGAAACCAGGTTTTTACGCAAACTGGCGGGATATGCGACGCGTCGTCAACGTTCGTCGCCTCTGGAAAAGTGTCGCCATTGCTCAAGACAACAAATTGCTCCGTGTCCCATTGTTCGACCATGCCGAACCCGCGAAATTCACGTTCAACACCATCGAAGTACCCGTGGTGATACTTGTACCGGGTAACCAGCTTCGTCTTGCTCACCCAATCGAACACTTCCACCTGTTCGAGTACGTGCACAGGAAAAGGCAACCGAGTAATCCACGGCTTTCCATCGTAAAGATCGTTGAGGTAGAAGACAGTTGACGGCACATACTTCATGCGCGTCTCTGCGCCGAGGTTGTTTTTGATCGTCGTCAGCAGATGAGGCTTGGTTCCTCCCATCAAATCGACGTAACGCATTGCTTGATTGGCGTGGGCAGGCCCGGGATGGGACCAAACAAGACAAGCCGTGCCGTTGCCCAGCAGGTCCATCGCCATGATTGAGGCGAGGTTGTCGACTGGCGGCATTTGATCCAACGCGACGGCCGGACTCCAGCTATTACCTGAGCGATTGAAGTAAACCCTGATTAGATCCTGGCCCAAATAGATAATGTCAGTGACACCCGAGCCGTCGATGTCGGCGAGCCGGACGCGCTTCTGGTCAAACAGATCGGGATGATCGAGGAGTGGAGCGTTACTCATCGTCACTTTAGATCCAAAGCGGCCGTAGCCGAGGTTGGGCCAATAACAAACCTCCGCGTTGCGTACGCGGACTAAGTCGTTCAGGCCATCACCTGACATGTCCGCGAGGTAAACGGACTGAGTGCCGTCGGCAAATACGATGCGTGGTCCATCTTCTTCATTCGCCGCTTTCCTCACTGTTTCAGCGGCGCCAAACCCTTCTTCGCCGAGTGAGGGATACCAGGTGAACACTTCGTCTTCTGAGATGAGAACATCTGCGTGACCATCGCCGGTAAGATCGATGAACTTCAGATTACCGTCGCCCCAGCGAATGTTTGGTGAAGAGATGAAGGCGGTGAAGGAGTCCCATTTGCTGTCTTCAGTACGCTCAAAAAATCCGGAGGTTGCTCCTTCAAACTGGACCACGTCGAGTAGTCCGTCACCGGCCAGATCGAGCAACTGTTGCGCGTTAGTGGAGTGCGCGGGCTGCAGCTTGAGAACTTCAGTAACGCCAAACTGAGGTCCAGGTCTCTCAGCGCTTGAAAGCGGCGCTAGATTTCGCTTGTAGTACCACGCACCATACAGTTGCGTGAGAACACCTGAAGCACCCTCGCCATCGATATCAACGGATTGGTAGCGTGAGCCATCAATGCCTTCCGGAAGGTTTTCAAGTAACGAAGATTCTGCTAAATGGACAGTCTGATCGATCTC
>DATNCH010000067.1:0-30833 GCA_035571655.1 Pyrinomonadaceae bacterium
TAAAGATGTAAGCGGCCTCGTAGTTCCGGGCTCGCGCGCCTTGCCCGACGGCGAGATTACGACGGGCACGCCAATGCCTGCGATAGTGCCGCTGCCGACGCTGCCTATGGCGCCGCTGCCGGCTTACGCACAGATCAAAAACAATGTGCCGGTCAATGGCACTCCAATCCCGTATGGCAGCCAGGTGGTTATTGGCGGAACGTGCGAAGCGGGTAATAAGATCAATGGTCTTGATGTAATCGGTGGTTGTACCGTTGGAAACGAAGTACATGGCACGGTTATCAGCAACCAGTTCAATGGCACGGTGATGACGGGAGAGTTCCTGCCGACGCCGGGCAATGCGTTGACGAACCCGGGCTTTCCTTATTTCATTCCCGGCGTTGCCGGCGCCCGTCCCCCGCATCCGCCGCTGGACTTCGCTCCGGATGGCGCAGGTGGCTTTATGGATGGCGGTCTGCCGCGCCATATCCTGACCGGCGGCAAGATCAAGAATGAGAGTCACAACAAATTAGACTGGAGCAAGGACCTGCTCTCGGCGGTTGCCACTCAACTTCCCGAGGACGGAACACTGGTCGAGAAAGCGGCGATCGCTTTCTTCGGGATCCGGTGTCACCCAACACCTTTACCGGATGGAACACCGGGATCGTGCCCGTCATCGGCGAGCACGCCTCCGCAAAGCACACTCAACACACCGCCCACAGGTTTCATTCTCAACGGTCTGCCTAATGGACCACAGCCGGGTGCTCCCTTCGCGGATCCGGCGATCGACGACAATGGAAACCCGGTTGGGACGAAACGAACGTACAAGGCTGCGGCCATTCAACTCGATGTCACATTTAACAAGAAGGGCTGGCACTTCCCGCAGCAACGCATTCTGACGCTGTGGAAAGACGTCACTCCGACTTTTGCTTACAAGCCCGGCGGCTCAACCGGCCGCCAGCCTGAGCCACTGTTCTTCCGTGGCAACACGGGAGACATCATCGAGTACTGGCACACAAACCTGGTACCGAACTATTTCGAGCAGGATGCTTTCCAGGTCCGCACACCGACAGACATTCTTGGTCAACACATTCACCTCGTGAAGTTTGACGTGACCTCGTCAGACGGCGCGGGTAACGGCTTCAACTATGAAGACGGTACGTTCTCTCCGGAAGAAGTGCAGGAATTGATCGCCGCCCTTAACAACGGTGCGGCGGGTGGTTCGTGGACCCACTGTACGGGATGCTCGACAAACCTTCGTGCAGCTCAACCACCTCCGCCAGACATCTGTTCGGGGATTCCGCTTCCCGCACAGTGTGCTCACGAGTGGCTCGGCGCACAAACGACGATCCAGCGGTGGTATCTGGATCCACTCGTCGACGACTCAGGCACCGACCGAACGTTGCGTACGGTCTTCACGCACGATCACTTTGGACCATCGACACACCAACAGGCAGGTCTGTACGCAGGTTTGCTCCTCGAGCCCAAAGGTTCGACGTGGACCTCCAACGATGGCGCCGTCACCTTCGGCTCGCGCTCGGATGGTGGGCCAACAAGCTGGCAGGCACGGATCATCAATGGTCAGGACAGCTATCGAGAGTTCATGCTGGAGTTTCAGGATTTGCAGCTCGCTTACTACCCGAAGAGTATCGGCGGTAAAGCCATCAATGCACCATCCACACCTTCGCTGATCACGACGGGAATTTCACTTCTTCCTGCCGGCACGCAGTCAGTCAACTATACGAATGAACCGATTGGCTTCCGGATCGGAGAGTTTAAGGATCCTTCGTACGTTTACGATAACGCTACAGCAAAGCAGGTTGATCCCGTGAACAATCCGGATCCGATGACTCCGTTGCTGCGGGCGTATCAGAACGATAAGGTGCAGATTCGCACGTTGGTAGGCGCCCACGTGTTCTCGCACCAGTTTAACCTCGCCGGACCCACGTGGTTTTCCGAACCGTCGTGGAAGAACTCCGGCTATCGCAGCACTCAAGCGATGGGCCTCTCCGAGCATTACGAAATGCTCTTCAACGTCCCGTCATCTTCCGCGCCGAATACCGCGCGCAAGTGTCCGGATGGCAAGTCGCAAGCCAATTGCGTCGACTATTTCTACAGTCCCAGCATGGACAAGAGTGGACTTGCCCACGGTCTATGGGGGATTTTCCGGTCGTATGATCCGACGCAAAAAGCAACGGGTCTCGAACCGCTACCGAACAACCCGATTGGACCAACCAGCCCGGTGGCTTACAAAACCTGTCCGGACGATGCAGCGCAGCGCGTTTTCAACGTCACTGCAATTACTGCCGGCCAGGCCGTTGGATCAAGCGGAATAGTTTTCAATACCCGTGGCGCTAAGCTGCTGAATCCGCTTGGGGTGCTGTATGTCCGTTCGGAAGACCTCACTAGCGGTAAACTCAATGCCGGCGTTCCAGTCGAGCCACTCATTCTGCGGGCAAATGCTGGAGATTGCATCGAGGTCAACTTGACGAACGGCATTGCATCCGGCGCGCCCGTGCTCAACACGTCGTTCCTGGCCCAGTGGACTCCGCCCTTCAATGGCACTCCCTTTAAGCCAAATAGCAAGATGTCGAGTTACGTAGGATTACATCCGCAACTGCTGTCCTACGATGCAGCGACCAGCATTGGAATGAACATCGGTTGGAACAGTCAGGGCGGCAAGAATCAGCTCACGGGTATTGGTGGACAGGTTATTAAGTATCAGTGGTATGCAGGCAAGATCGAGAGGAACCCTGACGGAACACTCAAACACACTCCAGTTGAATTTGGCGCCGTCGGTTTGTTCCCGTCTGATCCTCTGTTCCAACATCTAAACGGTCTCATCGGACAGATGATCATCGAACCTGCTGGTGCGACGTGGCAGTGTGGTGATCCGGGAAATCTGGCGGACTGTGATCCACCCGTTTCTCCTCCCACATCGGGCACATCCGGCACTCCACCGACACCACCCACTCCTCCCACTACTCGTGCGTCGGCCACGATCACGTTGGCCAACAACGCAGGGAAGTTCCGTGAGTTCAACCTCTTGATCAGCGATAACATCAGAATCGGAGAAGGAACGAACTTTAACGTGGGGTACACTGCAGCCAACTATCGCTCGGAACCGTGGAAGTTCCGTTACACGGGAAATGCGATCGGCGACTTCTCTTGTATGTTGTCGGATCAGCTAATCTCAGGTAACCAGGATCCGCAAACGCCGATTTTCAAAGCCGATATTGGTGATGCGGTCAGGTTCCGCATGACGCACCCGTTCGGAACGGGCACGTCTCAAGTGTTCTCGCTGCACGGTCACGTCTGGCAGCGGAATCCATATACAGACGAGTCGACGAAGATCGGTGATAACAAACTCAGCCAATGGATAGGCTCGCGTGATAATCACGGCGCGACGGACCATTTCGATGCCGTGATTGATAAGGCTGGCGGTGCATTCGGCCAGGCCGGCGACTACCTGTACACGGTTTTTCAACCCCTTCAGGCAAGTCAAGGTCAATGGGGTATCTTCCGGGTCGGCAACGCCAGTGGAACAGGCACAATAAACGGCGCCTGCAAACCAGTCGTGAAGCCAGGGTACAAACCGCCGACACCGAAGACCGACCTGGACCGTTTCGTCAGGCCATAACTCGCTGGAATACGGCGTAGCAGATTAAAGCGAATACTCACTAGCGGATCAGACCGCTGACGTCAGTTCTAAGGAGGAACGTTATGGGAGGCAAGAAAGGCGGTGACGGCAAAGGCAAGGGCGGTAAGAAAGGTAAAAAGGGCAAGAAGACTAAAGGTAAAGATGACAAGTATTATTCGCGGGATGTCGTCGCCGTCATACTGAAAAGATACACGGCGATAGACCTGCTGAATGCCCTGATTATCGCCCTTGGCGGTGTGCCTTACGACAAGAAGAAGAAGAAAAAGAAGAAGACTAAAGATAATAAGAAGAAGTCCAAGTACAAGTCGAAGACAAAGCCCAAGGATAAGGGAAAGACAAAGCCCAAGGATAAGGGAAAGCCGAAGCCTAAGCCGAAACCGAAGCCCAAGCCGAAGCCGAAACCAAAGCCGAAGCCAAAGCCCAAGCCGAAGCCGAAGGCTAAGCCTGATACTAAGGACACCGGCAAATTCAAGTCTGGAAAGAAAGGGCGCCGGTAACAGCGACGATCAGTCGGAAACGAGCTGGGCTCGAGCGGAACCCGTTACGGCGCTCGGGCCCAGCAGCAAACGTGCGTTCCGTTTCTTAGCTTGTCCGTCGGCAAGTCTTGAAGTGTGCGCTATGAAGAGTTCTCAAGGGGCATCGCGCATTTCCAGCCTCGACCGTCTAGTCAATCGGGTCTCAACTGAGTTTTGCGACGCTCACGCAGCTTCGAATCTACTCACTGAATTCCTGCGTCAGGATGGCTACTCCCGCAGCTTCTGTCTGCGGTTGTTGAACGTCGCCAAGCCGCCGGCTCGCGCTGAGTGGGACATCAGGCGGCTGGCGATCCTGATGCTCGAGCATCAGATACTGCAACTGAGTCCGGAGCGTGTGGAAGAGTTTGACTTCTTACTCGCTCAGTTGAATCTGAAAGCGCCCGGCATTAAGACCGACGTCAAGCGTTCGGTATTGAATGAGGGTTACTCTACAACCGTTCTTCGCGACTTCATTCCGGAGTTTCGCCGCAAACTCGCCAGACTAAATCGCGTTCACAAAAAGATCGAAGGCCTCCGAACTGACGAAGCCGCCGTCTGTGATTTCGTAAAACTCTCCCGTCAGGATTGCAAACTATCTCTCGCCCGCTACTTGTTCACGCCTGAAGAAGTCGTCAACGAGATTCTCCAGCAACTGCACATTACGAGCGGAGTTAAAGATATAACCATTCCACAGACAGATGAGTACACGCGTGCAACCAACTCGCTGCCGGAGTATGAAGCCGACATTCTGAAGAGACTATGCGTTGCGTCGAATATCTACTGGGTTTCAGAAGACACTGCGTCGGAAATCAATTCGCTGGTCGAGTACCCACTGACGACTGTTGTACTCGTCATCAAGCCGCCCGGCAGTGATGTAGAAATCGAGATCAAGAGGGCGGGCCGAAGAGGAGCCAACCCGTTGAGCGTGGTCTACACGCGTAACGGATATAAGCTGCCGCCTTCGCATCGTCTCGATGGCGGCGACATGTTGTGGCTCTTGCAGTACGAGGCGCTCGCGGCACGCAAGCTCGCGGGCATTTACCGGCTCGTACACGAGAGTAAAGCGCCGATGCCGGTCTATGTTTCCCGCTCGACTATCTACTCGGTTCCGGGGCGGAAAGGCGAGGTGCAAACACTTCCGTATTTCAGTGATCCGGATTTGTTCGGGCCCAGGTTTGACGAGATGCGCACGGCGATGAAGCAATCCGTGAAGGCATTCAAGGAGGAGGGCAACGATCTTCTGCCGCGGCTCCCCGGCGACCTGGGACTGACAGCTCAGTTCATCGGTCACGTAGTTCCCGGGCAGGCGATTCTCGTCGGGACAAGCTCTTTTCGTCTCGACAAGCTCGCCGCATATCTTTCCGCCAATGGACCAGACAGATATTTCAAGGATGGTTTGCGTGTTAGCTACACAAAGGAAGACGCGCAACGTCTCGCCGACGACGTGCTCGAGGAGGTGCTGGGCGTCTACGTTGCTCCGGAGGTCGAATATGAAAGCCACGAGCAATACGTCGACGCGGCATTATGTGTAGCCGAGAATCGTGCGCGGGCCGATGAGTCGTACCTTGAAGCGATCGAACAAATCGCGAGGTTCTGGGGGACGTTGTTAGCGATTGGAGGTTATACGAGGGGCGAATCCTTCGTCGCGAGAAACGTGGGGTTGAAGAGTTTCTGGGAGGATGGTCGCTGGAGAGCGAGAATCATCTTCATGGACCACGACTCGGTAATAATGCCGGAACAAGACGACCTGCATTTTTATGCGAAGGGTGCGATGCCGAATATGGCGCTGGACGAGAGTTACATTTGGCGCCGGACCAACCCGCGTATATTAGGGGTCAGCGAGATGGGACATCTTCACCGCATTTACAGAATCGGAAAGAAACTCGATCTGGAGAGTCAGAAGCTGGCACGCGTAGTTCTGAAAGACGCATACAAGAAAACCAAGCTCGCTTTGTTGACGCATCCGAAACTACGACCGCTTTTCAGTAAGACCTTCATCGACCGTCTGCTCGTGTGGGACACGCTCGTCGCGGGTTACTTCCGGATGAACGGCGACGCGACGGGCAATGGGCATTGGAAGAAGAAGATGAAGAAGATGCTGGCTGCGAAGGGATACAGCAACGGCGCGTTCAGCGAGTTCATGAAGACGATCGAAACGCATAAAGGGTTTTTGGAAAGAATCTCGTTTTTGTTCGAGGCCGAGACTGACGAGACATTCGCCGGTACTGGGAAATCCAGCGCCAAAGGCGCGTAATGAAAGCCCACAGAGAATATTCACGAAAGCCGGAAGGGAATACGCCTCCAATGCGAACTCAAAAACTGTGTCTAAAAGTTTTGCTCCTGTGCATTGTCGCTACCGGCGCAACTCTGATTATTGCGCACAGCGTTGCGACCGGCTCCGCCGCTCCACCCGTTCAGAAGCAAATGCCCGGACCGGACCACAACGAACTCTGGAATTACATCACGAAGGAAAACAACTACCTGTCATGGAAGACCCTGCCAGATCTGCCGCGTTACATTCACGTGAACGAAAATCCTCATGGCGATTGGGTCGCCGTGTACCTGAACGACGAGGCATACGAGTCGATTACTACTCCTTCGCGACCGTTTCAGATGAGATACGGTTCGATCATCATCAAGGAGAACTACGCGACCGCACCGGGCAATCCCACCCAACAGCGAACGCTTTCCTCCGTTCCGGTCGGGCTTGTTTCTCTGACCGTGATGTACAAGGTCAAGGGATATCAGCGTGTGCTTCATGAAGAGGAATGGTTCTGGGTTATGTACCGCTGCGACAGTGGCAGGTGTGATGGAGGCATCGCCACGATATCCAATCAACCCTGGTTGAATCAGAGGATTCCGGTGTCGAAGGGAGACACGTTTTCGTTTTACAAAGGCGAAGTCATGGTGGGCAAGCCGTGGTTGTGCATCGAGTGTCACCAACGAGCGGGCCAAACAGATCAATTTGCTTTCGGAGACTACGTTTGGAGATTGAAGCCCTTCTTAGCGAAGTGACTCAGCCCGTTGGAGCGGGCTGTTCGCTCAATTGAACTGGCTGTTCCTCAGCACAAATTGCCCTTACTCCGTCATAATACTGACTCAGAGCTAATCGTGCGGTAACAAACAATGCGATTACTACCAGTGGCAGTGACGCGTTACGGACAATATGATCGGAGAGTGGCGAAAGAAGCCAAAGCGGGCCAAGAAGCAAAACCGCGATCAGCATGTTGGAGTAGAATTGGTGATATCTAAAATGAGAATCAACGAGGCGGTCGTACCTGAGCCTTTCTTCGGTTGTGAGTTTTCTACCGGCTCCTGATGCCTGCTTTACACGAAAAAGATGAATCAAGCGACGAAGCAAAACAAATGAGATCGCATTTATGATGATACCAAGGGCGACTGCTATCAAGATTGCCGGCACAATTGAGTTAGGGCCTGGCACTCGTTCGGGGCCGCCAAGCAATGCATCAATCGCTTTGACGTATGGCGCCACGGCATAAGTCGCTACAAACCCGGGAATCATATACGCGATTACGAGCCCGAAATTTAATCCAAACT
Organism: Pyrinomonadaceae bacterium; assembly: GCA_035571655.1. Taxonomy (GTDB): domain Bacteria; phylum Acidobacteriota; class Blastocatellia; order Pyrinomonadales; family Pyrinomonadaceae; genus PSRF01. The sequence continues at coordinate 7,714 of DATNCH010000067.1, forward strand.
TATCAACACTTTCCATGGGATTCTCCTTTTAGATACGCGAGGTACAAAGAACGTAGATTGTGACGACTGAACTTTCCCAGCAACAACTCGCTCGTTACCAGCGGGACGGTATTGTATTCCCCATCCCAGTGCTTTCCGCCGGGGAAGTGTTTTTTTTCCGTGGGGCGGTCGAGTCGCTTGCACGTAACTGCGGCGAAGAGTCGCTGAAACGACTCGACACTCTGCATCTGTTTTTCGAATGGGCCTATCGCCTGATCACTCACGACGAGCTTTTGAATGCTGTCGAAGAGATTCTCGGCGACGATATTTTGATCTACGGGACGCTCGTTTTTTACAAGACGCCGCATGGTTCCAGTTACGCGTCCTGGCACCAGGACAGCTTTTACTCAGGTTTGCACCTGTCACCTTCGACGTCGGCGTGGATGGCACTCACCGCAAGCAATCGAGCTAATGGTTGCATGCGCGTGATCCCGGGTTCGCATAAACTCGGCTCGGTGAATCATGTGAATGTGTCTGATCCGAATCTGCTGAACCGGCGCGGTGAGCAAGTGAGTATGATGGTTGATGAATCGCAGGCGATAGACGTCGTGCTCCAGCCGGGTGAGATGTCGTTACATCAAAGCACGATTGTTCACGGATCGAATGCCAATCAATCCGACGAGCCGCGAATCGGATTCATTGTAAGATTCGTCACCAGTCAATTCACCAATCGTGACTGGCCGCTGTTGAGAGTCCGCGGTGACGCGGATTGCAGCCGATTGAATCTGGTCCAACCACCAGTTGAGACAAACGAACAGCGTGCTTTTGCGGCGTGGCGGGCCTTCAACAACAATAGATCCACAGGGTGACACGAGATGCCAACGGCATTTCCCGATGCTGCAAGAATCGACGTTCCGGCAAGTTTAGCCACCGAACTACTGAAGGGCGCTGAGTGCCTGCCGCGGTACGCTAACAAAGATTTTTATTCACCGGATTTGCAGACGCTTGTCAGCGGTCGTGTTCGGGAAGCGTGTCCTGACGGGTTTGACTGGATCGTTAGCGCAGTGAGGGAGAAGATCGCCCGCCGGCCTTATTGCGCGGTGGTGCGGGGTCTTCGATTCGACGATGGCAACAGATTATTCGTCGCGCTCAACCGTGCGTTTGGAGAGTTGGTCGCACGCCCGTATGAAGCGCCGCGCGCGCAGCTTGTTCATTACGTGCAGCCGTCGACTGACATTGCTTCTGCGCGAGGTGGTCACGAGAGCGAGAGGTTGCATACGGATACCGCCGATTGGCCGACGCCGGTCGAACTCATTTCCATGGTTTGTGTGCGCGCCGATCGGGGCGGTGGAGGGCGTTCACAAGTGCTCGATGTCGACACGATACGTAACGAAGTGAAAGACCACCTCGGAGCGCAAACGCTCGAACTGCTGCAGAGCGAACCAGTGCCCTGGCAGGTTGCGGCGTATTGCGGCGGCGGATTGACGTGGCGGACTGTGTTGACTAAATCCAGTTTGTGCTGGCGGCGTTACACCATCACATTGGCTGAGGAATCGGAAGGGGCCACCATTACAGCGGAGATGCGGGAAGCACTGGACGCGTTTGAAGATCTGGTCTCCAGGAGCGAAAGCAAGGTGGAGTTTTTGATGCGTGAAGGCGATCTTTTGTTTTCGGACAACTATCGTACGATTCACGCGCGAACGCCGATCTCGAACGACGTCACTTCCGACCGTCTCATGATTCGCAGTTGGATCAGAACGTCTTAAGAGGTACGGGAAATGGAATTTGCTCAAATTCGTGATCGGGTCGACGTCAGACCCAAAGCGGGCGCAATGAATACGTCCGACTTGATTGGGACCTGGATCAATTCAAATCCAAACACGAGCGGGATTGCGCGCATCGTGATCTCGAGCTCCGGCGGAAATCTCTCTCTGCGGGCGTACGCAGTTTCTCCAGAGGGTCTGATCGATTGGGGAAGCGTCGACATAAACGCCTTCGCCGCGACGCCCACATCAGACGTCGCCGCGGGTTTTACGTGTCTCTACGATCTCGGTTTCGCTGAAGCCCGCCTGCAGGCAATGATCATGAAAGGACTGCTGGTGCTGGCCCAACTGCAAAAATTCAAGGACGACAGCGGGCGCGTCGACTACTTTGTACGCGAGTATTTCGCGATTGTGCACGAACACGATTAAGTCATGGACCAAACATTATTGTTCAAACAGGAAAGAGATTTGGATCCGGCGTTGACTGATCCGGCAACGAGGACCTTGAACGCGGATAAGCTCACGGGTCGCTGGCTAAACACTGATCCAAAAACACAGGGCGTCGCTGAAATCACGATTGCGCAGGATGGGAACGAGTTTACCGTCAGCGTGATTGGGGGTGGAGCAGGAGAGCCTATCGAGTGGCCCAGAGCCAAGGCGATGGTGTTGGCGAACCTGGAGGAAGAAGCCGGACAGCGAGCTCTCGCTTTCGCCGCTGACTTCGACTTTGGTTTCATGAAATCGGAAACGTACATACGCGTCAACAAGGGCGTCCTCGTTATCGTGCTGTTCAATACTTTCAACGACGGCAGTGGAAGGTCGAATTATTTGAATCGCGAGTTCTTTTACCGTCAGGCCTGACCATCACCAGCAAAGTAGAGTGTGAGAATGGGAGAAGTATACCTTTGGCGAGGATCAGCGGAGCAGCGCGCCAGGCGCTCGTTGGCGGGGAAGTGGGGTCGGTTTGCGTACTTCAACTATCAACTCGATTACCCGAACTGGCGTGGAAAGTTCGTGCTTGATTTTGGAGGCAATGAGGGCAATCTCCTGCTCGATTACGGTTGCATGATCTCTCCCGAAACATATTACTGCCTGGATGTTTTGAAACAACCGCTGCAAGTAGGTCGGAAGCGATTTCCCATGGCCCATTGGGTTCATTACAACCGCTACAACTGTTCGTTCAACCCGGAGGGGATCCGTGGGCTGTCGATTCCCGACATGGGAGTTAAGTTTGATGTGATCCTGGCTTATTCGGTGTTCACGCACACGACACGGGAGGAAATGCATATTCTGGTTGACGAATTAAGACGTCAGCTCAGACCCGGCGGCACGCTCGCGTTTACATTTATCGATCCGCATTGGGCTCACAACCTCCGCCGTCGCCTGGAACGAACGAATCTACGAAATGGCAATATCGACAGGTTGGTGGCACAAAGCCGCGGCGCGCAATATTGCACGGTGGTAAACGGGTCTGAATTGTATGTCAACAGCGACGGTGCGTGGTCCAACGAAACGAAGACGTGTTTGACATATGACGTTTACCACACCGTGAGGTTTATGCGCCGAGAGTTCCCGGGTGCAGTTATTCGTCCTCCGTTAGAGGGGCATGCGCAGCAGTGCTGCCTGATCAGACGATAAGTTAGTGGTTCAAGTTGAGATAAATAACGCCGAAGGCGTTGGCTAATTCCAGCCCAGGGTTGGAGCGCAGCGACAACCCTGGGAACGCAATGCAAAAAAGATTAAACCCTGAAAGGGTTAGGCGGTTGGCGAATCCCTTCAGGGTTAAATGATTATTTAAAATCTTGATCCCAGGGTTGTCGCTTACGCTCCAACCCTGGGCTGAAATTAGCCAACGCCTTCGGCGTATACCGCATATACAAAAACATGAGTCAACCTGTAATGACATTTTTCTCGACCAGGCTGGGGCAGTTCACTTATTTCGCAATACAAGTGGACCAACCCGACTGGCGTGGTAAGAACGTGCTGGATTTCGGTGGGAACATCGGAAAGATCCTCGAAGATCCAAATTGCACGATTGATCACGAACGGTATTGGTGCGTGGACGTCGCCAGGGAAGCAATCGACAAAGGCAAGGCTTCTTTCCCGAAGTCACACTGGGTTTTCTACGATCGCTATAGCTTCTCTTTCAACCCCTACGGAATTCCAAACCTGCCCGTGCCCGAGCTGCACCAGACGTTTGATTACATCCTCGCGTTTTCCGTGTTTACAAATACAACTGAGAGCGACATGCTCGAGTTAGTAAAACAATTGCAAAGCAGGCTGGCGAAAAACGGAGTGCTCGCCTTTACGTTTCTCGATCCTAATTATTTTCCGTGGCCGGTGAAGGATCCGCGAAGCAACTTTCAATGGCGCGTCGACCTGGAGATCGAGAGAAGCAACTGTTCCGTTGTTCAAGGCGCGACGCTGCTTGAACGAACGAAGCAGGCCGATTGGTTCACACTGGTAAATGGGCACGATCTGTACATCGAGACCGACGATATTCAGTCCTACCCACCGGAAGAGCAGAAGACGTGCTACGTCTTTCATACAGAAAAATATATGAGGTCGGTTTTCCCGCATGCTACCATTCTGCCTCCAGTAAACAACGAGATGCAGCATTGCTGTATCATCAAAAACACTTGAGCTGATGGATTTTGTTCCTCTAAAACCGGAGCAGCGAGAAGCTTTCGATCGGGATGGATTCCTGGTCGTACGCAATGCTCTGGACAGTAAAGCGGTGGAGCGCTTGACTGCCGCGGGCGACTTGCGCGCGAAGGCTTTCCTGGAAAAACCGCAGATCCGTGATAAAGCAGAATACAATCATCTTGATCTGCGTCCCGGCTTGATTCAAGACCCAGCCTTCTTCGCGCTGGTCTCGCATCCAGCAACGGTTTCTCTTGTCGTTCAGTTGCTGAGTCCGAACATACACCTTCACTCCACGGCACTGATTTACAAGAGACCGGAAGATCCCGGCGCCGCACCTTTTCGACGCGGATGGCATCGCGATATTCGCATTCCAAGAGATCTGGGTCACCAGCACCTCCCGCGTGTGGGAATTAAGATCTGTTATTGTCTGACGGATTTTCAAGGCGCTGAATGCGGTATGACTCTGATGGCTCGCGGCAGTCATCTCAGAACGGAACCGCTGAAGGTTCGCAAAGACCAGGTCGATCCAGCGGACGTGGAGGTGTGCGACCTCAGGCTCAACGCAGGTGACGCCTTCCTTTTCGAGAACCGGATCTTTCACACCGCTGCTCCCAACCGCAGCGATCGGGTTTCCAAAGTGCTGATGTACGGTTATGCCTATCGCTGGATGAAACCCGAGGTGTATTTGGAGGTTCCGGATCCAAACAACCTGGCGAAAGCAGATCCGATCCAGCGTCAACTATTGGGTGGTTACCGCGACATCGATACCCAGCCCTGGGCATTGGAACGTTGGGCCAAACGGCACAACGTTCAACCCGAACCGGTGCCGTGGACAGTAGCGATTTAACATCTTCTCCGCGATCTCTGCGTGTCTCTGTGATCTCTGCGTTAAGCACTCGCGAGAAATATTTAACGCAGAGGTCACAGAGATAGTGGAGAAGAACTCAGGAGGCACTCTCACGCATGTGGAATCTCGTCTCTACGCGAGTCACACAGTTTGGTTACTTCAATGAGATTCTCGATCGACCCGATTGGAAAGCCAGCAAGATCCTGGATTTTGGCGGCAATGTCGGCTCGTTTCTGACCAGCGCCGACGGCGCCGTGAACCACGATGACTATTGGTGCCTCGATCTGAATCGCTCCGTACTGGAGATCGGGCGCCGCGAATTTCCGGACGCTCATTTTGTTCACTACAATCGTTACAGCTCACAGTACAACCCCGATGGTGTTCGCAATCTGGCGGTGCCCGATCTGGGTTTGAAGTTCGACGTCATAATGGCTTTTTCAGTTTTTACTCATACACATCCGAGCGAGATGATCGAGCTTGTGGGCCAACTGCGCGAGATGCTGGCGCCCGCGGGTGCGCTTGCGTTTACGTTCACCGACCCGAGCTACGATCGTACGTTGTCTGATCCTTCACTGCCTGCGGGGACGGATGTACGCAAGATGTTGCAATGGCAGCAAGCGGAGAATCCCTCGCTCGAGATCGAATGGATGGTCGAAGCAGCGTTTGGATCGAAGTGGTGTCTGTTGATTGACGACAAGCTCTATATCGAGCCTGGCATTGAGTTCTCGCACCAGGAACGTCGCGGGCGTCCGAACGAGTCGTATTGCTCTTATTTTACGGTGGATTACATCGCGTCACTTTTTCCGGAGGCGAAGGTGTTTCCACCCGTCAGTCCCGAGTGGCAGCACTGCTGCGTTATCAGAAATGAATGAATAACGGTTTCTCTGCGAGCTCTGCGTACCTCTGCGTCCTCTGCGCTTACAGTTTTTCAACGCAGAGAACGCAGAGATACGCAGAGAACCGCAGAGAAAGACATCACATGTCATGAGCCTTAGATTTCACTGGATGCTTCCGAAGGCTGGAGAGGTGGCGGTCGCTGAGCCGCAAACGCCCCAGGCGGCGGCGCTCTATCGTATCGAGTCGATCAGTGATTCTTCGCCGGCGCCGCGACCAGACCTGCAAGGTTGGGTTCACTTTGCACGAGCCGCCGAAGACGCTGGCCTCGATTCAATTCTGGTTTCATTCAGTCGTTACGAGCCGGATCCGCTGGTTGTCAGTTGCGCCCTCGGCCTCGCTACCAGCAAGCTCAGATACATAGCCGCTTATCGCTCGGGTTTGATAAACCCAACCAGCTTCGTACAGCAGGTGAACACTATCTCCGCCCTCATCCCCGATCGTCTGTCTCTGAACATCGTCGCCGGCAGTTCGACAGCAGAACAGCGTGGCTACGGAGATTTTCTCGCGCACGACGAGAGATATGCGCGCGCCGAGGAATTTTTGGCGGTCTGCAATTCCTTCTGGCGAGGCCAGCCGGAAGTTGAGTTTGAAGGTAAGCACTATCGCGTTGAGCGTGGCAGGATCCATACTCCCTTCTTTTCAGGCCAACCGGAAGTCTACATTTCCGGACACTCGGAACCCGCCGAACGACTCGCGCTTGCACAGGGAACTTGTCTGCTGCGAGTTGCCGATACGCCGCAGAATCTTCGAGCTAAAGTGGCGGAGATGCGCGCGTCTGGTCTCGAAGTTTGTCTGCGAATGTGTGTGCTGTGCGCGGACACGAGGGAAGACGCGATCCGGGTTGCCCACTCTCTGTTGCCTGATAGCGACGTCGGACGTCACGAACGAAGCATTTCCGTAAAGAATGATTCCCAAATGTACCGCGAAGGCGCGGCACTCGGCGGCGAAGCAAGCTGGCTTAACCGCTTCCTTTGGACCGGTCTCGTGCCTCATTTCGGTCCCGTATGGACGACCTTGTTAGGAACGCCGAACGATCTCGCAGAAGCGATTCTCGAATACAAACGAATCGGCATTACTCAGTTCATCATGTCGGGATGGCCGGAACTCGACGCGGTGGTCACGTTTGGACAGAAGGTGCTTCCGCTAATCAGGGAAGGCGAGCAGTCAGTATGAGCCTGAGATTTCACTGGATGTTTCCCAAGGGCGGCGAGGTGGCACTGAATACGCCACAAGCGACGTCGCGAGTGCTGACTACCAGAAGCACGTCGCCGGCTGCACTGCCTGACATGGAGGGTTGGACCAGCTTTGCGCGGGTCGCGGAGGAAGTGGGAATCGAGTCGGTACTGCTTTCTTTCAGCTACTATGAACCCGACACGATTTTTATCGCTTCCGCGGTGGGCCAGGCGACGACGCGCCTTAAATTTATCGTTGCTTACCGCGCCGGATTGATGCAACCAGCAACGCTCGTTCAGCAGATCAATACTGTCTCTGGTCTGATTGGCGGGCGTGTTGCGCTTAATTTCGTCGCGGGCAGCGACCCGGTGGAGCAACGCGGTTATGGCGATTTTCTGGACCACGATGAGCGCTATGCGCGCGCGGAAGAATACCTGGAGATATGTCGTGCTTTCTGGCGCAACGAAGGTGACGTGAATTTCGATGGCAAGTACTGTCGAGTCGAAGGGGGAAAGCTGCTGACGCCTTTTACTGCGCCCGATAGGTCTTCTCCTGAGATCTACATCTCCGGACATTCCGAACAGGCGCAGCGACTAGCGTTGGCTCATGGTTCTTCCTGGTTAAGATTAATTGATACGCCGGAGAAGCTGCGCCCGTTGGTGGCTCGTTTTCGAGAGCGGGGAGTGGAAGTCTCTCTCAGGTTATGCGTCATTTGCAGAGCGACTCGCGAGGAAGCCATCGAAGCCGCGAATTCAATGCTGCCGAGCGAGGATATAAGCAGGGAAGAGCGCGGGATTCTCAGCGGCAGCGATTCGCAGACGCTAAAACAAGCGCTCGCCGCCGCGGATAACGTCGGTTGGCTGAACCGCAACTTATGGGCAGGGCTGGTGCCTCATTACGGATCGTCAGCTATGACGCTGCTGGGATCTCCGCAAGAGCTGGCAAACATTTTTCTGGAGTATGGGCGAATTGGTGTGACTCAGTTCATCATCTCAGGCTGGCCCAAATTGGACGAGATGCTCATCTTCGGCCGCGAGGTGATGCCATTGATTAGAGAGGCCGAAGCCGAACGCTCTTAACGCCGGTGATTAGGAGGCCGAAGCCGAACGCTCTTTTAACGCCGGTGATTAGGAGGCCGAAGCCGAACGCTCTTTTAACGCCGAAGGCGTTGGCTAATTCCAGCCCAGGGTTCGAGCGGAGCGAGAACCCTGGGAACGCAATGGAAAAACGATTAAACCCTGAAAGGGTTAGGCGGTTGGCGAACCCCTTCAGGGTTAAATGATTATTTAAAATCTTGATCCCAGGGTTGTCGCTTGCGCTCCAACCCTGGGCTGAAATTGGCCAACGCCTCCGGCGTTTTCAAATTGGAAAAGAGGGACCGTGACGACAGAAGCACCGCGAGCATTCAATCGACACATGTACGATCATCACCCTGAGAACGTCTTCTATGGGACGGATGACGGTTTCCAGGATGGATCTTTTACTGAGTTCGCCGAGATCAAAGCTCACTACGACAGCGTGGCGCCGGAGAGACGCGACGACATCCACATGATCAGCGTTGTCGGCGGTCTCTACGGGCTTAACCTCATTCCTCTCTGGCGGCCCAGGCGGATCACGATTTTCGACATCAACCCCACCGCGATTACCTACTTTCAGATCATTCAGCGCGTGTTTACCTCGAGTCGCGACGTCCAGCACTTTCTGCAACGCCTGACAAACGCGGATTACGAAGTCGAAGGTGCGGAAGAAGAATTCGTGCAGGAGAACATTCGGCTCAAGCAGGAGGGGTCGCTGCCTCGTTCGCGCGGTTCGAGCAAACGATCCTACGAGCAGAGTTGGCAGTATGCGTTCGAGCACTTCGACCTGACGAAACAGATCCTGTCAGAAGTTCCGGTCGAAATTCGAACTGAGCCAATGGAGAGCGACAGTTTTCGCGGCTGGATCCGGCAGCAGAACAACCTCTGGATCTATGCTTCGAATATCACCGAGTTTCACTATTTCGATCTGGACTTCCTGAACCCGACGAATGTAGTCGTGGTGCAAATCACGTTTCCGACTCATGTGGCGGAGGTTCTGGATCTCGAACCTTTGAGCGGTGGTCCAGTGAAAGTGAAATTCGAGATCCCGCTCAAAGCTGAACGAATGGAGAAGTAGATGGTCAATAAGATAAAGATCGCGACGAACGCCGCACCACCCTCCACCGGAACCCACTCGCAGGCCATTCGCACCGGCGATCTTGTTTTCTTAACTGGACAGACTGGTCGTGATCCCAACACGGGGAAGTTGGAGGAAGGACTCGAAGCTCAAACTCGACGCGTGCTGTCGAATGTCGACGCGATTCTCAACGCCGCAGGTTGCTCACCTGCGGACATCGTGAAGGTCACACTGCTGTTGACGGACATTAAGAATTTCAAAGCCGTCGACGCCATCTACGCTGAGTGGCTTCCCGGCCGAGGTGTAACGCCATTGCCGGCGCGGACGGCGTGCGAGGTTTCGGCACTGCCCGCCGGTGCGCTGCTCATGCTCGAGGTTGTCGCTGCTTTCCCCACCGATTGAAACCGGCGGCGCCTCGCTCTTCTTACATGCGAATCACAAAGGTTATTGGTGGCCTGACAGGCGGAGGCGCTGAGCGCGTTTGTGTAAACCTGGCGAATGCGTGGGTCGAGCATGGCCGGGATGTGACACTCCTGACCGTGGCCCAAAACTCGGCACGTCCCGCTTACGCCGTCGACCCGCGCGTCGAGAGGCGTGATGTCGGATGGCCACGTCAACCACGCGCGGAAGAACTGAGTAGCGCCTCGACTGTGATCGAGGGTTTGGAGCAGGCAGGTTGCCCTGAACTCGCGGCCGAGCTCGATCTGATCGCCATGATCCGCGCCGCGATTCTTGCTTCCTCGCCCGATGTCGTAGTGACTCACATTGACATGACGAATGTGCGCGTGCTCGCAGCAATGCAGGGAACTGATGTGCCGGTGATTGCTTGCGAGCACACGGATCTGACTCAGATCTATCTGCCCCGGTGGCAGGCCGCGCGTCACGCGCTCTACCGCGGCGCGGCCGCCGTGGTTGCGTCTCACGAAACAAGTGCGAATTGGTTGGCGCGGTTTGGCGCAAGGGCATATGCGATACCCAATCCGCTGGTTAAGCCGGCCCCTATCAATTGCGATAAGAGTGAGAGACAACGCGTCGTCGCGCTTGGGAGGCTGTCTCCAGAGAAGCGGCCTGCTCTGTTGGTCCGGGCATTTGCGAGTATCGCGCGTGATTTTCCGAGTTGGGATCTCGAGGTCTACGGCGTTGGGCCGCTGCGTCAGCCGCTTGCTGGTCTGATCGATGAGTTGGCGCCGGGGCGGATTTACCTTCGCGGATTTGCCGCGGATGCGTACGCTGTTCTCAGAGGCGCCGATCTCTTCGTTTCGACATCATGGGTCGAAGGATTTGGGAACTCGATTTGGGAAGCGCTGGCGTGTGGCGTGCCCGTCGTCGCGATGGATTGCGGCGCCGCGGCCCGGTCTCTGATCCGTGACGGCGTTGACGGTTTGATCGTTCGCGGAGGTATCTCGGCACTCGGGACAGCTCTCGCATCGCTGATGGGGGATGACGAACGCCGAAAAGCTTTTGCGGCACGCGCCCCCGAGGTCCTTACGCGGTTTTCAATGGAGTCGTCACTCGACGCGTGGGACGCATTGCTTCACTCTGTCTTTAGCCGCAGATGAACGCAGATTATCCGCGTTCATCTGCGGCTCTTTTTAAGTTGCTCGTAAAGACAATTCTCCGGATACTCGGCATCCTTATCCTGACCGGTGGCTCTCCATCTTTCATGCCAAAGATGAATCGTGTAAGCGCCGTCGAGGTCTACGTCGACGCCGGGTTCCAACACTCGATGCCAGTCAGCGTAACCAATCGGACAAAAAACATGCGCCGGCTTGCGAAAGTTCTCCAGGCCGAACTTCGTAACTGTCTCGCCGATCAGCCTCGGTCCCGTCTCTCCCCAAATCAACTGCTCCGGCCGCTTGCTCTGGCAAACCTCCCACGCATACGCCATCGCGCGACTGCCTCGAGGCGCTTTGATGATGCCGCTCGTGACTACCTCTTCTCCTCGACACATCTCGGTCGCAAAAATCTGTTCTTCGGGAAAATCCAACGGCGTGAGACAGACCATATCAGTGTCGGCCCACCAACCCCCGCGCTCCAGCAGCAACTTATACCGAAAGAAATTCGCGAAGCCTGCGTAACTCGCCTGGTGTTTGTATTGAAAGATGCTGGCAGCCGGTAGGATTTCGTTTCCGTCCTTGACGATCGTACCGGGCGGAATGTTCTTCAGCTCGCCGTAGGTATACAGGTGATACTCGTGTCCGTTGCTTAGAAACGAAGAGATCGACAACTGCTCCATCGTGGAGAGTTCAGGCCCGATCCAGAGACCCTGAATTATCCGGTTAGAATCGTGGCTAATTTCCATTGCGCTCTTTTTCGTACTCGATTGCGTAATCCGCTGCCATTCTCAGATAGTGATACTCGCGCATTGCTTTATCACGGCACGCGTGTGGTCGGATGGTCTCGATCTGTCCGACTGCGTTCGCATACTCTTCAGTGTTGCGGCAGACAAATCCCACGTCGGGAGAAATGATCTCCGGACATGCTCCTCGATCGCTGCAAATGACGGGTGTTCCGGACATCAAGGCTTCTACCATTCCCAACCCAAACGCCTCGTCAACCTTCGTCGGAAACAGAAAAGCCTTCGCTCCCGCCAGCAACTCCGCTTTTTGTTTTCCTCTAACGTCACCAACGTACGTTGCGTTAACACCGCGGCACATCTCTGTAACGTCGGCTATGCTCTCGGCGTCTTTTCCGGTGCCTGCGACGACCAGTTTAAATCCCATGCGCTTTGAGAGATCGAGCACGACGTCGAGCCCTTTTTTCATTCCCCAATCCACTGTCGACATGAAGAAAAAATAGTCGTCCTTTGATTCGGAGTAGATGTATTCGGAAGGGTCGATACCATTCAAGACGTACCGGTCGCGGCCATATAGTTTTGCAAGCGTCCGCGAAACGAAAATCCAGTTTTCCGTCGTCTGGCTCTGCTGCCATCCACGCGCTCTGCCATCGAGATGACAAGTCGTCACCCACGGCTTGCCGAGTGCCTGCAACTCCGGGCTCAAGCCTTCGTCGCGAAAGGTTATGGTATGGATGACGTCTACATCGCGGCAAGGTTCCGAAACCAACGTGACGCCCGCGGGCAAAGGCTTGCTCGCGCCTTTCGGTAACAGGTAGACGACATCATGGCCCAACTCCGCCAATCCTTTCGCGAGGAGATCGTGGATGGAGAACGCCGATCCGGACGGGAATGGCTTAGGGTTAAGACCGGCGCCAACTTCGCGCGCCGCCGGGTACTGGTGAATTGATGAAAGCAGGACGCGCATAAGTTTACGTAAATAGACGCCGCGCGCGGTTTGGAGAGGAGAAGACCCGAAGCAGTTGTCTCACCTTTTCAGACGTAAGACTCGAACGCTCGTCATCGCCGTTGGTCCAACCACCTATGAGCTGCATCCCGCGTTTGGTGCAAATGCAGAACGACTCGCAGACGCCGGTCTTCTTGCGACTGTCGTGATAATTCCAGCGCACGTCATCATTCAGGATTCTCGATGTCTCTCCTTCATTCAGATCATAAATCTCAGAGAACCCGCTGGCGAAGTCGTATTCACGGCACTTCAAAAGGTTCGCTCGAATGTCTTCCCGGGTCAGAAAAACATCGCTATCAAAAAAGAGAAAGAAATCTTTGTCCCGCTCAAACTTCTGAAAGCCGAGGTTAAAGGCGCAACTTCGTTCACAGTGGTTATCCTGTTCGATAACCAACACCGACACCGTCGGCAATTTCTCGGCGAAGTAATCGGTTACAAACTGCAAATTTCTTTGCGCAGCCGGGCTTCCGGCACGATGAAAAACAATCGCGGCAGTTTTTTCCAGGATTCGATCAACCTCCGGGCCAAACAACACAAGCGATTCGCGCAACCACCATAAATTAACGTTCTCGTCCTGCACATCTGAGTAGTCTTCTTCGACCCAGGCAAGATGCGGCATGAAACAGTAGCAATTGAACCGTTCCTGCAGCGCCCGGGTGTTTTCGTCGAGCACCGTCTCTGCGCGTCGATTCAGATCAATGAAGGCATCGTAGATTGTGTGCTTCAGCGCATAGGCATACGTAGAAAGTGTGTAAGTGACGCGCACCACATTCGTCGACACCTCGCGCGGTGGTTTCCCGTGAAGACCGCCGAAATACACCATGTCCCAATCCTCGGGCAATTGTTCGGCGAAGGCAGAGAATTTCGTGTTGATTTGTGGATCGAATACGGCGTCGTCCTCGAAAATCAGGACGCTCGGTTTGCTGTGATCACGTGCGTTTTCGAGCACGGCGAGATGGCTTCGCAGACAGCCGTATGCGCCGCGAGAATGTTTCCAGCCGCCCGGGATCTCCAGTGTGTTTCCCGAAACCGCTGGAAAGCGACTGACATTGCGAAGGTTGTGCTCGGCGAACCGGGCACTCATTCGCTGCCAGCGATCAGGCCTGCTGTCCAGGTTGATACAAACCTGATGCGGAAAGAATTCGTCGAGTTTCATAACGCGTCTTGTTCTAACTAGCTCGCGCAAACCTGGTTTATTTCCCTCGCTCTATCGCTTGTTTTGTGTCTTTGCCTAACTAACTCCTGTCCTCGTCTCCGTACCTCGTCGAGTTCGTCGTGATTCCGTTCGTCCAGGACATACTGAATCCGATCTTCCAGGTTCTCTTTCGAAACTGGAACGTAATGCTGATTCTCTATGAACCCGAGTGACCTCAGTTGCGGACTCACAGAGCCATCGGCAAACAATAGCGCGCCGGTTGCGGGAATCTCGAAGTACTTGGCAACCACGTATTTATATCTGTGACCGTCAGTAAAGGCCGCCCGGTGCCGGTTGATGATTTCGGCATACCTGCGCCCTACTTCCGGATCTCTATCGTAGTCATACAGACGTTGATATCCGGGATGGGCCAGATAAGTTATAGCGTATGAGCCCTGGTCGTGCAGTAACTTCATCGTGGGGCGCAAAGGAGAAGAAGGACTAATGGTTCCGCTCATGAGAATTGAGTTCTCAGGTCGCGGATTGTAAGGCAGCATAAAATCCGGAGAAGCCGAGTGAGGAATCCACACCAGTTTCTTGGCGCCGCAAAATTCCGGATAAAGACTATCCCACACATACGCATAGGTGGAGAGGATCGTGTCGAACAGTGCAAAGCAGATTAGCCTGTTTGGTCTCATTCGATCGTTCCACCAATGTAGATCGTCCGCAAAAATATATTTCTTACACTCCAGGCGATAGATATCGTCCGTATGAGCTTCTAAAAGATCGTAGCCCTCCCAGAACAGTATGGTTTCTGGCAGTTCCCCGAACTCTTTCAGGAGTGTGCGCTTTATTGTCCCTGGGCCCTGCCACAATTGATACGTATCAATCTGCTTCCATCCGTAGGATCTCATCAGCTCGACGATGATGTAATAAAACTCCCGCGTGACATATCTGCTCAAGGCTCCCAAATGAGTTACAACTAGCTTCATCAGAGCATGCCTTAGCGTGTTTGCGAGCTAGCTCGCACACACGCCTCGTTTATTTGCCTCGCTCTATCGCTTGTTTTGTGTCTTTCGCGAACGAGATCCTGCGCTCTTCTCCGGATCTTATCGAGTTCGTCGTGATTCCGTTCGTTCAGAACATACTGAATTCGATCTTCGAGGTCCGCTTTCGAAACTGGAATGTAATGCTTGTTCTCTACGAATCCTAGTTTCGCGAGCCAGGGGCTGACTGCATTGTCTGCAATCAGGAGCGCGCCGGTGGCGGGAATTTCAAAGTGCTTGGCAACGACGTATTTGTATATGAGACTGTCGGTAAAAGCCGCCCGATGAAAGTTGAGTTTCTTCGCGTACCCGCATCCTATGTTCTGGTTGGTCTTATAATTATATTCGCAGTGATACCCAGGATGGCGATGGTAGGACAATGAATAAGAGCGCTGTAGACACAAGTTCAGCATTTGTTGCCGCAGCGGGTAATGCCGCGTTACAGCGCCGCTAAGTAAAATTGAATTCTCGGCGTAAGGATTGTAGGGAAGCATAAAATCCGGCGAAGCTGAGTGAGGAATCCAGAGTACTTTCTTAGTGCGACAGAACTCCCGGTAGAATTGATTCCAAGCGTAAGCATAAGTAGAAAGAACGATGTCACACAATGCGAAGCTGATTAGTTTTATTCGCTTCAACCACGGATTCCACCAATGAAGATCGTCGGCGAAGCAGATCTTCCGACAGTTCAGACGACAGATTTCGTGGCGATGCGCTTCTAAAAATTCGTAAGCCTCCCAGAACAAAATCGTGTCGGGCACTTCTCCTAACTCTCTGACGAGTTTTTCTCTTAATGTTCCGGGGCCACTCCATAAGTTCCAGGTTTCGATGTGCCTCCAACCATAATTCGCCATCAGATCCGTTGTGATGTAGTAAAACTCGCGTGTGACGTAAGTACGTAGGGCTTCCAGGTGAGAGACGATTAACTTCATACGTGGAAATGCCCGAAGACTGACCCGACGATACCGCGTTTGGGTACTGACCTCATCCAGGCACGCGCTAGGCTCGCAGTGCTCCCAATCCGAGTTCATCGAACCGCAGGCGCACCAGGTTCTGAATTTGACGAGCGCAGGCGACGTAAGCAGGCATTCCTTTTCCGATCGGATCGTCGATGTCGACTTCAGTATCGAGACAGTAGGTCTTGAAGGCGACGGACGGCAGCATCTCGATCACGGCTTTGCGGTGAGCGCTGGTCATACAGAAGATCAGTTCCGCTTGTTCAGCTAACTCCAACGTCAGATTGCGAGCGGCGTGAGGTTTCACGGGCACACTGAGCGAGTGCAACACCTCCGCTGCTTCCCCGGTGAGCGGCGCTCCCACTCTCGCAGAGACTCCCGCGCTGAGCGCGCGCACGTTCACGGTTTCGAGCGCTTCAAACGGAATTCGCAGTCGCGCGGCGATTTCTGCGTTGGCGATCGCGGCAGCCATTGGCGAACGGCAAGTGTTGCCGCTGCAAACGAACAGAAACAGGCGTTGTGCCTGGACCACGGTGGGCGCGGGTTCAAGTCGCAAAGCGCGTTTCAGTTTCGCAAGGTAACGATCGAAGTGGTGCAATGGTGACAGAAAACCAAGCGCCACGATGATCAAGCCGGCGCTCACGTTCTGTGCCGCAGTCGGCGAACTCTGACCGTAGACATACGCAAGGATCGCCGTGGCAGTGAATCCCGACAACATGCTCGACCCGCAGTGCATCGGAACGCAGAAGGTGTTTTCACGACGATCGAGAAAGATCAGGGTCGTGCAAACGCAGAGAGCAGCGTAGGAAAGTCCGACGAGAGCCGCGAAGAAAGCTCCCGGCGTAGTTGCAAATGTCGTCAGTCCCTCTCGAAATCCCATCATCACGTCGCCCGCACCAATCAAAGCCATGATCACGAGTGCAATCACGAGCAACGGAGAAGCGACCATCTGCTCTTCGACGAAGTAACGCAGCGTCGCACTGCGCTGGTCCGACTTTGCGAGGCGACTCATAAACTGGAACTTGAAAAAATACGCCGTCAGGTACGCAGCGACGTCGATGATCGCGGCGATCGTGAGTACGTAACTCGACGCCTCGCTCAACGCGACAAGAACCGCCGCGAGGCTCACGACCATTGCGGTCCAGGAGAACCAACGGACTCTGCGGCCGACAATTCGATCGACTATCGGAGCAATGACCAGCGTGCCGCCGCGCAGTAAGACCAGCACGACAACGATCGACAGTCCTCCAAAAGTGAACGCGAGCGTGGTGGTTCCCATAATGGTTGCCATACACACGCCCGAGAGGAACGTCAGTGGTCGCGGAAACGGGACCTGAACACCGAAGAACTCACGGCGCCCGGCATACTTCCACCAGCGCTTCACGGTGATGAACGAGAGCATCCCGATCACAGTCGCAATCGCAGAGATCGGCAGCAACACGGGTCCTTTAACCGGTCCATTCGTGCCGGCGAGGAGTCCCGTTGAGAGCGCTTTGGTTAAGCCGCTGTAAGGTGTGTAAGAGATGTAGTAGCCGAGGCCCAGTGCCCAGATTGCAAGATTATGTTTGCGTTTGTCGGTGAGCATTTTTCAAACCTTACGGTTTATAGAACGAAGGATCGTGAGTCAGACCTAAAATCGATTTACCAATCGTCGCGAGAATCTGATCGTCGTTGTCGTGACGGACGTAGAACGATAAATCTCGATAGACCCGCTCGAGTGTGCTCGGCCGGATCAGGCAGCGCGCCCCACACGCGCGAATGCAGTGCTTGACCGTGTCTTCCGCGAGGTGTTCGACCACATGTCGCGCACGGCTGCCGGCGATTTGCGCTTCCAGATACCTGCCCGTTTCCCATAACCGAGCCACGTGTCGCAACCACAGATGCGCCGTCTCGACGTTCACCGACATCTGGCCGAGGTGGTGCTGCACGTAAGGATCTTCGATCTTTTTCTGCGTCGTGATGTACTGAAGCGCGTAGTCGTATGCGGCTTCAGCGGCGCCGAGGAAAGTCGCCGCGTAATGCGGAATGAAGCATGTTTGCCAACCTTCCTTCAGATACTGGCCGGGATAACCGATGAGATCTTCATCGGGAATGAACGTTCGGCGAAAGTGGACCAGGTGACTGACTGTCGCGCGCATGCCGATCGGATCCCACCACGAAGTATCGACCTCCACGCTCGGATCCGAAAGGTTGCACGCCATCATCAGCACTGAGTCGAGCGCCGAGGCATCGGCATGGCGAACCCCGCCTGGACCAGCGGTGTTGACGAGCAGTATGGCCCATTGCGCGCCACCCGCGCTGGTTGCGAAAGCCTTGTTGCCATCGACGATGTAACCGCCGTCGACTTTTTCGACGGTCGTGCCGAAGCGAACAGGCTCGTCAGGTTTGCGAGCTTGTGGTTCACCACTCCACGCCACCCACTTTTCACCACGCTCGACGACGCCTTTGAACCAGCGCGCTTTTTGCTCCGGACCAGCCATGCCGTCGAGCAGCACGAGGGAGTTGACATGACCTTCCCAGCAACGCGCGAGCGAGAGATCCACGCGGGCTATCTCTTTCGTCATCATCCACAGCGTGAAGACGTCGCCGGTGTATGGACCAAGACCGTAACCGCCGTGCTCTTTCGGAACCACAGGCGCGAGGAGACCCTCGCGAAACAGGTCGTCGAAGTCTGCGGCAGGAAACGTCGCGGTGCGATCGTATTCAGCCGCGCGCGCCGCAAACTTCTCACGCGCCAGCACGCCGACGCGATTGATCAGATCCTGTTGCTCAGGCTTGAGATCGAGCTGGCTGTAGACGTCGTTCCTGGTGTCGGTGGTTATCATTTGTGATTCTTGTGGCTGAGCACCTGCTGAGCCAATGCGAATGACATCTCTTTGCCGGTCATCATTCGAAACTGGTGCCGTACCTGCGCGACCAGCACGTCGCGGCCGTCGATCGCGATCTGCCGGCGCGCGCGTGTTGTGTCGATGAGCGGAGTCGGCCGGGAGCCGTAAACGAGATCGATCACGACAGCGTCGCCGTTCAAACGCTCGACCGCGAAAGGTACTTCTTCGGTGTCGCGGCCGACTGGAGTGGCGTTCACGACGATGTCGTAACCTTCGGCGTCGAAATCGCGGAGTGGAATGTATGGTAATCCGAGAAGCGTCGCGGCGTGTTCACCGCGCTCTGCTCCACGATTTATCAGCGTGACGCCTGCGCCCGACTGCACGAGCGCGGCTGCGATGGCCCGGCCTGCACCACCACACCCGATGACGGCCGCACGTTTCGCTTTGACTGGAACACTACGATCGCGGCTCGCAGTATAGATCACGTCCGGATCGGTTGTATCGGCATTCCACCAGCCGTTGTTCCTGATCAGGATGTTTGCCGCTTCTGCCTGGCGCGCCATGTCGCTGACGGTCTTCGCTTTCACTAAAGCTTCTTCCTTGTGAGGCGAAGCGACGGTCATCCCGTTAATCGGCATTCCGAGCGTATCCAGTTTTCGCGACAGCACAAACTCACTCCAGAACTCGGCGAACGAAGAGACTCGTAACGGCAAAAACAGCGCTGGATGTTCCATCGAACGGTAAGACGCATTGTGCAAACGAGGCGACAACGAATGGAAGATCGGATTGCCGATGATGGCGAATATCTCTGTGACGGGGTTCAGTTCAGGAAGACCGTAGTCGTCGATCAGTTTTCGGATCGACGGTTCCATGTCGACGGTGGAGTCATTTCCGGCGCGGCCGAAAATCGCGGGCGCTCCGAACTGAAGAGCGACGAGTCGATTCCAGAAGCCGAGCGGCCCATGCGAAAAGGCGATCGTATCAGTGCGCTTTAACGAGTTCAGCAAAAAGAGCGGCAGAAACTCTTCGCCGATCGTGTTAGCGTTTGTAACAAGTTTGTAAGCCGCGGCCGGTACAGACGAAAGGCGCTCAAAATGTCTCGATAGGTCTGTTAACTCCCTAACACTTCCGTACCAGGAGATCAGGCGCTTCTCGGGAGGAATCAGTTGGAGAAGGTCGTCGGAGAGGTCGAGTTCGCCTTCGAGCTCGATTTGGTCGTAATGCCGAGCGGCCGTTCTGAGACGCTGAACGCGATCCGGTCCGTCCTGATTTCTCAGGGAATACAACAATCTTCCTCGAAAATGGTCGCGTAACCAGTCCGTGTCGATGTCGCCAACGAGATCGGCGCGCACTTCCAGCCAATCGACTGAAGCGGGCAGCGCGGTTAATTCCGATCCATCGGGTGACGGAGGTTCGAGGAGAGTTGCGATGAGTAAGGGGCCTGCCATTGTAAGAATTTGTTTTTAGCCAGGGTTACTAGTGAGAATGCAGCCGGTTAAGAATTTAAAGCGGCGTAAATATACTTTGCTTGACGTGATTAGTCCACCAATTCCTCCGTGGTTGGTGCCGCGAGCAAGAATTAGCTATTCTTAGACCAAAAAAAGGATCGTGTGATGAAGGAAGAAGATTCGACGGACAAGATATTTTCGGTCAACCCACCCGCACCCGAATTCAATCCCGTAAAACAGGCCACCGCCCGGGCGGACGAGCTGGGTGAGAAACAGATCGCCACCACGCTCGGCTACTTCGCGACTATGCCCGCGTCAACCGGCATAATCGCCAATCCCGTACTTCATCACACGCCAGTCGACTGCAACGGCACCACCATTACGCTCGACATCAGATCGTTCACGATCCGCGGTTCGGTTCCAGAGGGCGATATCGTGAGCGGCAAAATCGGTCCGTTGGACGTCATCTACGCGGGTCTCTTCGGACAAGCCGGTTCGAGCAAAGAGCTCGCGGCCTTCATAGATCAAAAGTTCTTTCAGAGTCTCAGGGGTTCGCTACTGGAGGATGTTGCTGCGTTCGTCAGGAAGTATCCCGGGCTGGGCCCGGAAGTGGCCATGCACCACTTTTTGATACTTCACAAAGCGAAGCTCGGACACCAGGAGGGGCAGGACCGTGGCATGCACGACGAGCGCGATCCGGAGTCGCTGCTAATCGAGATGATTTCGGTTCACATGGCGAATGTCGCGGTGGGTGGAGTCTCCACCTACATGAATTATCTCCTGATGAACAATCCGAACGTTTCGGAGAACGAGCTTGTCAATTCGAGCAGGCAGTTCGTCGAGGAAGAAGCACGGCAGGGAAGTAACGCGTTTCAGGTTTCATACAGTCTCATACTCGGCCATCACGCAAACGAGCACGAGCGACAGATTCTCGAGCGGATGGGGACGATTCAGATCCATCACGGATCGGCTGGCTCGAGCATGGTCGCGCGATACATGGCGACGTTGCACACGTTCTCGGTCGCAGACTTTTTCATCGCGTCACACATGGCGCTCGACGGTGCGCGTCACTTCGGCGCGATTCACGACATGTCTGACTTCGTTCAGGAGCTCGAACCGTTGAATCCGGAGCAACGTGCAGAGCGCATCAAGGAAAAAATGTTGACAGGTGGACTGCCGACGTTTGGCCATCCGGAGATCGCGGCGGCGGGCAGAGGCAATCAAGTGCAACAGGATCCGAGGCCGGCAATCTATATCGATCCTGTCTTCAACGCCATAGACGCCGGACAGCTAACAATAAATGTGCAACAGCACGAGCGACTCGCGATCGCGCGGCTCATTTATCACACTGCGTTTGTGAATGGCGTGCTCAAGCCGGGAAGGGAAGACAGTCCGCCGCTGCGTCTGACTGCGAACACGGATTTCGGTGCGTGGTGTGTGCAGGAAGCACTGGGGATTGAAGAAGCAGATCGAACGCTGCTGACTTACATCTTCAGAGGCTTTGGTTGGATGATGGACGCACGCGAACAACTCCAGCAGAAGATGATCCGCCCCGTCATCGCTCCCGATCCGAAGATTATTCCGAAGTCGAGTGACGACCCGACGATCCCTAACCTGGTGGCACGCGTTCACCGGCGACTGATGGAGCAAGAGCCTTTCATGCCGCAGAGATCGCGTTAGACAGGATTCACAAGATTTTTCAGGATTATCATGTAAATCCTCCTTAATCCTGTAAATCCTGTGAAACCGACGTTACATTCCAATGCCCTTCAGATGATATCTCTGAGTGTCGTAATACCGCTCGACGTCGACGAGATTAATCTTTCCTCGCACGGTCGAGATATCGACGAGTGAGAAGTCACACGCCGGTGCAACACCTCGCGAAGACACCAACGTCCCAAAGCGGCCCTCAGCCACCGCCTCCGCCGCACGCGCGCCAAACATCATTCCCATGACGCGGTCGATCGGACTCGGCGACCCGCCGCGCTGTGGATGACCCAACACAACCGCACGCGCTTCGTACGGCGTTTCAGCCGCGATTCTTCGCGCGAGCACCTCGCCGATCCCACCGAGCCGCACGTGTCCGAACGCATCGTGACGGTCGTCAATCGTCACCATCTCACCGTCTTCAGCACGCGCACCTTCAGCGACGACGATCACAGAGTAGCGAGGCCGCGGCGACAAACCTCGACTCAGATTCGATTCGCCGAGTCGAACACTCAACAAATGAAAAACCCGCTCGTAACGAAACGGATGCTCGGGGATCAAAATCAGATGCGCCTGCCCGGCGACACCAGACCAGAGCGCCAGATGCCCGGCGTGCCGTCCCATCACCTCGACAATCTGCACCCACCCATGAGATCCCGCAGGCGTGCGAGAGCGTTCGATCACTTCCGTAATATTTCTGAGCGCCGTATCGAAGCCAAGCGTGTAGTCAGTCCCAGCAAGATCTTTGTCGATCGTCTTCGGAACACCGACGATCGAAACTCCTCTTTGCGCAAGAACCGCAGCCACGCCCAGTGTGTCTTCACCACCACAAACCACCAGCGCATCGAGTTTGAGCCGCTCGATATTCTCGACGACTTCATTTGACCGATCCTGCATCTGGCCTTCGTCATTTACCTGCTTGAAAGGATTGGTGCGGGACGAGCCGAGATTCGTTCCGCCATCGCGGTCCCAGCGTCGCACCGTCTCGCGATCGAGCGGCAACACATCAGGAACAGGATTCAGCAAACTCCTCCAGCCGTCGAACAAACCAACAACCCGCAGCCCCAGCTCCGACCCTCGATAGACCAGACCTTTGATCGCCGGGTTCAACCCAGGCGCATCCCCGCCACCCGTCAAAACACCAACACGCTTTTCAGCCATCTTTTTGTGTGCCTTCTTTTGTGCCTTTTTGTGGCTTCACTTCGTCGCATCGCTGATCAGTACAACATCACTCATGATCAC
>DATNCH010000068.1:0-17091 GCA_035571655.1 Pyrinomonadaceae bacterium
GTCGGCACCTAACCAATCAGCGAACAGATGCCGTCGCGATGAACGTCCTTGATCCCTTCGAAGTCGCAGAAATCCGCGTTTGGCCTTTGAACTTTCACAGACTTGAAAAGCATCAAGCCCTTGAATTGCTAGCACAAGCCGAATACACGGTTTATCAGAAGCTTCTCAGAGAGTCGAAACTCAACGCTGTCTTGAATGAAAAGCCACCACCAAAGACGGCAGCCTTCAAACTTCCGAAAGACTACCGCGGCAGAATTATTCCCGATGATATCTATCCCCTTCGCAAACATCCCGACATTCGTATCGCACGACGTGCGAATACGATTGCAAGTCTGGCGCGTGTCATCAGTGAGCGCAAAGTTTCCAAGGGGCTTCGTAGAACACTATTAACTCAGGCTCGAAGGCTTGAGAAACTCGCTGCTGAGCGTCTGAAGGATTTCGCCGGCAAGTATGAGGAAGAAGGTGAAGAAGAGTAAGCGCCGCTAGCCTGGATTTACATGACCCCTATCCGCTCCGAAATCGACGTGAGGGGATCATGCGCTGACAGATTCATCCCTCTGGTGCGAACCCCCCCATATCTCAAGGACCGCGAGGAACATCAAACACATTTTCATTAAGTGAGGAATCTAATTTGATCTCACTAAATCTACGGTCCACCGATCGTATGACGACGTCGGAGGTACGAACGAGGAAGGGAAGCTTGATGCCGCTAACGTCTCTATAGTCGCTGAAATCCCATTGCACGTTAAGTGGGCCCAGCGTCGCGTTGGTCACATTAACTCTCCGCAAGAGAAGTCCGCTCTCTACATCAAAAAACAATTGAATCGATTGTGTCGAACTGTCATCACGCAACCGTGTTTCGACTCACCTTAGCTTAATTGCAAGCACTTGCTGAGTTGTCCACAAATTGACCGCAAATAAATGGGGTGAACCCTCCACTGAGACAAATTCAATTAGGTGCCGCCAGCACCTTGCTCTCTATCATTAAGTAATTTCGGCCTGAGCAGGCGCTCTGATCGCATGACGTGAAGTATCAATACTCGTCCAGAGTCTTCGCGGTAGAAGATGCGACACGGCGGCTCGACGATCTGGCGATAACGCCAGCCCTTGAGCTCTTGCGGTTTTGAGCCAAGTCTCGGGTGGCTTTCAAGATGATCGACATGCTCTAAGATCTTCTGCACCAGCCGGCGTGCCGTTTCGGGATTGTCTAGTGCAA
Organism: Pyrinomonadaceae bacterium; assembly: GCA_035571655.1. Taxonomy (GTDB): domain Bacteria; phylum Acidobacteriota; class Blastocatellia; order Pyrinomonadales; family Pyrinomonadaceae; genus PSRF01. The sequence continues at coordinate 1,217 of DATNCH010000068.1, forward strand.
TGTAGTCTGCAATTGCGTCGAGATCGTTGAGTGCTGGTTCGGCCCAGATTACTTCAGCCATCTGGACATCCGTTGCTTTGCCTGCTTATGAGTGAGCGACCGACCTTCTTCAATTGCTTTTTCCCCGCGAGCAATGCCTTCGAGCAATGTCATGCGACGCTGTAAAGTTTCGAAGGTTTCAACATCGACGAGATATGCTGATGGAATGCCATGCTGCGTAATGAGGATCGGCTCTCGATCCTTCCCAAGTTGGTTGAGGATCTCTGTGGCTCGGCGCTTCAGTGTGGTAACGAGTTCAGTTCGCATAGAGTGATACTAAAGTCGCACTTACATTAAGGCAAGGGCCTGGTCTTCTTTTCAGACATCGGCGACCCATCTAAGCCGCACAGCGATATGTATCTTGAACTGGATAAAAATCGCGAGGTTAAGTTGCAGCCACCACGAGTTCGTTAGGGTCTTGCGGTTCCTTCCCATTCGTTATCATCGCGTCAGGGCGATCTACTGCAAGTTCTGTCCACAAATTGGCCACAATTTTTACCCACACGCTCTGTTTAGGACATGTATCATGCGAGCGCTTCGCGTAAGAAACGAGCTCGTACCAAGAGCGCTACTTGCTCAAAGAAATACAGGTAACGCCACTTCTCTCGTGACGTCGCTGAGGCGAGCGTCATTGCGCTCGAGCAGTTCAGTTATCCGACCGAGTGCGTCATTGGTTCGACGTAACGGCCGCTTTTTGGTGACCATTTTTTATTGACGAAATCCATTTTGTCGCGCAAATTGTCTCAAGATCTAGACGGGTTTTGTCGTGGTGCACGTGTGCCCAGCAGCGCTCAAACTCGCCTACCACTGCGAGAACACTAAAACCTGAGTCGTGTTCATGACTCTTGCTGCCGGAAGAAAACTCGGCCGTTACGAAATCCGCTCAAAGCTCGGAGCCGGCGGCATGGGCGAAGTGTATCTGGCCCAGGACACAAGCGAATTGGAACGCACCGTGGCCATCAAGCTGTTGCCCGCAGAAGTCGCTTCTAATCCGAAACGGATGCAGCGGTTCGTTCAGGAAGCCAGGACTGTCTCGACGCTCAATCATCCGAACATCCTAACGGTCTACGAGTTTGGGCAAGACGACGCGGCGCGCTTTATCGTTACGGAATATGTGGATGGTATTACCGTGCGCGAGTACTTGCGCACCCACCGAATCAAACTTCACGAGGTGCTCGACATCGCGACCCAGATTGCGGCGGCACTCGATGCTGCGCACGAAGCGAATGTCGTGCATCGCGATATGAAGCCGGAGAACGTCATGGTCCGGCGGCGCGACGGAATCGTCAAAGTGCTCGACTTCGGTTTGGCTAAACCGATCGAGAAGATTCTGGCCCAGGAGCCCGCCATCGATTCAGAGGCAGGAACGAAACTGCTGGTCAATACGGAACCGGGTATCGTGATGGGCACAGTCAGTTACATGTCACCAGAGCAGTCACAAGGCTCAGCACTTCTGGACCATCGCACCGACATATGGAGCTTGGGCGCAGTGCTTTATGAAATGCTTGCTGGGCGCCTGCCATTCGAAGGCAAGGACGTGCATCGACAAATCATCGCGATTCAGGAGCAGGAGCTAACTCCGCTTTCCCGATTCACGGAAGGAGTACCGGAACGTCTGGAAGATATTGTCGCTAAGGCGCTGGCGAAAGATCCCAACGAGCGTTATCAAACAGCAAAGGATTTGCTAATCGACTTGCGAAATCTCAAACGCAAACTCGACCTGGATGCGGAAATTGACCGCACCGCAGCACCGGAATTACGCCCTGCGACGTCGATGCGCAATGTCCAGAATGCCCTTGCCACTGCGCCTGGTGCGGCCCCGACAGCACAAGCTACTGCGCCGTCTATTGTTTCCAGCGCCGAGTACATCGTCAGTGGGATCAAGAAGCACAAACTGGCAACTGCGTTTGCGCTGCTCCTGGTTGTAACCGGAGCTGTTACTCTCCATTTCTGGGGGCGCAACTCAGCCAGCACGATTAGATCTGTCGCCGTACTGCCGTTCATTAGTGAAAGCTCCAATCAGGACGTTGAGTACCTTACGGATGGAATGACTGAAGCGCTCATCAGTAGTCTGTCTCAACTGCCGAATCTTACTGTCAAAGCACGCTCATCAGTTTTTCGTTACAAAGGAAAGGAAACGACACCGCAGACGATCGGCAAGGAGTTAAACGTGCAGGCAATTCTAAACGGTCGCATCAGTCAATACGGCGACCAATTAAGGCTTACTCTGGAACTCGTCGATGTGCAAACTGAAAATGTTATTTGGAGCGAACAATACAATCGGAGACAAGCCGACCTGGTCGGCCTACAAAGTGAGATTGCCTTTGATGTTTCAAGCAAACTGAAAACGAAACTATCAGGCACGGACCAGGCTAAAATTACAAAGACCTACACGGCGAATTCGAAAGCTTATCAACTCTATCTGAAAGGACGATTTTACTTTAACAGAAGAACCAAAGATGACGTGTTTCGCAGCATCGAATTTTACAAGCAGGCGATTGGTCTCGATTCAAATTTCGTTCTTGCATATGTGGGTATTGCTGACTCCTACGCGGTTATGTCGCCCTATGGTTACGCAGCGCCAAATGAGGTTTTTCCGCAAGCAAAGGTGGCTGCGCAGCGGGCAATCGAGATAGATCCCGATTTGGCCGAAGCGCATGCTGCCTACGCAAAGATACTGGCGGATTACGATTGGAACTGGTCACAGGCTGAGCGCGAATACAAACGCTCGATCGAACTCAATCCACAAATACCTTTAACGCATTACCAATACGGGGCTGCATGTCTTACTCCAGTGGGTCGATTTGATGAGGCAATCAGTGAAATAAAACGGGCTCTGGAGCTTGACCCACTTTCGGTGCCGGCGTCAGCCAACCTCGCCAGTTGCTTAACATATGCACACAAGTATGACTTGGCGGTGGAACAGGGAATTGAAGCGCTTCGGCTGGACGCGAACCATCCTACAGCGCGGGTGGCACTGGGTCTTGCCTATGTCGCCCGCGGAATGTACGAGCAAGCGATCTCGATTTGCGAGACCACGTTGAGGACTGATCCTGTTGATCAAGACTGCCTTTCTGTGGTGGGACTTGCTTATGCTAAAGCAGGTCGCCGGCAGGAAGCCGAGAAGATACTAAGAAAGTTTGAAGAACTTGGCAGGACTACATATTTAGTGAGCTACAGGCCCGCCGCGATTTATGCATTGTTAGGTGATAAAGACAAAGCTTTCGCATGGCTTGAGAAGGCTTTCGCGGCCCACGATTGGGACATTGGACGGATGAATGTGGACCCGTTCCTGGACTCGCTTCATGATGACGCGCGTTTTAAGGATCTGATCAAGCGAATGGGATTCCCCGCGCCGCCGTAAGGGAAGAACTTTTTGATATACATTACTTATATGCGTCACTTACGTGTTGACAGGTCTTGTTGAGAGTACTATTTTCCCCTTTCACACGTTCGGGTCCAGGGCGACTCTAACCTTCTTTGTCTAGGCGTTCATGGTTCTTCTGTAAAAACGTGCAGCGGGCCTCGGAAACCTCTGGCGATCCCAGTCTCATAATTCTTAGGTAACTTGTGATCTGCGAAGGAGCATAAGGATGGCAACTAAGAAAACAGCAAGAAAACCATCGAGGAAGCCAGCAAGAAAGCCAGCTCGGAAACCCGCGCGAAAGCCAGCGCGAAAGACAGCTAGAAAGAAGTAAATACGGAATCGATTGTCCGTAATATCGGGCATGGTACGCCGATCGGCGTGCAATTGTATTCGTGTGAAAACTGGCCTTGTTCGAAGGCAAGTCGGGTGACTTGCTTGACGCTGCTCTAGCGTAAGCAGCATGACGGATTAGATTTGATGATGCGCCCACGGCTTAACATTTCCAAGCCAGCACTTTTGTGCGTGGTCCCGCCTTACTCAATTGGACCCCCTGCCGGAATCGCCTATCTCCTGGCTTATGCTAAAAAACAGGGTTGTTCTGACTTCGGTTTCCTCGATCTTCGTTTGGGTGTGCCCGAGGCGTATGCGCCGACCTATACACATACAGGTGTTTTTGGCGAAGCCTATGTGATGGATGTGCCTGATCTTCCGCTGGTGCTTTCCTTGGTAGACGCCTGTGAAACCGGGCAGGAGCCAACAGAGAAAATCGCTAACGTTCTAGAACGTTATTGTCGTCATCGAGGGATGTCTGAATCCTATTTGCACCGCTACCTAATTTCTCTCGATAGCTATTTCAGGTCAGTAGCAAAATCACTTAACGGTATTAAGTTTATCGGCTGTTCAGTCTGGACTTCAAATTTTCTAACAAGCCTTCTGTTTGCAGCTCACCTAAAGCGCTGCGCCCAGCCTCCAATTATCGTCGCAGGTGGACCGCAGGTTACCGAGAGTCGTGCGAGTGCTGCAATTGCACTACGCAGTCGATTATTTGACTACGTTATCACTGGTGAGGGTGAATCTTCCCTTCTTGATCTCTATTGCTCGGTCGTAACCAGCAAAACGCGTGATTCGAACCCTGTGCCCGGAACGCTTTCGCTCGACAGTCAAAATCGAATAATGCAAGGTGTGGAACGGCCACTGCTCGCGCAACATGAGATACCGGTGCCCTCATTCGATCAGATGCCGTTACTCTCTTATCAAGAATACGGCTCATTGCGAACGGTGCCTTATCATCTGTCCAGAGGTTGCACTGACAAGTGTACATTTTGCAGTGAATGGGTGTTCTGGAGGCGATTCAGACCTGGCAACTCTGGAAGTGCAGTTGCTGGGATTAGAGAGCTGCAGAAAAGATATGGTGCGGAGTATATCGCTTTCACGGATTCGCTACTTAACGGTCATCCAGCAAGACTTCGAGAATTTGCTGAGGCCATGATAGATCGGAAGCCTCGTATTGCTTGGAGTGGATTTATGCGCGCCCAGATGGATGCTGAAACAGCCTTATTGTTAAAACGTGCGGGCTGCGATGTAGTGTTCATCGGAATTGAATCAATGTCGGACGAAACGCTCATGCTCATGAAAAAACGTCGCACTGAGCTTCATAACATCCAAGCTCTTCGAGCATTTTTAGGTGCGGGAATCGATGTCGTAGCGGGAATTATTCCCGGATTTCCAGGCGATAGCAGGAGCGCTTTTGTCTACACTATTGAGCAAATCCGGTGTATTCAACGCGAGTTTCCTGGACGTCTGCGGGTTAACATTGAACCTTTCATCGTCTCGCCCGGTCAGCCCCTATTTCGGAATTTGGAGCAGATGGGTCTCCGCGGCAAGCCTTGGGATGAAGATACTCTCGACCTTGCTCCACATTACAAGGATATTACGGCTTCACTGTTCTGCACGGTCGAAGGAAGTAATCAAGGCGTAGAACGGATGGGGCGACTCTATATGGCTGAAGCTATCGAGTCCGATGAACCCATGAAGAACGATCCTTTTGAGTATAAGGTGGCTGAAACTCTTAATGAGTCTGAATTCTATTTCGATCACATGACTAGCGGCTGGTTTATAGGAAGGCTGAAAGGACCGCAGGCGTGGATCTTTGCTCTTATTGTCAACGAGGAAGAACGACAACAAATAGAAAGGACGACCGCTGAAAAGCGAGCGCAGACTATTCTCGCAGCTTCAGCAGTTCGCAAGGTTTTAAATCGCATTAAATTGGCACATTCAATATCTCCGAAAGAACTTCCTCGAGTGTTTGAGAGCGGCTATAGCCGCTCTCAAAATGTCGACACGAATTATCAGACGAGCCCCTATATCGTAGCGCGTCCTGGTAATTGGCACGTCAAGAATCGGCTTATTGTTGTAAATTATGTGACCACCGACTGGTGGATCCTGCCGCCGTGGCAGGCCGAAATCTTAAAGGCTCTCCGATACAAACCTCACAGTGCGTCATCTCTTCAGAAGATTTTGGTGTTGAAGGGAATCCATCGTTCACCTCGGCACTTTGATCATCTGTTACGTGATCTTTCAGAAAAGGGAATTCTTGTTATACACAATGATCAATCTGTTAGTACAAAAGCAGGTGATCGAACGGGTGACGCAGCCTCTCAATTCAAGAAGCTACCACTCAATAGTCTTCCAGTGATCAACAACGTGTCTGCTCAGAGCGAATGGCAGTGTCACAACCAAAGGAGCTACAAAGTGGGTGAATCCTCATGCAACTAGCCCCTTAATCCGTACGTTAGTAGGTTGTTTGCCCACGTGAACGATCTTCCGTTCGCTTCCCGTGACCAGTTTCCTGCTCTGCCTTGTCGGAGCTAAGAGGAAGGCCAAACGTCAAGTTGCTTTGGTCGAGAAGAATGTTCCACATTTGGCCACAAATGAAATACGGCCGCCGATGATGGCGGCCGTAAATTATTGATCTTTTTGGTCGGGGCGAGAGGATTCGAACCTCCGACCTCTCGGTCCCAAACCGAGCGCACTACCAGGCTGTGCTACGCCCCGAAGGTTGAGGCATTCTATGAAGCGAGTCGTAGATGGTCAAGTTGTTACAGGATTTCAGATTTATAGGATTTTAGGAACTCGTGGGTCTTGAATAACGCTCGGGCGCGGTGGCTGATGCGGTTCTTTACGCTTTCTGGTAATTCGGCGAAGGTCTCAGAATAGCCGTCGGGAATGAAAAGCGGATCGTAGCCAAAGCCCCCCTCGCCGCGCGGTGCGAAGGTTATTGTTCCTTCGCAAACGCCCTCGGAGACGTTCAGGACTTTTCCGTCAGAACTCGCGATCGCGACCACTGATACGAAGCGCGCACGTCGCTCGGGGGCACTCACGTTCGCGAGTTCGGACAGCAGTAGTGCACGCCTGTCAGCATCCGAGGCGTTCTCGCCGGCGTAGCGCGCGGAGTAAACGCCCGGAGCTCCTCCGAGTGCGTCGACTCCCAATCCTGAATCGTCAGCCAACGCCCAAAGTCCGGATGCCGTGGCGTAAAAGCGGGCTTTGGCCGTAGCGTTGTCAGTAAAAGTCTTGCCGTCTTCCGGAGGTGTGGGGATATTCTTCTGCGGCAAAGAAAAGGACCAGCCGGAATCTTCGAGGATGCTCGTGATCTCTCTGACCTTTCCCGGATTCCGCGTTCCCAGTAGAAGTGTAGACATATCAACGAGCGGAATTATCAGCCTGGAGCAGGGAAACCAACGTGCCAAACTGCCCGAACGCCGAACGTGTCGTACGTTCGATCCCGAATGCATTCAACCTGGTTTCAGTTGACGAAAAACCGGAACGTCGCAGCGTCTTCTGAAGGTTCGCAGCTTCTTCGCTCGAAAGCGATCGGCCCTGGAGTTTCAGCAACGTCGTGATGAAGTTGTTCAATCGTTCTTCGTCGTTCGAGTAAGTGACTATCGGTGCAGAACTCTCGTGTGCTGATTCTTTCACATCGGCTCTTCTATCGGTCTCAGGCGCTCTGAGTGCAGCCAGACCAGACCTCATGTTCTCAGTCCTGCCTAGCAACACGTAACCGTCCGCAAACACTGCCGCGAACTCCTTGTCGGCAGAAGGACTTGATCCGAGTCCCTCGAGGATTTCTCCCTTGCCGTCCTTGAAGACGTCCTTCATCAACGATTGCCGGAGTTTTGCTTCATCACTCACACGCGCGACGAGAATCGATCCTTCGGCCGCATTCGACGGCTTTAACGTCAGCAGCGGCGGGCTCAGTGTGGTGAGCACTTCCTTCGGATTCTCAATTCCATAGATAGACAAACTCGACCTCAACAACGAACCAAACAACACCGCCGGCACGGCGTCGAGTTTGAATGCGACCGCCGAATCCAGCGAGCTCCAGGCTAGAGCCGGCGCTTTGCTCCGGTAGATCGTCAACGACTGAAAACTCTGCGGAACGAGTTTCCAGAAATCTTCATCCCGTTCAGCAGTCTCGAAAGCCGGTTGCAGACGTGCAACCACTCCAGGTTCCAGCGAGAAAAGAAAACGATCTTCGAGCCCACCTTTCGCAGGACTCGCGGTCCATGCGACACCGCGCAGAATCTTCCCGGCACTTACGGCGAGGAGTTGTTCCAACTGCGGATTCCCCGGCGCCTGCCGCATGAGTAACGGCGCCGCCCACGAAAAGAGTTTTGCTGAATTCGCCGGCGAGATGTAACCAAACCCGAGTGTTTTGTCGGACGCGACATTCGAACGCACTTTCAACAGCTCAGTGTCAGTTCGCATGTTGGGACGTTTACCACGGCGTGCTTCCAAACAACGTCGCACCGCGTTGTCTGAATTGCCGATGACTATGAGCGTCCCGTCGACTGCGCCCACGATCTTGCGCTCACCGCCGGCGATCGAGCATTCGACGTAATCGGCGTCGGCGGTTCGCTCGCTGCACATCGAAGCTCCGTATGCGAAGTTCGCCAGCTTCCTGACTACCTCCGCGGCCGCAGCCTTCGTGCGCCATTTTGAAGTGTGCGTCTCGGCGATGAGCGCTACGTCAGGTCTGACCCGCAGCGTGTCGTTCTCTTCAGTAGCGTTCAGGTCGACGACTACGAGGGCCACCTGGGCGCGCGCGAAGACCACGGCTTCGAGTGGACCAATACCTGCACGCGCGGCGGCCATCATGAACCGGCTGCGCGACGTTGTTTTGCTGCCGGTGATTGGAGCTGTTGCGTGCCACACGTCGCTCTGCTGGATTGCCTGGGCCACGTCGGAAAGGTTGTTGAATTCGACGTAGACAAGTGAGTCGGCGGGAGCGTAGTCGGCCATGTCGACTCTGGAGGGGAGCATCCACCACAGCCACACGGCCGCGATCAAAATCAGGAGCAGCGCTACTACAAGCAGGGGGCGAAGAAGCTTCATTGCCGGGAATCGTGCCACAAAGAGGCACAAAAGGCATTCACAAATACCTTGTTTTGTGATTTTGTGCTCTGTCGCGAACCTGTGTTAACTTGGCGCGCTTGGACACCAGTCTTATGACCTATCGTGAATTGTCTGCACAGGCCCTGGCCGAACAGGACTATGATGCTTTTCTAACCGAGCTGGAAAAATCGCTCACAGACGGAAGAAGAGATCCCAACGACGTAGTTCGCGACACATTGTTCGACATCTATCTCCGTGGTTCTCAACCTGAAATAGAAAATCTGAGCCTCGGCGCGCGCGTCGCATTTCACAATTTCGACCCACGGAATATCACCACCGAGCCTGAATACTACACGGACATCGACGCGAAGCTTTACGCGGAGCGGAAACCGTTTATCTGGTTGTGGCAGATGTTCGACCGCTCACCGCTCGGACAGAATGCCCTGCTTGCACACCGGTTCCGCCGATTGCTGGCGCCGCTCATTTTTCGGAGCGTTGGAGAGAACTTCAAGTGCTGGCAGTTTGTCGAGTGGTCGTTTGGTTACAACCTGTCGTTCGGAAACAACGTCGTCGTTCACCGGCACGTGCTGCTCGACGATCGGGGTGGGATAGACATTGGCGACGACGTCTCGATCTCGGATTACGTCAATATCTACTCACATAGCCACGACGTGTACGACATACACAAGGTCCTTACGCCACGTACGCGGATCGGGAATGGCGTGCGTATCACCTACCATGCGACGGTGCTTGCGGGTATGCAGGTCGGCGATCATGCGATGGTCGGCACGAGCGCCGTGGTCACTCGAGACGTCGAGCCCTACCACATCGTCGTTGGGATTCCTGCGAAAACCGTCAAGATAAAAGACCCAAGCCGCCTGGCCTGATACGACCCTCTCTCATTCTCCCCAAGCTTCAGCTTGGGGAACACCGTCTCTCTCATTCTCCCCAAGCTTTAGCTTGGGGAACACCGTCTCTCTCATTCTCCCCAAGCTTCAGCTTGGGGAACACCGTGCCCAGAATAATGAAAACCATTTAAATGGTTTTCGAGCGTCGTAGCGCAACAAACCCCAAGCTAAAGCTTGGGGAGAATGAGAAAGAGTCCGACCAGAATTGGAAGCATTCGCGACTTATTCCAGAATCAGCGGCGATGCTGGCCCATTTCTGACGCTTAATCTAACTTATACAAAGAGTTAAACAGTGGAAAATACTGGTTGACATTGTTTGGCCCATTAAGGTACTCTCACACAGGTTGACGGCATAGCCTGCCGTTCTCCGGGTGCCCACCCGGTTCAACAGCGGTCAGTCCCGCGAATCTTTTGGAGCACGAAAAAGGCACACTTCGCGTGAGCGGGGGTCGCAAAGCCTACGGAAGTTGGCATTAACCAACTTGGCTGGGTTTCCGAATGAGCTTCATTCCTGCCGCAGCACCACTTCTCCAACAGTTCACTGTTGACACCCGCCGGGAGCCCACCTTTGCGCGCTGTTGTGATGTCAAACGATTTTACAAAAAAACGGATGGCCACCTTGAAACCAACTCCCGACTCCCTGACCGCCAAAGTTTTCAAAAGGCAACTCCCCCGAGCACGAAAAGCACGCGCGCGCCTGCGCCAGCAAAACAAATTGCGGACTGCTGCTGTTGTGAGGACTAACTAACATGTTCAAAAAAGGCCCCGGAAAAAAGAACCTCGTTGGTCTCGACATCGGCTCGAGTGCCGTCAAGGCCGTCGAGCTCGGCAAAAAGGGAGCTGCTCTTCAGCTTCTAAGTCTGGGCTTCGAGAATCTTCAGAGCGACACGATCGTCGATGGACAGATCATGGAGCTCAACAACGTCTCCAACGTGATCTCACACATCTTCAACGAACACCAGATTCGCACGACGCGCGTTGCCGCCGGCGTCAGCGGTCACTCAGTGATCGTCAAGAACATCGTGCTACCGCAAATGAGCCAGGAGGAATTGCAGGAGTCGTTCAGTTGGCATGCGGAGGAACACATCCCATTCGACATCGGCGACGTGAACCTCGACTACGAGTTGACCGGCAAATCGTCCGAGACGCTGCACGTTCTCATGGCTGCGTGCAAGAGCGACAAAATTGCAAACGTGAAGCAGGCGATCCAGCTCGCAGGAAAGCAGCCGGTGATCATCGACGTCGACGCCTTCGCGCTTCAGAACTGTTACGAGGTCAATTACCAGCCGAGAGCGGGCGAAGTAGTTGCGCTGCTCAACATCGGCGCAGCGACGATGAATATCAACATCCTCAACGGCACGCGTTCCGTCTTTGCGAGAGACGCATCAGCCGGTGGCAGTCAGTACACCAGTCTCTTGCAGAAAGAGCTCGGACTGAGTTTCGAACAGGCAGAGGCAGTGAAACGCGGTATGACTTTGCCCGACGGCGTGGAACCAAAACCAATCCAACCGATTATCGAAACTGTTTCAGACATTCTCGCGCTGGAAGTAAAGAAGACTTTCGATTTCTACCGTGCAACGGCACAGGAAAGCGATGCCGCGATCCAGAAGATATTGCTGGCTGGTGGCGGTTCGAAACTGCCTGGTTTGCCCGACTTTCTCGCGCGACGTTTCGAGATCCCGGTCGAGGTCTTCGATCCGTTCCGGCAGATTGAAGTCGATGCGCGCAAGTTTGATCCGGACTACATGCGAGAAATAGTGCCGGAGATGGCGGTTGCCGTTGGTCTCGCGCTGAGAGGAGTTGAAGCATGATCAAAATAAACCTGCTCGAGTCGGTTACGGATCGACCACAGGGTGTCGCGGCGGTTGAAGACAAAGTCGCCAGCCCGCGCATGCAGACGCTGTTTCTCGCGCTGACGGTATTTGGACTGATGATCGCGGCAATGGGCTACGACTACGTGAGTTCAAACACGGCCAAGGCCGCCGCTGAGAAAGAACTCGCTCACGAGAAACAAGTCAACCAGGACATGATCGCGACGCAAAAAGAGCAGACGGAACTCGAGAAGAAGTCGAAAGAGGTCCAGGCTCGTATAGAGGCGATCAAGAAGTTGCGCGAATCACAGCAAGGACCAAACGCAGTATTGCAGGAGATCAAGAGCCGTTTTGACGCCGTTCCTGGTCTGTATCTCACGAGCATCGAGAATAAGGATGGAGAGATCACGATCAAAGGCGAATCGCCAAACGAGTACTCAGTGACGAAGTTTGGACAGAGCCTCGAATTCTCCAACAACCTGTTCAGCAATCTCAATATCGAGATTACGAGGGAAGAAGCCAAACAAGGGACGACGCAATCGTCTGGAACCTCATCGGCGGCGCCAATCGATCCTAATTTGGTAAAACCGGAAGTGATTGTCTTCACGGTCAAAGCAAATTTTGGCGGCCCCAAGCCGCAATCACAGCCTGTACCGCCCCCAACGACCCAGGTGGCAATGAAGAAGTAAGACCTGGACCATCCGACTAAAGGATCAACGACATGAAACTCGGCAAACTCCCAGCACTTCCATGGTACCTGCGACTGGTCCTGTTCCTGGTGATCGGCGGGGTCATGTATGCGGGCTTCTGGTATTTCGTGACCAGCGACACGCGCAAAGCATCGGCGACCATGGCGGAAGACATAGCGAAGTTGAAAAAGCAAAACGCTCAATCACAGATCGTTCAGCAGAATCTCAACAACTTCAAAGCCGCGTATAAAGCGCGTGAAGAAGAGTATGCCGAATTGAAAGCTTTGCTTCCGGAACAGCGCGAGCTGACGAATGTCTTGCAGGGAATTCAGGATCGTGCACGTGGTAATGGTCTGGTGCTGACGAAGTTCAATCCGAAAGAAGATCTGCAACAGGACAACTACAGCGGTAAGAAGATTGAAGTGACGGTCGTCAGCGGCTTTGCAGGTCTGCGAGCGTTCTTCGAACAGTTGGCCCACTACCAGCGAATCGTTTCAGTCACAAACTTCGAATTGAAGCAGTTGGATAAACAGTCGCTCACGAAGACTGTCGATGCGCGTTTCGATCTCACTGCTTATTACGTTTCCTCAGAGCGTCTACAGAGTCAGGCCCCGGCTCCGAATGCCAAGGCGGCCCAGGGTGGAGCAGCGCCTAAGGAAGGCGCCCCAGCCTCGCAACCAGGAAAGTGAACATGATGATGCAAGCCAAAGAAACATCGATGCTCTCGCGCGCAGTGCTGTTTCTGTTTAGCGCAGCCGTGATTGTTATTAGTGGTTTTGCTGGTGGCGTGGTGGCCCAGGAAACTCAGCCGCAGCAACCAGTGGTGACAACGAAGAAGAACTCTGCTGGTGGTCGCGATCCATTCAGAAAGTATGAACCACCGCGTCCGACGATGAAGACGGCAGAAATACAGTCGCCGATTCCAACGATTCAGGCACGCATCGAGCAATACAAGCAGCAAAAAACTGCCGCGATGAACGCGCGTATGGCCGCGCCAAAGCCCACCACCGCTCTACTGCTGAGCGAGATTCAAGTTATCGGCATCTCCCGCTCACCGCGCGGTTATGCCGCAATCATCGAAGCAGTACCGATCAAACTTACCTACGTCATCTATCCTGGCGAGCCTTTCTTTGACGGCCAGTTGGTGGCGATTGAAGACAATCGTTTGGTGTTTCGTCGTGAGACGGTTTTCACCAATGGGCGTCGCGAACGAACGGTTGAAACCAAACCATTGCGACAACCGGCCCCGGTGAACGCAGCCGCCACGCCCGGCGCAGTTGCGACTGCGAAGCAGTAATGGATTTTGGTCTGGTTTTCTAAACCAGACCACTCACCCGCGCAGGTGTTCTCGAAATCACCGGCGCTCTTTTGACAATCCCAGAACCAAAGTCGTGTTTGTGCGGCGCGCGCTTTTTTTGCCCCGGCAATCGAGCGTAGTGCGTGACGACATGCAACTGGAAAATCCCCCTAAGGAGGGAACGATGTCTTTTCAGCTTCGAGTTAGACTAGCCATCAGCAGGGCCGCGCTCGCCCTGCTGCTTCTGTGCCTCTCGGCCCCAGGTATTTTGGCTGCCACGAAGTACACAGTCGAACAGGACCCGGCCCAGAGTTCAGCCGCCGCGCCTTTGCCTACACCTCCTGTGGGCCAGACGCGCGGGACGGACAAGCAGTCGGAACAGGGACGCCAGTATGGACAGCCGGGATTCGTCGGTGAGCCGATCAATCTCAACGTTGTCAATGCAGACGTCCGCGACATCCTCAACTACATCACCGAGCAGTATGGCGTGAACTTCGTCATCGACGCGTCAGTTACTGCCGTACCGGTGACAGTGAACGTTCAGGATGTGCCGTGGAACGTCGCTCTTGATGCGGTGCTCAGGGCCAACCGCCTTGGCATCGAGGTCAATGGCAACATTCTGCGCGTGGCGACGACTGAAGTGCTGGCGAAGGAAGCTGACACTCAGAAGGTGATCAACGACTCGCGGCTGGATGCTTCGCCGCTGGTCACGGAATTCATACGGCTGAATTACGCGCGTGCTTCGGGCACACTGGCCCAGGCGGCCGGTTCGACGGGCGCTTTCTCCGGTGGTTCCACCAATCTGAGTTTTAGTGGTGGCGCCGGTGGCGATGCGACGGGTGGCGGTGGCGATCAGGGTTTACTTCCGATCATCTCGCGCAGATTGTCGCGACGTGGCTCGATCGAAGTCGACGGGCGCAGCAATACTTTGATCATCACGGACGTTAAAGAAAACATCGATGCGATTCGCCAGTTAGTCGCGATCCTGGACCAACCGGAACCGCAGGTCGAAATCGAAACACGAATCGTGATCGCGCAGCGCAACTTCAGTCGCGACCTCGGCTCGCAACTTTCAGGCGGCGCTTTTAATCCGAGCCGTGGTGGTTTGCTGAATCTCAACTCACTTCCGACCTTACAAGGTGGAGCCGGCGGCTCAGGTGGTAGCGGCGGCGGAACTGGTAGCGGTGGCGCGGGCGGTGCGGGCCAGCAAGGTACACCTCCAGGACCGAATCCATTGAGTGTGTTTGGCGGTTTGGCCAATACAACTCAACCAGGTCAATCACTGGCAGCAGCAGCCGCAAGCACCATCATCGGTCTGACAACCGGAATCTTCGGTACTGCTCAAATCAGCTCGCTACTCTCGTTAGCTGAATCGCGAGGCCAGGCGAAGACAGTTGCGACTCCTCGTGTGACGGCTTTGAACAATCGGCCGGCGCAGATTGAAAGTGGTTCACAGATCCCGGTACAAACAACGCAGGCAGCGAGCGGTACCGCGGTCGTAACGACCACGTTCGTCAGCGTGCCGCTGCGTCTCTCAATCACGCCGCAGATCACCGATGCGGGTACGGTTGTTTTGCGAGTCACGATTGAAAACAACACCATCAACACTGGTCTAACGGTTGGCGGCGTTCCGGGAATCGATACTCAGCGCATGCAGTCGGAAGTGCTGGTTCCGGATGGCGGCACGACTGTGATGGGCGGAGTGCTCGCCGACACAGAAGGCGAAGCTCAACAGCGAACTCCCGGACTCGCGTCGCTCCCGGTCGTCGGCAATCTCTTCAAGAGAAAATTGACGACGCGGCAGAACAGCGAAATCCTGTTTTTCATCACTCCGCACATCTATCGTCCTGACTACAACGGACGGCCGACTGCGGGAACAGTCAGCAACGGCAACCAACGCTCCACCACGATTCCGCAGCCGGTGCCACTCGGAAATCCGCCGAGCAACACCCCGACTCCGACGCAGTTGCAACAGCAACCACAGTTGCAACAAAGCACTCCTGCAACTCAGCCGCAGTTGTTGGGTGCTCCACTCCCAAACAGTCCCAGCGGAGCGACGACGGCGAGACCGGGAAGTCTTAGCGGTCAACGTCCGTAATTGGAGGACCACATGTTCAAGGAATTACTCGAGACCATTATCGAACGCACCGAGGGCAGCCTCGGTGCGCTCATTATGGGAACAGATGGCATAGCCGTTGAGAAAGTGCTGGGCGAAGCCGGCATGGACGCAAACCTCGACGTCGCGGCGGCTGAGTTTACCTCGCTGGTGCGAAGTGCTCAGCGCGCGGGAAACGACACGGGCCTTGGCGGATTGCGTGAACTCGTGGTCTCGCTCGAGGGCGCGTTGATGGTGATGCGACTGTTGAGTCG